>JBAQUQ010000374.1:0-85109 GCA_049297615.1 Burkholderiaceae bacterium
CTCATAAACGGGCTGCCCATGCAGCCCGTTTTCACTTGTGCCACTGTCTGCGCGTGCTCGGTTGCGCCTCTATCCGCCTCGGGCCGGGCCAGGCTTTCGGCACCGCGCGGCAACCGAGTCATTCGCCCCGGCGACGTTTGCGCGGCTGGCCAGCCAGCAGTTGATCGAACAACGAGTTGGGCAGACTTCGCAACAGCTTGGCAATGAGGCCCATCTGCCATGGAATCACGCGGTAACTCGCTCCCTGCGCAATCGCAGCGAACGCACGATCGGCAAATTTATCGACAGGCATCAGGAACGGCATGCTGTAGCGGTTCTTGCGTGTCAGTGGTGTGTCGACGTAGCCCGGCACCAAGGTCACGACCTTGACCCCACTGCCCTTCAGCTCGCCTCGCAGGCTTTCGCAAAAGGCGATTGCCGCGGCTTTGCTGGAGCAGTAGGCGCCGTGGCCCGGTAGCCCGCGAATCCCCGCGACACTGGCTATGCCGACGAGCCTGCCCGAGCCACGCCTGCGCATTGGCGCAATGAAGCGCTGGAAGGTGGCAGCCATGCCCAGTACATTGGTCTCGAGCGTCGCGCGCATGACTTCCAGGTCTTCCGGCACGGCGCTGTCCATTCCCACGCTGATACCCGCGTTGGCGATCACCACATCGGGCAGACCCTGGGCATTGATGCAGGCCAGCGCGGCCGCTCCAACGGCTTGAACATCGCAAACATCGGCGGCGTAGACCGCACAAGCTTTGGCCAGTGGTTGCTGGGTGTGAAGCCACTGCTCGATCGGGGCAGTGCGCCGCGCCACCAAGGCCAGGCGGTAACCGCCGCTCAGGTAGCGCGCCGCCAACGCTTGGCCGATTCCGCTCGATGCGCCTGTGATGTAGGCCAGCGGGGCAGACATGGGTCCCAATTTACGCAAGGCCGGTGATCGATGTTGGAGGCTCAGACCAGCCTGGGCCAGGGTCGACGGCGGGCTGCGCGCTTCAGGGCAGCCGGCCCCGCGAAGCATCACCAGGCGGTGCCGCTAAGACGGCGCGTACGCGACCTTTGAGCTCGATCACGCGTGCGAGGTTATCGTAGTCGACGGCGTCGGCCCGGAACTCGCTGGTGCCGCGCGTGACGGTGACTGGCAGATGGGAGCGCACACGTTCCGTGGCCTGAAAGAAATGCAGGAACTCGGAGCGAAATTCAGTCTGTGCCTCTCCCGCGGTCGCTTCGCGAATCACATGGGCCTCGCCGAGCAATTGCACCTCGCTGCCGTCGGCGTTTGCCAGTGCGCGTTTCGCTGTGGCTGATAGGGTTCGCCCGTCGCGTCCGGTGGCGCGGATGCGGGCGTCGTCGATTTCCAGGGTATTCGTGTCAGGATAATGATGCATGCGACGACCTTCGATCTGGATCCGCATCGCGCCGTCCGAAGCGAAATGTTGCACGACGAAGTCACTCATTTCGTAGTCGGGCTCGTGCAACGGCGCCTCGTCTTCGCGAGCGAATTCGGGCACGGGCGTATTCTTGACCAACCACCAGGTGCCCAAAGCCAACAGACCCATCAGCAACAGCGGCAGGTAGGTCGAGACCGCATCGAAGGTGCGCACGCGCCAGGGTAGCGCCAACGACGGGCGTTGCGGCCGCGCGGCGGGTGCCGCAGCGATAGCCTTCACGTGGCGGCCCGCGTCGAACCGTCCAAGCTTGTCTGCGGTTCATGCAGCAAGTCGACATAGCGGCCGCTGGCAATGAGCAACAGATCGCAGCATTCGCGCGCCGCGCCGTAGCCGGCGCGCGCGCGAGTCACAAACGCGCAAGCTGCCCGGACCTCGGCGTGCGCCCCGGGCGGCGCGCAGGAGAATGCAGCATTCCTGAGCATGGGGAGGTCGGGCCAATCGTCTCCCATGGCCGCAACTTGCGACCATGCCAGCTTTAGTGGCGCCAACAGCTGCTGCGCGGCTGTGAGTTTGTCTGCCACAGCGAAGCGCGCATGCGCGATGTTCAAGTCCGCGACGCGCTGGCGAAGCGCCGCGCTGTCTCGGCCGCTGACGATCATCGGCACGATGCCCGCCCGTGCGAGCAGTTTCAGGCCGTGGCCATCGAGCGTTGAAAAGGCCTTGTACTCTTCGCCATGTCCGCCGAGGTAGATGCGCCCGTCGGTTAACACACCATCGACGTCGAAGATCGCGGCACGTATGGGCTGGGCAAGCAGCAGAAGTTCGGGTGCGAAATTCAGTGCGGGCGCGAGCATCAGATCACCTTGGCACGCATCAAGTCGTTGGAGTTCAGGGCGCCCACGAGCAGGCCCTGCGCATCCACAACCAGCACACTCGTAATGCGGTGCTGTTCCATCATCGCCGCCGCCTCGACCGCGAGGGCGTCGGCGCGAACCAGCTTGGGGTTGACGTGCATGACCTGGTGCGCGTGCAGTGAGCGTAGATCGGCGCCGCGTTCAAGCAGGCGACGCAAGTCCCCGTCGGTGAAGATGCCGCACACGCGTTGTCGCGCGTCGACGATCGCGGTAAAGCCCAGGCCTTTGCCCGTCATCTCGCGCAACATCGTCGTGAAAGCGCTGTCGGGCCCGACACGAGGCACGTCTTCGCCGCTGCGCATCAGGTCGCGCACATGAATCAAGAGTTTGCGCCCGAGAGCCCCGCCCGGGTGCGAGCGCGCGAAGTCGTCTTCTCGAAAGCCGCGCGCGTCGAGCAGGGCCACAGCGAGTGCGTCGCCCAACGCCATTTGCGCCGTGGTACTGGCCGTGGGAGCAAGGTTCATGGGGCAGGCCTCCTGATCGACCTCGCTGGAGATCACCAGGTCGGCATGCTGCGCGAGTTGGCTGTCGGCCCGCCCTGTCATGAGCACGAGAACAACGCCCAGGCGCTTTAGCGCCGGGATTACCGCCGCCAACTCGTCGCTCTCGCCGGAGTTCGAGATCGCGAGAACCACGTCGTCGCGTGTCACCATGCCCAGATCGCCGTGGCTGGCTTCTGCAGGGTGCACGAACATGGCTGGTGTGCCCGTCGACGCTAGCGTGGCAGCGATCTTGCGGCCGACATGGCCACTCTTGCCCATGCCCATCACGACGACGCGGCCGCGACATTCCAGCATGGCCCGCGCTGTGCTTGCAAAGCTTTCGCCCTGTCGAGCCCTCAAGCCGAGCAGCGCATTTGCCTCGATTTCGAAGGTTTCACGCGCCAATTGCAAGGCGCGCTGCGTGTCGAAGACGGGTCTCGATTCGGCTTGGGCGACCACCGCATACACCCGCGCGCGCGAGCGTCCATTACGATGGCGCGATTCTAGGCGGTCGATGCACCCTTGCCCTGGCCTGCCGGCGCCACCCACCCGAGACCCGATGGCCACCACGCTCGAGCTGATTCTGTTGTACCTGGTAGCCGCTGTGGCCGGCGTCGCGGTGTGCCGCCTCGCGCGCTTGCCGCCGATGCTCGGCTATTTGGTGGTGGGTGTGCTCATCGGTCCGAACGCTTTGGCGCTGGCCAAAGGCTCGGCGGGGGTTCGCACCCTCGCGGAGTTCGGCGTCGTACTGCTCATGTTCGTCATCGGCCTGGAGTTCAACCTGCCCAAGTTGAAGAGCATGCGCAAGCTGGTGTTCGGCTTGGGCTTGGCCCAGGTGGCGTTCACCATCGTCGGCACCGTGCTCGGTCACTTCGTGCTCAGCTGGTTGTTTTCGTTCACCGCGCGGCCCTGGCAGCTGTCTTGGCCTGGCGCAGTGGTGCTCGCTGGCGCGATGGCCATGTCGAGCACGGCGATCGTCGGCAAATTGATGGCTGAGCGCCTCGAACTCGACAGCGAACACGGCCGGCGCGTCATGGGTACGTTGCTGTTCCAAGACCTTGCGGTGGTACCGCTGCTGGTATTGATTCCGGCGTTGAATTCGAGCGCCGCTGATATGGCCGCGGCGTTGTCGTGGGCGACCTTCAAGGCAGCTGCCCTGCTCACATTGCTTTTGGTAGGCGGCCAGCGAATCATGCGCTGGTGGCTCACTCAAGTGGCGCGGCGCAAGAGCGAAGAATTATTCATTCTGAACGTGCTCCTGGTTACCCTGGGCTTGGCCTGGCTGACCGAACAAGCGGGCCTTTCGCTCGCGCTCGGCGCCTTCTTGGCTGGCATGCTGATTGCCGAGACGGAGTACAAGCATCAGGTTGAGACCGACATTCGTCCGTTCCACGATGTGCTGCTCGGTTTGTTCTTCATCACGATCGGCATGAGATTGGATTGGCATGCGGTGCTGGACCAATGGTTCCTGGTGCTGTTGCTGACCGTGGCCCCGGTGTTGGCCAAGTTTCTACTGGTGGCGCTGTTGGCTCGCCTGTTTGGTGCGACTCCCGGCGTCGCGCTGCGAACCGGTTTGTACTTGGCCCAGGCTGGCGAGTTCGGCTTCGTACTGTTGACCCTCGGCGCCGAACAGCAGCTCATCGAACCCGTCTGGCTGAGCCCCGTCTTGGCCAGCATGGTGCTGAGCATGTTGGCGACGCCATTGCTTATTCTCTACAGCAACCGCATCGTGATGCGCTTGAGTTCGAGCGACTGGCTGATGCAATCGGTGGCGATGACGACGATTGCCAGGCGGGCCATCAACACCGAAGCGCACGTCATCATCGCCGGTTATGGTCGAAGCGGCCAGAATCTTGCGCGCCTGCTCGAAAGTGAAGCGATTCCATACATGGCGCTCGACCTGGACCCCGATCGGGTTCGCCAAGCTGCAGCCGCCGGGCAAAGCGTGGTATTCGGCGACGCAGCCCGTCTGCAAAGTCTGATGGCCGCCGGGCTGGCGCGTGCCAACGCTGTAGTTATCACCTACCACGACACGCAATCGGCGTTAAGAATTTTGCGTCAGGTGCAAGCTCATGCACCCAGAGTTCCTGTCGTGGTTCGCACGCTCGACGACAGCGAGATTGAACGCCTACAGGCAGCCGGGGCCACCGAAGTCGTTCCGGAAGCGATCGAGGGTTCGTTGATGCTTGCCAGCCATGCGCTGGCTTTGGTCGGAGTTCCGATGCGGCGCGTGATTCGCCTCGTGCAAGATCAACGCGACGCTCGCTATGGTTTGCTGCGCGGCTACTTCCACGGTGCAGACGACGACACGGTGGACGCGCTGCGGCATGCACGCTTGCTCTCCGTTACGTTGCCTGCAGCCGCAGGCTGCATCGGCCAGACGCTCGCGGACCAAGCCTTGCACGCCGTGGGGGTGACCGCCGTGTCTCTGCGACTCGCCAGTGGAGCCGTCTCCAAGCCCGTCGGAAATGTCATTCTCTCGGCAGGTGACACGCTTGTTCTCTCAGGCCTGCCTGAGCCCCTGGCCTTGGCAGAGAGCAAGCTGCTCGGTCGTTCTTGACGCCGAGCTGCGATCAGGCGAAGGAGATCTTGCGCGCTTGATTTGCGCGCAGGCGCGTCAACATTACGGCACCGGCCGCGCGGGTGAGTTCGAGCGCCAGGGCGGCGCTGCGCTGTGCCAGCTCTTCCAAACGCGGTCCGCGCAGGGCCCAGACGATGGATGGCGTCATCGCCTCGACACTGGCCATCCGCGGGAAGTCGCCGAACAGGCCGGTTTCACCGACCACCGCACCGGCGCGCAGGATCGCGATCTTATTGGCACCACTGGTGGCGCCGGTGACGAACACCTGGAGCGAACCTTGCCCGAGGAAATACATGGTGTGGTCCGTATCGCCCTGCTTGATCAATAAATCGCCGGATCGGATCTCGTGCGGGGTCAGGAACGGCGTCACCGTGCGCCATTGTTCGAGCGTCAGGCGGGCACGAAAAGCGTCTTCGGAGTTAAGTGTCAGAACAGCCTTCAGCAGGTCAATCACTTCCATGGCTTGTTTGGGCAGCAGGTTCAGGATGAAGGCCGGATTATCCAGCGCCCTTGCCCGTCCGCAACGCAATGTCAAGTCCACGGCGAGCTATTGCGCACCACCGAGCGTTCCTATGTCACGACCCTTTCCAGGTCGTTCATTTCCCGATGCAAAAGCGGCTGAATATCTGGCCCAGCAAGTCATCGGCCGCGTATGCGCCGGTGATTTCTGCCAATGCTAGATGGGCCAGGCGCAATTCTTCAGCGAGCAGCTCGAGCGCCGCATCGGCATGCGCCGCGTGCGCGTCAGCGTGAGCCACATGAACTGCGGCGCGGCGCAACGCGTGCACATGACGCGCACGTGCGAGAAAGACTCCTTCGGGAGGCAACTGCCAACCCGCCGTCTCGAGCACAGCCCGGCGCAGTGCCGGGAGCCCCTCTGCGGTGAGCGCCGAGACATTCAAGCCGGCGACGCGTTGCGCTTCGGGGATCGCATCGCTCTTGTTATAGACGTGAATCAGGCGCGTGCCACGTGCCAGCGCCGCAGCCAATCTTTGGGCAAGTTGTGCCTCAGCGGCCGCATAGGAGGCTAACTTCGCTCGGGTCAGGTCGTGCAGAAAGATGACGAGATCGGCGCTCGATATTTCACCCCAGGTCCGCTCGATGCCGATGCGCTCGACTGCATCGGTGGAATCGCGTAGGCCGGCGGTATCAATCACGTGGATCGGTACCCCTTCGATTTGAATGGTTTCGCTGACTTTGTCGCGCGTCGTGCCCGGAACCGGCGTAACGATGGCCAGCTCCGCGCCCGCCAGAGCATTCAGTAACGAGCTTTTCCCGACGTTGGGCTGGCCCGCCAACACCACTTTGATTCCGTCGCGCAACAGCACCCCCTGGCGGGCCAGCAGTAATAGTTGGTCCAGGGCGTGCCCGATACGGGTGAGGCGATTGTGTGCATCGGAACTTTTGAGGAAGTCGACTTCTTCGTCGGGAAAATCGAGGGTGGCTTCGACCAAGGCGCGCAGTTCGACAAGGTGCTCGCTCAGGGTGTCGATGTGTGCCGAGAAGCTGCCGCTCAGGGACAACGCTGCTGACCGGGCGGCTGCTTCGGTACTGGCCTCGATCAGGTCACTGACTGCTTCCGCCTGGGCCAGGTCAAGCTTTCCGTTCAGAAAAGCGCGCTGCGTAAATTCTCCCGGCCGCGCCACGCGCGCACCGTGATCCGCGCCCGCCTCGAGGCAGCGCGCGAGTAACAATTGCAGCACCACTGGTCCGCCATGGACCTGCAGCTCCAGGACATCTTCGCCGGTATACGAGTGCGGTGCGCGAAAGTAAATGGCCAGGCCATGGTCGATCGCATGGCCGTCGGCGCCGCGCATGGGCAAGTAATTCGCGCGGCGCGCTTCAAGGGGGGCTCCGCAGATCGCGGCGATGAGCGGCTCGACATGCGGCCCGGATGCGCGCACGATGCCAATGGCACCGCGCCCAGGCGCCGTGGCCACCGCAACGATGGTGTCGTGCTGAAGCGGCAACATCGACTCCCCTCCCCAATTTGCGATGCACCGCTGCGAGCCTCGAGCCGGCCGGCGCGGGCGCCCTACTTGCCCAAGACGCCCATTCGCTTGTTGATGAGGTACTGTTGAGCGATTGACAGGACGTTATTGGTAAGCCAGTACAACACCAAGCCGGCCGGAAACACGAAGAACATGATGGAGAAGACCAGCGGCATGATCCACATCATTTTCGCCTGCACCGGGTCGGGTGGCGTCGGATTCAGCCAAGTCTGGAACATCGTTGTTCCCGTCATCACCAGGGGCAGAATGAAATAGGGATCCTTCGCCGAGAGATCGGTAATCCACGCAATCCACGGAGCGTTTCGCATTTCTACACTGGACAGCAAGACCCAGTACAAGGCGATGAAAAACGGCATCTGCACGAAGATGGGCAGACACCCGCCAAGCGGGTTGACCTTCTCTTCACGATAGATTCGCATCATTTCTTGCTGCATTTCTTGCGGCTTGTCTTTGAGCCGCTCACGCAGAGCCATGACTTTCGGATTGATGGCCTTCATCTTCGCCATCGAACGGTAAGCCGTCGCATTGAGCCAGTAGAAAGCGATCTTGAGCAGGAACACCAAGCCGACGATCGACCAGCCCCAGTTGCCAATGAACTTGTGCAATTGGGTCAACAGCCAAAACAACGGCTTGGCCAGAATCGTGAACCAACCATAGTCCTTCACTAGTTCCAAGCCCGGCGCCAATGCGGCGAGCTTGTCCTCTTCTTGTGGTCCGACGAGGAGGCGCGCATCGAAGATCCTGCTCGTGCCGGTTGTGACTTCGCCCATCGGCGCAATCATTCCCACGGAATAGGTGTTCGGAGCTACCTTGCTCGTGTAGAACTCGCGCGGATGTTTTGCACTGTTGTCTTTGTCGAGCAGCCAAGCGCTGGCGAAATAGTGTTGCACCATGGCGATCCATCCGTTGTCTGCTTCGATCGGATGTTCAAGCTTTTCGCCCGACTTGCGCTTGTCGATGTCCTTGAAGTCAATCTTCGAGAACTTGGCCGCGTCGGTATAGATGGCTGGCCCAGTGAACGTGAAGTAAAAGCTCGACTCGCCAGCCGGCGCATTGCCGTCGCGAACCAACTGAACATACAGGCGCGGCGCGATGGGGGAGGCCGAGTTATTTGTGACCTCGTGGGAGATACCGATGACATAGTTCGATCGTTCAAACGTGTAGGTCTTGATGAGTTTGACGCCGCCGATTTCGTCCGACTCGAACCTGACCTGAACGGCCTTGCTGCCTTCTTTGAGTAGACGCTCTGCCGGAGCGAGTTTCATCAAACTGTGGTGATTTGGCAGTCCCGCCCCGCCGGTAGGCGGGACGAGTCCGGTTTGCGCTACATACAGGCGATCTGCAGATTGGTCCAGTAAGACCATATTCTTGCTGTGATCGAGCGGGTCGACCTGGCGCAGCAGTTCCACCCGCACCAGAGCGCCACCGCGTGTATCCAGAGTTGCTTTGAACAGGTCGGTTGTCACCTCTACGCGCTGCCCACCGACGGCAGATGGCGGCGCGGACACAACAGGTAGAGCACTCGAAGTATCGCTGGCCAAGACTGGAGGCAGGCCGCTTGGCGTGGACGCGGAGCCCGCCGGGCCTGGCTTTGCGGCTGGCGGTGGTGTAAAGATGGACGGCTGCCCGGTGTGCCTGTTCCAGGCGTCCCAAATGAGGAAAAGCGACATCGAGAACACCACCCAGAGAATGGTGCGGCGCATATCGTTCATGGGCGGGTGTTCTTTGGGACGTGCACGGTCCCCTTGACTGCGGCACGAGGGCGCGTCGTGGGGGCATTCGCAGACCATCGCGGCGGTCGTACTGGCACGTCGTCTTCGCCACCTTCGCACCAAGGATGGCAACGCGCAATGCGCGTAAAGGCCAGATAGACACCAAGCGCAGCACCATGGGCCTCAATAGCGCGAATCGAATACTCCGAGCAGGTCGGGCTGAACCGGCAGGCATTCCCAAGCCATGGGCTCAGGAAGAAGCGATAGCCCTTGATTGTCGAGATCAGGGCCGGGGCCAGTGACATGGTGCTTCTTTCACTGTTGAGGCATGTTGGGTAGGTAGGCCGCTGTTGCCCGCGCCATGGCCGCCAATAACTGTTCGATTTCCGCTCGAATTGTCGTGCGCAGCCTATCCGAAACAGCAGACCTGAACCGGGCGCGATCAAACGCTGTTCGCAGGCGGACCACCCAAATGCCTGGGGGGAAGCTCTGCGCGTGACGGGCGACACCATCTCTGATCTGCCGCTTGAGCAGCATTCGGGTCACCGCTCGACGCGCAAGGCGTTTTGGAACAACGACCCCCAGCCAGAGAGGCTCTCCGACCGGGCCTGGTAGACCGGTGCCATTTACTTTATCCACAGAAACGGCTCGCTTTGGCTCGTTACCTGTTGATAAGTCATGCTCTTCAGAGTGAGCCCTTGCTCCCATATGCACCCACGGAGCGGCCTTTGTGCTATGCAAGGCGAAGTGGTGATTCACCACCGTGGGGGTCTGCGCAAGCGCCCTTTTGAAGTCGCTCGTGTGCCGCAAGCGGCCAACCCCGGTGCAGGCCACGAGAGGAATGTTTGAATTGCCGCCGACCCGAGGTCGCGGTCAAACGGAAAGGCGCTTGCGCCCTTTGGCCCGACGCGAGTTAATGACCGCGCGGCCGCCCCGGGTCTTCATGCGTGCGCGGAAGCCGTGGACGCGTGCTCGGCGGATTTTCGAAGCTTGGTAGGTGCGTTTCATGATCGGTGCGCCCCATTCGACGGGTAGTCTGTGTGGATTGCCTACTTACGGGCAAACAACCGACGGCACGCGCCTAGGTTGCAAGACACGTACGCGGAAAACCGGCGATTACAGCAGAATCTCCCACTTGGGTCAACGCAAAGCCGAAATTGCTTGCTTGGAAGCGGCTTTCTGGTGCGACGGTTTGAACTGTGGATAACAGCGATTCATTTGCCGTTTGCGAAGTACAATCCGCGCTCTTAACGATGTGTTCTCCACAGTATGGCGGCTGACCTCTGGCAACGCGGCTGCGAGCGGCTCGCGGCGGAACTGCCTGAACAACAGTTCAATACTTGGATCCGTCCGCTTCCGGCCGCCGACTTCACAGAACACGCCGATTCTGGCGCAGTAGTCACAGTGCGTGTTGCCAACCGGTTCAAGTTGGATTGGATCCGCAACCAGTACGCTGGTCGAATCGAAGCCGTATTGAGTGAACTCGCTGGTCGTCCGGTTCGGCTCAACATGACCCTGGTTCAGCGTGACGTTTCAGCTGCGTTGCCGATGGGTTGCGAAGCGTCAACTGGCGCAATCGCGCCACTTCGATCGGCACGCGATGTTGCCGCACCGGGTGCGGGCACGGTTTCAGGACCGCGAATTTCGCCTGTACCGAACGGTGCTGCGGCCGATGCTGTTTTGCACAACCGCACGAGACTCAACTCCAGCCTGACCTTCGAGACGTTGGTGCCTGGACGTGCGAATCAGATGGCGCGGACCGCAGCACTGCATGTCGCGGGTGCGCCTGGAGCGATGTACAACCCCTTGTTCGTCTATGGGGGAGTCGGTCTGGGCAAAACGCATCTCATTCACGCTGTTGGCAATGCCTTGCTTGCAGATCGACCTGACGCGCGCGTTCTCTACTTGCACGCCGAGCAGTTCATTACTGACGTGGTCAAGAACTATCAGCGCAAGACCTTCGACGAACTTAAGGCCAAGTACCACTCGTTGGACCTGCTGTTGATTGACGATGTTCAGTTCTTCGCTGGCAAAGAGAGAACCCAGGAGGAATTTTTCAATGCTTTCGAGGCTTTGCTGGCAAAGCGTGCTCACATCATCATGACGAGTGATACCTATCCGAAGGGCTTGGTAGATATCGACGAACGGCTGACCTCTAGATTTGACGCCGGCTTGACTGTGGCGATAGAGCCACCCGAACTGGAAATGCGCGTAGCGATCCTTTTGCGCAAGGCAGAGCTCGAAGCCACGCCGATGCCCGAGGATGTAGCCTTTTTCGTGGCGAAGAATGTCCGGGCGAATGTGCGTGAACTAGAGGGTGCACTTCGCAAGATACTCGCTTACTCAAGATTCAGCCTCAAGGAGATAAATATACAGCTGGCACGTGATGCGCTAAAGGATTTGTTGTCGATTCAGAATCGTCAGATTAGTCTCGAAAACATTCAAAAGACAGTCGCTGATTTCTACAAAATCAGAATAGCCGACATGTATAGCAAGAAGCGCCCAGCGAGCATCGCACGCCCACGCCAAATTGCCATGTATCTCGCCAAGGAGTTGACACAGAAGAGTTTGCCAGAGATCGGAGATTCGTTCGGTGGCCGCGATCACACAACGGTGCTACACGCTGTTCGCAAGATATCATCAGAGCGGCAGAAAAATACTGATTTGAATCAGCAACTTCATGTCCTCGAACAGACGCTGAAGGGCTGATATCTACTATATTTAGAGCGCCTTTAAATAGCTGTGCACAAGCCATTAGAAGTTTATCATTTGTCCACTGTTTCTACTCTCGGATAAAAGTTGTTCAACACCTGGCGATGTTGATGATCGGGCCACACCACAGGCTTCGTCACAACTTAGGCGATTGATTTAATGGTAGAAATGGTACTTATCCACATTTTTTTCATGCTCTATCACTACGACCATCCTAAGAGGTTGAAATGATTGTTCTAAAGGCCGCACAGGAAAAATTACTGCGGGCATTGCAGGCTGTTGCAGGGATTGTTGAGCGACGTCATACGCTACCTGTTCTAGCTAATGTTTTAATTAAGAAGGTAGGAAATTTGATAGAATTTACTGCAAGCGACTTGGAGGTTCAAATAAGAACCAGTGAAACATTCGAGGGTGATAGTGGGGATTTTTCAACGACAGTTGGCGCACGAAAGTTAATTGACATTTTACGCTCCTTGCCGGAGGAGCAGATAGTATGTTTTTCGAGTTCGCAGAACAAAGTAACCATGCAGGGTGGAAAAAGCCGGTTTATTCTGCAGACTTTACCGAGCGACGATTTTCCGCTTGTTCAAGAGGCATCTGATTTTGGTCCAGCGTTCACTGTACCGCAAGCGACCCTGAAGAGTCTGATCGGTCAGGTGCACTTTGCGATGGCTGTGCATGACATTCGGTACTATCTCAACGGGATATTGCTCGTTGCCGAGGGAAGGAAGCTGACTCTCGTGGCGACAGATGGCCACCGGCTCGCGCACGCGCAGGCACTGCTCGAGGTGGAGATTCCAAAGCAGGAAGTGATTTTGCCGCGCAAGAGTGTGCTCGAGCTACAGCGGCTACTGCGCGACGATAAGGACGGAGAGCAGAAGCCAATTGAAATGCGGTTTGCGAGTAATCAGGCAAAGTTTGGGTTTAACGGGATTGACTTCGTGACGAAGCTGGTGGAAGGAAAGTTTCCAGACTACAACCGTGTCATCCCAAGGAATCACAAGAATCACTTCAGCATCGAGCGTGAGAAACTACTGGCAAGCCTGCAGCGTATAGCCATATTGACCAGCGAGAAGTTTAAGGGTGTACGTGCAAATGTGGAGCCAGGTCTGCTACGAATTGCTGCAAGCAACGCGGATCAAGAAGAGGCGACGGAAGAAGTGGACATTGAGTATAAAGGTGAGAACATTGAGATAGGCTTTAATGTGACTTATATAATAGATGTGCTGACTAATATGAGCGACTGCAATACATTTACAGTTCAGCTTCATGACGGGAACTCGAGTGCACTGTTGACGGTAGCTGATGATCCAGGATTCAAGTACGTTGTAATGCCGATGAGAATTTAACCTTAAGTCGGAGACGAGAATCTATGAATGACAGTATTATTCAATTACGGAATGACTGATTTAGGTAGTTCGAAAGACAGTACAGGCGGTTTGCCGGATGGCATTGGCGCTGCAGATACGAATGGTTCTGCATACGGCGAAGGGAGTATACAAATCCTTGAGGGTCTCGAAGCAGTACGCAAGCGGCCCGGCATGTATATCGGCGATACGTCAGATGGCACTGGTTTACATCACTTGGTTTTCGAAGTAGTCGACAACTCCATAGATGAGGCGCTCGCAGGATATTGCGACGATATCGTGGTCACTATCCACTCTGATAATTCTGTCAGCATCATTGACAACGGGCGTGGTATTCCGACGGGCATCAAGATGGATGACAAGCATGACCCAAAGCGTTCGGCGGCAGAAATAGCACTCACCGAACTGCATGCCGGAGGCAAGTTCAATCAGAACAGTTACAAGGTGTCGGGTGGGCTGCACGGAGTTGGTGTGAGTTGCGTGAATGGCTTGAGCAAGTGGTTGCGCCTGACCGTAAGACGCGAGGGAAATATTCATGCAATGGAGTTCAGACAGGGAATTCCGCAGGACCGAGTAGTCGCCCAGCGCGACGGGTTCGATGTGTCACCGATGAAGGTTGTTGGGTCCACCGAGAAGCGCGGTACGGAAGTGCATTTTTTGCCTGACGGTGAAATATTCTCGAATATCGATTTTCACTATGAAATCTTGTCGAAGCGCTTGCGTGAATTAAGCTTTTTGAACAATGGTGTGCGAATCCGTCTGCTTGACGAGCGCCAAAACAAGGAAGACACCTTCGCGTATTCGGGCGGGGTGAGAGGCTTTGTTGAGTTCATCAATGGAGGCAAGAAGGTCCTCCATCCGAACATCTTCTATTCAACCGGTGCGAAAAGTACGGATCAAGGGTCGAGCATTGCTTGCGAAGTTGCCATGCAGTGGAATGATGGGTACTCAGAGAACGTCCTGTGCTTTACCAACAACATTCCGCAACGCGATGGTGGAACTCACCTTACCGGCTTGCGTGCTGCAATGACGCGAGTCATCAACAAGTACATCGAAGACAAAGAGTTGGCCAAGAAGGCCAAGGTGGAAATCGCAGGCGATGACCTGCGGGAAGGCCTTTGCTGTGTGCTTTCGGTTAAGGTGCCTGAGCCGAAGTTCTCGAGCCAGACCAAGGACAAACTCGTCAGCAGCGAAGTCCGCGGCCCGGTTGAAGATATCGTCAGCAAAGCGCTTTCAGACTATCTTCAGGAGAACCCAACCGACGCAAAGATCATCTGCGGGAAGATCGTTGACGCGGCGCGGGCACGTGAGGCGGCGCGCAAGGCGCGTGAAATGACGCGCCGCAAGGGTGTTCTTGACGGGATGGGGTTGCCCGGAAAGCTGGCGGACTGTCAGGAAAAGGATCCCGCAATGTGCGAGATCTACATTGTTGAAGGGGACTCGGCGGGGGGGTCTGCCAAGCAGGGCAGGGACCGCAAATTTCAAGCGATCCTTCCGCTGCGGGGAAAGATTCTCAATGTGGAAAAGGCACGCTACGAGAAACTACTGACTAGCAATGAGATTCTGACCCTCATCACTGCGCTTGGAACAGGAATCGGCTCGGGCATGGGTGGCGATGATTTCAACGCAGACAAGCTGCGCTACCACCGCATCATCATCATGACCGATGCGGATGTCGACGGAGCCCACATCCGAACGCTCCTGCTGACGTTTTTGTTTCGCCAGATGCCCGAGTTAGTGGAACGCGGACATATCTATATCGCCCAGCCCCCGCTTTACAAGGTCAAGTTGGGAAAGGATGAGACTTATTTGAAGGACGGGCTTGAACTCGACGCGTATCTGTTGCGTGTCGCGCTAAAAGAAGCGCAGCTCGAAACGGGAGTTCCGGGTGCGCTGCCGCTTCAGGGTGAAACACTGGAAGGATTGGCTCGACTGTATGTAATGGCCAACAATGTGGTGCAACGACTGTCGAGTTGGATGGATGTCGAGGCCTTGCGTGCAATGGCGAATGGCTTGGAGTTGAATCTCGATGCGGTTGGCGCGGCTGACGCGTCGGCGTCGGCGCTCATGGCGACACTACACGAAGCGGAAGTGATTGCCGAGTTCGATGGTCGCACCGATAAGTATGTATTGAAGATCAATCGAATGCTGCATGGCAACGCAAAGAGCAGCGTGATCAATGCCGATTTCTTGCATGGCGCCGACTATGAGGCCTTGTGCACTGCAGGCAAGACGTTCAGGGGCCTTGTAAGCGGCAATGCTGTGGTGCGACGAGGTGAGGGGGACCGATTGAAGGAAGCGCGGGTCAACGATTTTCGTCAGGCGATGGCGTGGCTGCTCCAGCAGGCCGAGTCTGCTGTTGCTCGGCAGCGCTATAAGGGACTGGGCGAAATGAATCCGGCTCAACTATGGGAGACCACCATGGATCCCGCGGTTCGACGTCTGCTACGCGTTCAGATCGACGATGCAATCGAGGCGGACCGCGTATTTACGATGTTGATGGGGGATGACGTGGAGCCTCGGCGCGACTTTATTGAAGCCAATGCGCTGCGTGTGGCAAACATCGACGTTTGACGTCGCTTTGAGCGAAGCGTCAAGGCGTGATTGGCCGCAGCGCGGCGAAAAAAGAGGTACGGCAGTAAAACGTTGCCGCTTTACCGCCGCCGCTGGTGCTGGGCCGCAACGCGCACAGCATTGAGCAACGCGTCCGGCACTGAAAGGTGAACTACTTTGTAGCTTCGCCTTTGGGAATGGCGCCGGCCTTAACTGCAGCCGCAGTCTCGGCCTTGCGCTTGGCACGCGCTGCATCCCTTTCTTCTTTCGTCATCGTGGTCCTGGCCGCTGGCTTAGGGGCCGAAGTTTCGCCCTTGGCTATAGCACCGGCCTTGGTGGCGGCCGCGGTATCGGCTTTCACGTCCGCCCGTGCCTTCGTTGATTTGGCAGCGGCTTGAGGTGCATTGGCCTCGCCTTTGGGAATGGCGCCGGCCTTTACAGCCGAAGCTGTGTCGGCTTTGACGTCGGCCCGGGTCTTGTCTTGTGCGAAGGCGGACAGGGCCAGGGACTGGGATGCAACCAAAACGGCTGCCAGAGCGAGTTTCTTCATCGAAGGTCTCCTGCGATATTGCTGATGGGGAAAGTTGCAAAAGGCGCTTGAAAAAAAGAGCCTTTCTGCGCCGGACGACAGTTTAGCGTTGCCGCCGCCCGAAGCAAAGGCTGGACCTACAGCTTTAGCAGTTTCGAGATTCAGATTCTCTTCGCCGCCACAGTGTGAGCACGCGCCATTCAACGGACTGGTCTTCAACGTGCCCCGCCTGTTGCCCGTTGACAAGGAGCGAGGCGGTCCCAGCCGGAAGGGACTAGCGAGTCGGCTTTAGTGTTGACCAGTCGCGGACCGCAGCCAGTGTGTTTTCGACATGCTTGGTCGGATTGAGGCTCAGGTAGGTGTAGAGGATTGAACCGTTCGGGGCGATGACATACGAAACTCGAGTCGCAAAGTCTGGCAGGGACTGCATGACTGCATCGTAGGATTTCATGATGGCCCTCGATGCATCGGAGGCGACGGGAAATTTTCCTTGGCACACTTGCACAGAGAACTTGCTCAACGTAGCGAGATCGTCCCCGGAGACCCCGATGATGGTCGCGCCGAGGGCCCGGAATTTTGGCAATGCCTGCGCAAACTGTTGGGCTTCGATTGAGCAACCCTCAGTGAATGCGGCGGGGAAAAAGTACAACACCACCGGGCCTTTGCCCAGAGACTCTGCAAGGGAGTACCTGTACGTCCTTCCGGCGAGGGCCGCGTCAGTCGTGAAGTCCGGCGCTTTCTCGCCAACGTCGAGTGCCGCAAGCACTTGCGTTGCACAAATTGCTTGGGTCAAAAGTATCCCGATCAGTCTGTGCATTGCCCGCTCCAATAGATTTCGATTTCGTTGTAAGTTTGCCACAGCCGGGCGCGCATTCTAGGCTGGGTAGGGTCTTTTTGCGCTTCTCGACCGGCAAGACATGGCTGATGGGCTGCCGTTGGCGCGTGGCGCAACCACACGCAAATCATGCTGGCCGACGCAGGCGAAACGATGTCTGCGTCAGCTTGCCGAGGGAACCGGTTCAGTCAGTGGGGGCAGGCACGGACCAGCGTTTCCCGATCGCGCCCGAAGCGTCAACGCTTTCCAGGTGGATGCCGAATCCCCATAAGCGCGCGACGTGCTTGAGCACTTCCTGTCCGCTGTCGGTCAGTGGGCGCTGGTTGTGTTGCGTGTGCCGCAGTGTCAGCGACCGGTCACCGCGCAGATTCACGCTCCAAACCTGGATATTGGGTTCGCGGTTGCCCAAGTCGTACTGACGGCTCAGGCTTTCTCGAACCTGGCGGTAGCCGGCATCGTCATGAATCGCCGCAACTTCGAGATCCTTCTCCGTCTCGTCGTCGACGATCGAGAATAGGCGGAACTCGCGCATCAACTGGGGAGAGAGGTACTGCCCGATGAAACTTTCGTCCTTGAAGTTGCGCATCGCGTGGTCCATCGTCTCCAGCCAATCTCGACCTGCCATTTCCGGGAACCACGCACGATCTTCCGGCGTGGGGTCCTGGCAAATGCGTTTGATATCGCTGTACATCGCAAATCCCAGCGCATAGGGATTGATGCCGGTGTATGCACGGTGGCCAACTGGCGGCTGGAACACGACATTGGTATGCGACGTGAGCCATTCAATCATCACACCGTCGGACAGATGTCCGTCGTCGTACATCGTGTTAAGCAGGTGGTGGTGCCAAAATGTTGCCCACCCTTCGTTCATCACCTGCGTTTGGCGTTGTGGGTAGAAGTACTGCGCGACTTTGCGCACGATACGCACGACCTCGCGTTGCCATGGTTCCAATAGAGGCGCGTTCTTTTCTATGAAATAGAGCAGATTTTCCTGGGGTTCCTCGGGAAAGCGGCGAGCCTGCAACTCTTCAGTTGCCTTCTCGGTTCGCCGTGGCAACGTACGCCAAAGGTCATTGACCTGCTGTTGAGCGTATTCGGCGCGGTCTTTGCTCCGGGCTTGTTCCTGGGCCAAGCTGAGCTTGCTCGGTCGACGATAGCGGTCGACGCCGTTGTTCATCAGCGCATGGCAACTGTCCAGCAACGCCTCGACTGCCTCCAGGCCGTGTCGTTCCTCGCAGTGGGTGACGTAATTTCGTGCGTACACCAAGTAGTCGATGATCGACGACGCGTCCGTCCACATACGGAACAGGTAGTTTCCCTTGAAGAAACTGTTGTGCCCGTAGGCCGCATGAGCAATCACCAAGGCCTGCATGGCCAGGGTGTTCTCCTCCATTAAATAGCTGATGCACGGATTGGAGTTGATGACGATTTCATACGCCAATCCCATATGGCCGCGGCGATAGTTCTTTTCCGTCGCAATGAACTCCTTGCCGAAGCTCCAGTGCCTGTAATTCACAGGCATCCCCACTGAAGCATAGGCGTCCATCATTTGCTCGGCGGTAATGATCTCCAACTGGTTCGGATAGGTATCGAGCCCGTAGCGAAGCGCAGTCTGGCGGATAACCTGGTGATACTGCTCTATCAGGTCGAAAGTCCAGTCGCTGGGTGCTGGCAAGGTTTGCGATGCCCGTGCCGGGTGACTGATTTCGCTGGCTCGCGCGGGTCGAGTCGGCGCGTTCGCCGAAGTGGCTGAAAGCGAGTCGCCGGCAGCACCCGAACCGAGCGTATTGCGGATCATGCGGGCGTGCCCTCTTTCTTGAACAGCTCTCGAAAGACAGGGTAAATTTGCGAAGCTTCAGTTACCTTGCGCATCGCAAAGACCTTCGTCTGATGGGCGAGTTGCGCATATTCTTCCCACAGGTTCTGCTCTTCCGCAGCCACTTGCACATATGCAAAGTAGCGGCACAGAGGCAAGATTCTTTCGGCAAGCAGCTGGCGGCATCTGCCACTGTCGTGATGCCAATTGTCGCCGTCACTGGCCTGGGCGCCGTAGATGTTCCACTCGCTGGTCGGATAGCGCGCTCGCGCGATTTCCTCCATCAGCACCAACGCGCTTGAAACGACCGTGCCGCCAGTTTCAGTGGCATGAAAAAAGTTTTGTTCGTCGACTTCCTGTGCCTGCGTATGGTGGCGGATGAAAACGATTTCAATCTTCTCGTAGTGGCGCGTGAGGAATAAATACAGAAGGATGAAGAATCGCTTTGACAGTTCCTTGCGTGCCTCGTCCATCGAGCCCGACACATCCATCAAGCAAAACATCACTGCCTTGGATGTCGGCACAGGAACGCGAACCCGGCTGCGGTAGCGCAGGTCGATCGGGTCGAGATACGGGATGCGTGCCAGGCGGGCTCGAAGTGCCTCGATCTCCCGTTCGATTCTCAGCAACTCGCGCGAATGTGGATTGGGTTCAGGATGGCGCTTCAGAAGCGCGTAGTGCTCTTCCAGCTGATGCAACTTGCGGCGAGATTCTGAGCCGATCGCAATGCGCCGGCCGATTGCCCCGCGCATTGAGCGAACGACATGCAGATTGTTCGGCGTTCCGTCGCTGCTGTAACCGGCACGGTGCGTCTTGAATTCAGGGGTATCGGCGAGCGTCGTTCGCGCAAGATTGGGCAACGCCAGATCGTCGAAAAAAACCTGCATAAACTCTTCTTTGCTGAGGTGGAAGACGAAATCGTCGTCGCCTTCACCACTGTCGCTGGCCTTGCCACTGCCGCCTGAGCCTCCGCCACCCTTCGGGCGCTCGATTCGGTCGCCACGAACGTAGTCCTGATTGCCGGGATGAACAGTGTCACGTCGCCCGCCCGGGCCATGACCGAACACAGGCTCGCTGATGTCGCGTTTGGGGATATGGATGTCCTCGCCCTGCGCCATGTCGCGTATGCCGCGGCCATCGACCGCGCGCTTGACAGCCTCGCGGATTTGCTCTTTGTGGCGCCGCAAGAACCGCTCGCGATTGCCGATCGATTTGTTCTTACCGGCGAGGCGTCGATCGATGATTTGCTGCAAGGCGCTTATCCCGATGGAACCAGTGAATCACGAACTCTTGCGCACCCGCAAGTACCACTCGCAAAGCAATCGGACCTGCTTGGACGTGTAGCCCTTGGCCACCATGCGCGTCACGAAGTCCTCGTGCTTTTTGACCTCGTCGGCGCTGGCCTTTGCATTGAAACTGACCACGGGAAGTAATTCTTCGGTGTTGGAGAACATCTTCTTCTCAATAACCGTACGCAGCTTCTCGTAGCTCGTCCAGGCCGGGTTCTGACCTGCGTTGGCCGCGCGGGCTCGCAGCACGAAATTGACGATCTCGTTGCGAAAGTCCTTCGGATTGGAAATACCGGCGGGTTTCTCGATTTTCTCGAGTTCGGCATTCAGCGACGCGCGATCGAATACTTCACCGGTGTCGGTATCGCGGTACTCGTGGTCCTGGATCCAGTAGTCGGCGTACGTCACGTAGCGGTCAAAGATGTTTTGACCGTACTCGCTGTAGCTCTCGAGATAGGCGGTCTGAATCTCTTTGCCGATGAATTCGGCATACCGAACCGAGAGGTGTTCCTTGATGAAAGCCAGGTATTTCTGTTCCGTTTCGGGTGCGAACTGTTCACGCTCGATCTGTTGCTCGAGCACGTACATCAAGTGCACCGGATTGGCGGCAATCTCTGTGCTGTCGAAATTAAACACCTTGGAAATGATCTTGAACGCGAAGCGCGTTGAGACGCCGCTCATGCCCTCGTCGACGCCGGCGTAGTCGCGGTACTCCTGAAAACTCTTCGCGCGCGGGTCCGTATCCTTGAGATTCTCGCCGTCGTAGACGAGCATCTTGGAGTACAGACTCGAATTTTCGGGCTCCTTCAATCGTGTCAGGATGGCAAACTGGGACATCATCTTCAAGGTGCCCGGTGCGCAGGTTGCCTTGAACAACGACGAGCCACGTAGCAGTTTTTCGTAGATCTTGATTTCTTCGCTGACGCGCAGGCAATAGGGAACCTTGACGATGTAGATCCGGTCCAGAAAAGCTTCATTGTTCTTGTTGTTGCGGAACGCCTTCCACTCACTCTCGTTGGAGTGCGCGAGGACAATACCGTCGAAGGGAATCGCACCGAATCCTTCTGTGCCCTTGAAGTTGCCTTCCTGCGTGGCCGTCAACAACGGATGGAGCACTTTGATGGGCGCCTTGAACATCTCGACGAACTCGAGCAGGCCTTGATTGGCCAGGCACAGGCCACCGGAGAAACTGTACGCGTCAGGGTCGTCTTGGGCAAAGGTTTCGAGTTTACGAATGTCGACCTTGCCCACCAGCGACGAGATGTCCTGATTGTTCTCGTCACCCGGTTCCGTCTTCGCGATTCCGACCTGTTTAAGGACCGACGGGTAGCGACGCACGACCTTGAATTTGCGGACGTCGCCGCCGAACTCCTCGAGACGCTTTACGGCCCAAGGTGACAATATCCGGTGCAGATAGCGACGGGGAATGCCGTATTCCTTCTCGAGGATCTGACCGTCTTCAGTCGGATCGAACAGGCCGAGCGGAGACTCGTTTACCGGCGAGCCCTTGATCGAATAGAAGGGAACCTCTTGCATCAATGCCTTGAGTCGCTCGGCGATCGATGATTTGCCGCCGCCCACCGGCCCCAGCAAGTAGAGGATCTGTTTCTTCTCTTCCAATCCCTGTGCCGCGTGACGGAAATAACTGACCACCTGTTCGATGGCGTCTTCCATGCCGTAGAACTCGGCGAAAGCAGGATAGATCTTGATGAGCTTGTTGGCGAACAGTCGCGACAGCCGCGGGTCCGAGCGGGTGTCTACTTGTTGCGGTTCGCCGATCGCCTTGAGCATGCGCTCTGCGGCTGTCGCGTAGGCAACGGGGTTGCGTTTGCATTCGGCGAGGTAGTCTTCGAGCGTCAACTCCTCTTCTCGGGTGCGCTCGAATCTCGCTGCGAAGTTGCTGATGACATCCATGTTGCTCTCCTAGAGATCGAAATTGCGACGCCACGTGGCACGGGACGTGTTGTGAGGGAAGTTCTGATGGCGTCCCGATCGGGCGCCATCAGAGCTTTCCTTGGCAACTCAGCAAGGCAGCGGGATCGACTCTGGACCGTTTTCGGATTGCCAAACCGCCGAGTTATGCAACAAACGCCCCGCACTTCGACTACCGGCCCGCAAGCTCTACCCGATTTTCAGCATAGAACGTGCCCAGGTCGAACTCGGTTGAAGCGCCAATGGCGATAGAACCCACATTTATGCGCAAAGTTCAACGAGTCAACCGCCTCGTGGCGGGCGAGTTGTAGCCCAGTTAATGGGCTAGCTCCGTACTGCGAGGGTACGCCTCATCGCCCATCGACGCATTCGGGGAGCTCTTGCTCAACGGGTTCAGGCAGGGGGAAGCCCCAATTTTTCGAGCAGGCCGTTGAGTTCAAGCAATGAACTGAACTGAATGGCAACTTCGCCCTGTTCGCCGTGACGAGTCTTTTTCTTCAAGCGAATTTCAACACTCGCCATGAGCATGTCTGAGAGCGTGTGTTCGATTCGCTGAAGATCTCGCGGTTTGTCCCGTTGGACACGCAACAACGGAGTTTGGCGGCCTTTGACAAGACCGCTGCGCGCAACCAGCTGTTCTGTTTCCCTGACGCTAAGGCCCTTGGCCACGACTTGTCCGGCGCTCAGGATCTGTTGTGCACCTTCCAGTGGCAAAAGCGCACGCGCATGGCCCATTTCAATTTCGCCCCTGAGCAGCAGTTGCTGCACAGGTTCGGCGAGATTCAAGAGGCGCAACAAATTGCTGGCAGCACTTCTCGAACGTCCGACAGCTTGCGCAGCTTGCTCATGAGTCAAGCCGAATTCGGTGGTCAGGCGCTTGAGGCCCTGTGCTTCTTCAAGCGGATTGAGGTCCTCACGCTGAATGTTCTCGATCAGCGACATCACCGCCGCCGCTTCATCGGGAACTTGTTTGATCAGGACAGGGACATCGTCCAATCCGGCGATCTTGGCGGCCCGCGCACGACGTTCGCCAGCGATGATTTCATAACGATCGTGCGCGACGAGACGCACAAGAATTGGCTGCATGATGCCTTGCGCCTCGATGCTGCGCGCAAGCTCTTGAAGGGAAGCCTCGTCCATTCGCGTGCGCGGCTGGTATTTGCCGGGCTGTAGTTGGGCGAGTTTGAGGTGGCGCGAGGTGCCTGAGAGCTTGTCGTCGAGCGTCGTTTCAGTGCCACCGGCGCGGGGTCCGAGCAGCGCTTCGAGCCCGAGCCCGAGGCCCTTGGGTTTCTTTGTCACCATGCGGGAATTGTCGGCGATGTAATGTCCGGGTTCCGCGCCAGGTCTCGCGGTTCGAGGAAGGGCGCAGTGCGCGCGACGGGCTGGCGACGGTTTTGCTCGACAATCAGAGTCGTTGGCAGGCTGCCGGAGGATCTGCAATGAA
Source organism: Burkholderiaceae bacterium (assembly GCA_049297615.1). Taxonomy (GTDB): domain Bacteria; phylum Pseudomonadota; class Gammaproteobacteria; order Burkholderiales; family Burkholderiaceae_C; genus JAEMQF01. The sequence continues at coordinate 23,552 of JBAQUQ010000374.1, forward strand.
ACACAAGGTGTTTGTCGATGGTCAAGAGGGCACAACTGGCTTGCGCATCCACGAATATCTGGCGCGCCGCGATGACATCGAGCTGCTTCGAATCGATGCGGAAAAGCGCAAGGACGCTGCCAGGCGCGCCGAGTTGCTCAACGCTGCTGACGTGGCGTTTCTGTGCCTACCGGATGGTGCCGCACGCGAGGCGGTGATCTTGTTGCGCAACCCCAAGACCTGTCTGATCGATGCCAGCACAGCGCATCGCACCGACCCGCAGTGGGTGTTCGGCTTGCCCGAACTCGCCCCCGGACAGCGCGAGAAAATTCGTGCTTCCAAGCGCATCGCCAATCCGGGCTGCCATGCATTGAGCTTCATTCTGTTGCTTCGCCCTTTGGTAGATGCCGGGCTGGTCGGTGCTGACCAAGCGATCTCGGCGACTTCTATTTCCGGCTATTCCGGCGGCGGCAGGAAGATGATCGACCAGTACCAAGGCGGTAACGTCTCCGGGCTTGACTCACCGCGACCGTATTCATTGAGACTCGCGCACAAACATTTGCCGGAAATGGTGACGCACACTGGCCTGCGCCGTGCACCCATCTTCATGCCCATCGTCGCGAATTACTACAAGGGATTGGCGGTCAGTGTGCCGTTGGAACTGTCGCAGCTTGGGGCCAGAGTGACCGGCGAGCTTGTGCACAAGACCTATGAGGAGCGTTACCGGCGCGAGCCGTTCATATCGCTGCAAGCCATGTTCGGCGATGCGCATCCGGCGCCGGAGTATTTCGACGTGCAGGGCAGCAACGATACGAATCGAGTCGACATTTTCGTATTTGCCAATGAAACCCAGGCGTTGCTGATTGCGCGCCTGGACAACTTGGGAAAGGGCGCAAGTGGCACGGCTGTTCAAGCAATGAATGTGCACCTTGGAGTGGACGAGTCGCTGGGGCTTTAGCGCTGCCTGGGCGTTGCACAAGCGCGGGACGGATCAAGCGGCCGGAGGGTCGCGGCTGCGGTAGTGGTAGCTGTAGCCGTCGATGAAACCGAGGCGAAGATAGACGGAGCGTGCGGCAGCGTTGTCCGACTCCACCTGCAAGTAAGCATGGGTGGCGCCCCTCTGTCGGGCCATGAGCAGCAAGTGCTGGCAGAGCAATCGTGCCAGGCCTCGGCCGCGCGCCTTCGGCGCGGTAAAGATGTCGAACAGGCCCACCAAGTCGCCCTCCAGCGCGAACTGGCCGCAGGCGACCACTTCGTTGTGCTCGCGCAGCTCGAAGGCCGTGAACGGTACCGGCGCGTAGATGAGTCGCTCCGCGTGGGCTTGGCGCTGTGAAGGCGACGATCCGCGCAAAGCGCCTACTTTCTGGGCAAAGACATCGAGTTCGATTTCCCCTATGCTGCACTGGGCGTCAAGGACAGTGCGCTCGACCGTGTTGAGGTTGCGCAGGACCATGACCCGCGTGTCGTCGAGCCGCAGCAAACCTTGCGCGGCGAGTTGGGCATCGAGTGTGCAGGGCAGCGTGAAGGGCGTGATGCGCACGATGAGCGGAAGACCTGCGGCGGCGAATATTTCGACGCATTGCGCCAGCCGTTGCTGCACCGGCTGACGGCCCAGCGCCACCGCATTTATGCATCGTGCACGCTTGGCCTTGCTGTGGGAAAAGCGCAGCAGCCAGCCATCGAACCAGCGCTGTTGGGGCGGCGCGCTCGCGTTCAAGCCGGCGTCTTCGATACGAGCGAGCAGGTCGGGGTCGAATTCGGCGTTCAAGCCGACGAGTTCAGCGGGCAGCAATTCGAGTCACCATTTCCTGAGCAAAGTCGAGGAACGATTGGGCGCCTTTCGAGGCAGGATCGAAAACAACGCCGGGCAATCCGTAACTCGGAGCTTCCGCCAGCCGGACATTGCGCGGAATGACGGTGTCAAAGACCTTTTCGCCGAAGTGCTGTTTGAGTTGGTCGCTGACCTGCTGCTGCAACGTGATTCTCGGATCAAACATGACACGTAACAGACCAATAAGCTGAAGTTGCGGATTCAGATTGGCATGGACCTGTTTGATGGTATTGACCAAGTCCGACAAGCCTTCGAGCGCGAAATATTCACACTGCATTGGCACGACAACGCCGTGGGCGCTGCAAAGGCCGTTAAGCGTCAAGAGGTTGAGCGATGGCGGGCAGTCAATAAGGATGAAGTCGTATTCGCCAGCCACCATCGCCAACGCTTGCTTCAGGCGCCTGTCGCGTCGGTCGAGCGCAACGAGCTCCACCTCGGCGCCCGCGAGTTCGCGATTGGCACCCACCACGTCATAGCCGACGACGGCACTGCGCTGCCGGACTTCGGCCACCGACGCGTTTTCCAAGAGCACGTCGTAAACGCTGAGTTCCAGCGCCCGCTTGTCGACACCTGAACCCATCGTTGCGTTGCCTTGAGGGTCGAGGTCGACGACCAGGACGCGCTTCCCAAGCTTCGCCAAACCAGCGGCTAGGTTGACCGTCGTTGTCGTCTTGCCTACCCCTCCCTTCTGGTTGGCGACGCAGAATATTCGAGTCATAAACGATGGATGGGCGGACTTAGACACTGCCCTGACGGGGCCGCGTGGTCAACTGCCGTTGTTTGCTCAGTTGGTCCGGCCACTGAGCTTCGGCGAGTTAGCGCAAGAGACGAAATTCGGGAAGCTGCCCTCATTGTCGCCGCCGCATCCAGACCAAGCAGCGCTGAGCCTCCAGACCGGGAACTTTCAAGGGTTCCACGTGAAACACCTCAGCAGTTTCCGCAATGGCGATCAGTTCACCAGCGGGGCGGCTGCCCTTCATTGCGAGCCAGACGCCCTCGCCCGTCAAGTGCGGGATCGTCATCTCCACAAAATCGGAAAGTGAGGCGAACGCGCGCGAAACAATCACGTCGAAGAGCCCCGCCTTAAGCGACTCGATCCGTGACTGTTCAGCCCGCAAATTGCCCAGTCCTAATTCAGCGGCCACCTGCCGGATGAAAGCCACCTTCTTCCCGACCTTGTCCATGCAAAGCAAAGAGGTTTGTGGAGCCGCAATCGCCAACACAACACCAGGCAGGCCGGCGCCACTTCCGACGTCGAGAATGCGTGCTTTCAGCGGCTCGCCAAGCTGGCGCCGCAGCGGCGGGAGAATCGCCAGGCAGTCGGCCAGATGCCGCGTGAGCATGTCCGATGGCTTGTTCACGGATGTGAGGTTATAGGTCGCATTCCACCGAGCCAGCAGGTCGAGGTAGGCCAGCAAAGCGTCGAGCTGCCGACTCGACAAGGGCACGTCAAGCTCATCGGCGGTTTGCGCGAGTGCGGCGGACAGCGCGGCACTCGTGAACCGCGCCTCCAGGACAGCGGCGTTACGCCGCGGCATCCTGAATCGCCGACGTGGCAAAGCCCAGGCCGCCGAGCCTGAGCTTTTTCAAGTGAACCAGCAAGAGTGCTATGGCGGCGGGGGTGACTCCGGAGATACGGGACGCCTGGCCCAGCGTGTGTGGCCGCTGGGAGCTCAGTTTCTGACGCACTTCAAACGACAGTGCCACGACACGGCCGTAATCGAAGTCGGCAGGAATCGTCAATTCTGCAAGGTTGGCGGCGCGCCGTATCTCGTCCCGTTGCTTGTCGATGTAGCCGGAGTACTTGATGCCAGTCTGCACCTGCTCGATCACAGCGTCTGCCAGGGATGGCCCGAGTTCGGCGTCCAACAGGGCTCGTGCGGGTGCCGCGTCTGGCCGGGTCAGCGCGCAAATCGCTTCAATTGCGTCGAAATCGACGTTTGGACGCCGCAGCAGCTCGGCCAAGCTGTATTCGTGTTCGATCGCATTGCCCAGTACGCGCTCTGCGTCTGCTGCACCGAGCACGCTCGGATTCACCCAGGTCGATTTCAAGCGTTCGGTTTCACGTGAAACGGCGTCGCGCTTGCGACAAAAGAGGTCCCAGCGCTTGTCATCGACGAGTCCCAGGTCGCGGCCGATAGCAGTCAGGCGAAGGTCGGCGTTGTCTTCGCGCAATTGCAACCGGTACTCTGCCCGGCTGGTGAACATGCGATAAGGTTCGGTTACACCTCTGGTGATTAGGTCGTCGACCAGCACGCCCAAGTAGGCCTGGTCCCTTCGCGGCAGCCAGGGATCACGGCCGCGCACCTGCAGAGCCGCATTGACGCCCGCGAACAAGCCCTGCGCGGCGGCCTCTTCATACCCAGTCGTGCCATTGATCTGGCCGGCGAAAAACAGGCCGTGGATATCGCGAGTCTCGAAACTGGCCGTTAATCGCCGGGGATCGAAGTAGTCGTATTCGATGGCATATCCGGGGCGCAAAAGGTGGGCGTTCTCCAACCCGATCATGGAGCGCACGGCCGCGATCTGGATGTCGAACGGCAGCGAGGTCGAGATCCCGTTGGGGTAGACCTCGCGTGTCGTCAAGCCTTCTGGCTCGAGAAAGATCTGGTGTGCGTCCTTTTCGGCAAAACGATTCACCTTGTCTTCGATACTCGGGCAGTAGCGCGGCCCCACGCCTTCGATCAGGCCCTGAAACATCGGGCTGCGATCGAAACCGCTGCGAATGATTGCGTGCGTCTTCGCGTTTGTGTGGGTGATCCAGCAACAAACCTGGCGTGGATGCATCGCGATGTCGCCCAGGTAGCTGAAGCAGGGAATCGCTGTCGCGCTGGGCGTGCCGTCCGCGGCGGGCATGCCGTCGCCTGGCTGTTCTTGAAGACGAGTGAAGTCGATTGAGCGACCATCAATGCGCGGCGGCGTGCCAGTTTTCAAGCGCCCTTGCGGCAGCTTCAATTCCTTGAGGCGCGCCGACAATGCCGTTGCCGGAGGGTCGCCAGCTCGGCCAGCAGAATGGCTTTGCAGGCCGACATGAATGCGCCCGTCGAGGAATGTTCCAGCAGTCAGTACCACGCAGCGGCTTCGAAAGGCAACGCCGCCCTGTGCCACCGCGCCGGCAACGTGCTCGCCTTCGAGAATCAAATCGTCGCAGGCGCCTTGAAACAACCACAAGTTTTCTTGGTTCTCAAGGCGGTGTCGAATTGCCGCCCGATACAACACGCGGTCGGCCTGCGCCCGGGTGGCGCGCACGGCCGGGCCTTTCGAGCGGTTCAGGATTCGAAACTGAATTCCTGCTTCGTCGGTTGCCAGGGCCATCGCGCCGCCCAGCGCGTCGATTTCCTTGACCAAATGGCCCTTGCCGATGCCGCCGATCGACGGGTTGCAGCTCATTTGCCCCAAGGTCTCGATGTTGTGCGTCAGCAGCAAGGTCGTCGCGCCCATGCGTGCGCTGGCCAACGCCGCCTCGGTGCCGGCGTGACCGCCGCCGACCACAATCACATCGAATTCTTGGGGAAACCACATAGCGATCCCGTCTCTCGAACGAACGCGGATTGTAGGGACGGGCCGGGGTCGAATCTATTGCGTGTAGCGGTAGTGGCCCTCTTGGCGCGCGGCTTCCGATGGCCTATGGTGCGCGGCGGCCCGCGACACATCGTGCGCCCGAAGCAACATCCACTGCTATGGAGGACCACATGAGCACAACGAACATGGTATCGCCGGACCGCTTGGCGCTTCAGCGGATGTTCCATTGGGAAAAGACAGCACCCGACAAGATCGTTCTTACCCAGCCGATGGGCGCAGGCGTGTTGCGCGAATTCACTTGGGTGCAACTGTTGGGCGAAGCGCGTCGCATGGCAGCCCACCTGAAGGGCCTGGGGCACCCGCCGGGCAGCCGCATTGCACTAATCTCGAAAAATTGTACGCACTGGCTGATGGCGGATTTCGCGATCTGGATGGCGGGACACGTGTCGGTGCCGCTGTATCCAACATTAGCAGCCTCGACGATTCGCCAGATCCTCGAACACAGTGAAGCGAAATTGCTGTTCGTCGGCAAACTCGACGGTTGGGAGGGTATGAAGCCCGGCGTTCCTACAGGCCTTCCGTGCATCGCCACGCCGCTGTCGCCCCCTAGCGACTACGCCCAGTGGGACACCATAGTTCAAGCCACAGCGCCCCTACAGGGCGAACCCACGCGCAATGCCGACGAGCTGGCGACGATCATGTACACCTCGGGCACAACCGGCGCGCCCAAGGGGGTCATGCACAGCTTCGGCACCTATGCGTGGTCGATCGGCTCGGCGCTCAAGCGCGTCCAACTGACGGCCGATGCGCGCATGCTTAGTTATTTGCCGCTGGCCCATGTGGCCGAGCGCACCTTGATCGAACATGGCCTGCTCGCAGTGGGCATGCACGTCTATTTCGCCGAAAGCCTCGAGACTTTTACCGCCGACCTGCAGCGCGCACGCCCGACCGCATTTTTCTCGGTCCCCCGCCTGTGGGTCAAGTTCCAACAAGGAGTGCACGGCAAGATGCCGGCAGCCAAGCTAGCGCGCCTGCTGAAGCTGCCGATCGTCCGCCGCCTCGTCCGCAAGAAGATACTCGGCGCGCTGGGCCTGGACCAGTGCAAATTTGCAGCGGGTGGTGCGGCACCCATGCCGCCTGAACTATTGGCTTGGTATGCCAATCTTGGGCTTCCGATCGTCGAGGTCTATGGCATGACGGAAAACTGCGGAATCTCCCATGCGACGCTCCCCGGCGTGCAGCGCCCGGGCACGGTGGGACTGCCCTACGAAGGCGTGCAGTGCCGTCTTGACCCGGCAAACGGTGAGATTCAGATGCAAAGTCCCGGCGTGATGCTGGGCTATTACAAAGAGCCAGAACTGTCGCGCCAAGCGCTCACCAACGATGGCTGGTTGCACACCGGCGACAAAGGTGCGCTCGACTCGGAGGGTAATCTGCGCATCACCGGGCGCGTCAAGGATCTGTTCAAGACGAGCAAGGGCAAGTATGTGGCCCCAGCGCCCATCGAAGACAAATTGGTGATGAACGGCCTGGTTGAAGCGTGTGTCGTGACCGGCGCCAACCTGGGCCAGCCTCTGGGAATCGTGATGCTCAACGCCGAGGCGGCGACACGCGCCAGAAACGCCACGGGTCGTGCGCCGATGGAGGCGAGTTTGAATCAACACTTGGCAACGCTCAATGCTCTGCTCGATCCGCACGAGAAGCTCGATTGCCTTGTCGTTGTCAGCACCGCCTGGACCGTCGACAACGGTTTCATCACGCCTACCTTCAAGGTCAAACGCAACCGAATCGAAGAGGTCTACGCGCCCTTATTCGAAGGGTGGGCGAGTGCCAGGCGTAGTGTCATCTGGCACGAAGCGTGAGTGGCGCCGCAACGGCTGTGCGCGCCTAACGCCGGATTGGCGCTGCGGCGCCCATCGTTGAGTCGGCCAGTGACGGTGCCGGCTTGGCCGGCGCGCGTGCTCTGCGCGATTGCGCCAGTTCGGCCATCGCGAATTCCGTTTGCGCAACGATCTCCCGCGCCGTCGCGCCGTCGTAGCTGAACAAGCCGCGTTGTGCCGACGTGCTGATGCGGGTTGTCGACTCGTTCAGCGTTTCGACTTCGACTTCAACACTTCGGTCCCCCACGCTGGCCCGGATGATCTCGATGGCTTCGTTCTTTTCCGAGGATTTGAGCTTCATGCCCATCTTGCCCAAAGCGATCAAAGTCGCTTGTTTGACCTGCTCTTCGCTTGCGGTGAAGGTTCGCGAGCTGATGCTGTTGGCGGTGTGTGTCAATCCGGTCGATGCGCCGATGCCTGCTGCCGTGATGGCGATCGCCTGGCAGCCGCCGAGCAAAAGGGTAGCGGCCGCCGCCAAGGCAACTCTCCTAGCAGGGAATCTCGAGATCACACGGGTGATCAGACGCATGAAGGACCCCTTATTGGCAACGCCTGGCGCAAATCTAGCCGTCGCTATGCGTGGCGTCAGTGGCGCATTGCACGTCTCCAGAGCCGGTCAAGTTCGGTTACCGTGGCGGCCTCACTTGGTTGGCTCGAGTGCCCTGGGGGAGCTGGTCGCACGTCGCGCTCGCGCCACGACTTGTCACCAGAAGCGTTCGAGGTGGCACGTGGTTTATGCAACCAGCGCCACGTCCGCGGCGACTGGATCTGACGGCCCCAGGGTCAGTGCAAGCGCAAACTCGTCAGTGCCGCTGCGGGGCGCAGCTGCCCGACGTCAATGCCATTCCAATTGCGCAACGTCGGACGGCACAGTGAATGCAGGATTTCAGCATCCGCGCCACTGGGCCGCAGGCTGGCTTCGAGCACCGAGGCCATCACGACTTCGGCGGCACGCGCATTGTTGCCATCGTCGATTTTGATCGCTACCCCCAAGCCCCGGCCTGGCAGCGCAGCACAAAACACACCTTCTGCGCCAACCTTGCAGCACACGCGCTCGCCCATTTGCTGCATGACTCGCGTGTCGAAGCGTCCCGTGCCCGCCACCATGAATGGAGCATAGGCAATTGCGCGGCGAAGGCGTTGTGCTGCTCGCGCGTGGCCCTCGCTCAAGCACACACCTGTTCCGACACGCGCAAACCCGATGGCGAGCCGGCGCAGCGCAATACCATAGGTGGGGATCGAGCAGCCATCCATGCCGCGCGGGGCGGTGCTCGGATCGAAACCCGTCACCGTTTGCAGCGCTGCGGTGACTGAACGCATCACCGAATGTTCCGGGCTGACGTAAGCCTTCACATACTGCTTTAGGTCGACACCACCGCACTGCATGCTTGCCAGGCACAGAATTCCGCTGTGTTTACCCGAACAGTTGTTGTGCAAAGCCGTGGGCTCTCGCCCGGCTGCGGCGAGTGCGCGTGCGGCTTTGTCCAGCGAGGGCCAATGCGTGCCGCACTCCAGTGCTGTGAAGTCGAGGCCTGCCTTGGCGAGCATGCTAGCCGCCGTACGCACATGTAGTTCCTCGCCACTGTGCGAAGCACAGGCCAGCGCCAGCTCGTCGTCATTCAATCCGAGTCGTTCTGCAGCGCCACTTTCCACCAAAGGCAGGGCTTGCAGAAGCTTGACGGCTGAGCGCGGGAAGATGGGGCGATCGATATCACCCAAGCTGGCTGGCAGCGCACCGTCAGCATCAAGCACCGCAAGGGCACCACGATGACTCGATTCCAGGGACGCACCGCGCAAAACGTCAACCAGGACTGGATTCATGGCTGGAGCCGGACTTGTTGCGGCAGCCCTGCGCTGCAGTTCGGCAATCGACTCTCGCCCGGCGTCATTCTTCCACCTTGACGCCCTTCCAGAAAGCGACTCGACCCTTGATTTGGGCTGCGGCCTCCAAAGGCTCAGGGTAGTACCAGACCGCCTCCGGGTTCATTTCGCCGTTCACGAACAGGCTGTAGTAGTGCGCCTGGCCTTTCCAGTGGCAAGTGCTGCGGTGGTTGCTGAAGACGGTGTACTCCTGCTTCAAGCTGGCCTGAGGGAAGTAATGATTGCCCTCGACGACGATGGTGTCCTCGCTCTGCGCGACAACCACACCGTTCCAGATTGCTTTCATCGCGGCAGCTCCTTCTGGTTTGACGTGCCATTTTGAACCATGGAGAACTGCCTACAAAGCGCGCAGGCTTCCCCGACTGGAGAAGATGGCAAAGCTGTCATCGCAGCGCAGCACCGCGCAGACGCCGCGCCACAAACCACAGCGACACGCCGCCCAAGCCCGAACACACCGCCAGCGGAATCAACCACTGCGCTGCACTCAGGTCCTCGCCCTTGAGCACGCGCGTCATCAGCGTGTTCTGGCCGAGAGCCGGCAACCACAGGTGCCAGGGTGCCTCGCCGCCGAGGTTGAACACGCTGGCCAGGGGCAACAGCGAAAACAGAAGCACCACGAGACTGGCGTTGACCTGTGCCTCTTTGACACTCTTGCAGCGAATCGCCACCGCCATCAGGAGCGCCGAAAGCGCCGCGGCGAAAGGCAGCAGCACAACCACAAATAGCGCCGCTTCGCCCAAACCGAACTGGAACAGCGCCTGCAAGGTATCGCTGCGCAGCAGCCACTGCGCCGGCAAAAAACTGAAGCAACTCAGCACCGCGATCAGCATCGCCACGCTCGCCACCGCGCCCCATTTTCCAAGCACCAGGGCCAGCGGCTCCGCCGGGTTCATCAGCAGCGGCTCGAGAGAGCCGCGCTCGCGCTCGCCGGCAGTCGTGTCCAAGGCGGCGCTCAACGCGCCGTACAGAACCGCCATCAAGACGAAGAACGGCAGCATACCGGTGAGTTGGGTGGCGCGCGTCTGCGTGCTAGCCAGGTCGCGCTCCTGGATCTCGAAGGGTTCGAGCAGGTCGCCCGATACACCGCGCAGCGCCAGGCTCAAGGTTGCACGCTCACGGCCGAACGCGAGCAGTAGGCGATGCACCCGGCCCGCCCCCGACTCGGCTTGTTTGTTGGCACTGTCGCTGACCAATACCAGCGCCGGCATGTCACCTCGCAGCAGCGCGGCCTCAAACCCGGCAGGCACCACGACGACCGGGTCGCCAAGGCTCGAGTCGCGCAGCCGCGCTTCGTAATCAAGCGGCGCGTCGCGCACTACGCTGGACTGGCGTTCGAGAAAATTACGCAGCCCCGGAGCGTGCTCGATCCCAACGACCAACACCTCGCGCTTTTCGGACCTTGCTTCGAAGCTCGCCACCAGGCCGGACAGCGCAATCAGCACGAGCGGACCGAGCAATACGCTGGACAGCAACACGACGAGCAGAGTGCGCCGGTCGCGCAAGGCGTCGACGACCTCCTTCACATACACGGCCTTCGCGGCGCCCAGAAAGCTCATAAGGCAAGCTTTGCGCGTTGCGCTGTCCTGCTTGCCCGGACAGCGTTTTCAGGGGCAATGCAGGAATTCCTGTGCGGCCCATCGGGGCCGTGCGGACTCATGCGGCTCCCTCGTCCTGGTACGCCAGGCGCACGAACGCTGCTTCGAAGTCGCGCTCGCCCGTGCGCTCGAGGAGCTCGGACACCGTTCCTGTCGCGACGCTGCGGCCCTGCGCCACCACGACGACGCTGTCGCACAAGCGCTCCACCTCTTGCATGATGTGTGTCGAGAAGACAATCGTCTTCGTTCCCCCCTGGGGCGAGCGCAGCCAGCGCAGCGTTTCGCGCAGGGCGCGAGTCGCCAGCACATCCAAGCCGTTGGTCGGCTCGTCCAACACCACGTTGGCGGGGTTGTGCACCAGCGCGCGTGCCAGTGCCGTCTTCAAGCGCTCTCCTTGGCTAAAGCCCTCGGTGCGCCGATCCAGCAGCGCTTGCATGTCCAGCGCGCGCGCCAGCTCCTGCGCGCGCAGTTCTGCGGCGTCGCGATCCATGCCGCGCAGTACGCCGTAGTAGACGATGTTTTCGCGTGCGCTCAGGCGCGGATAAAGGCCACGCGCGTCCGACAGCACCCCCATGCGCGCCAGCGCCGCGTGTGGGTCGTGCAACACATCGATTCCGTCGACGCCGATGCTTCCCGCGTCGGGCCGGATCAAGCCGGCGAGCATGCGCAAAGTTGTCGTCTTGCCTGCGCCGTTAGGTCCGAGCAAGCCGGTGATGGCGCCAGGGAGCGCCTGCAGGCTGACATCGCGCACCGCGTGCACGGATTGGAAGCCACCGCGTCTGGCCTTGCGCAGAACGAACCGCGACGCGCTGAATTGCTTGGCGAGATGACGGATCGAGATCATCCGGGCCGCACTTCTGTCGGTTGCGCAGTCGGTCGAAAAGCCGGTGGGCGTGGGATGGCGGCAGCGCAGCTCGCGTCGACCTCCAAAGCCTGTGTGTCGTCGGCGGCGGCGATGAAGCGGTAAAGCACATCACGCATGCAGGCTATTCCCAGCACGCCGTGCCCGGCATGGTCTACCACGACATGACGCGCATTGCTGCCCAATGCTGCCGCGATCCGTTCGGCGTGGCGCGGTGGCGTTGCCGGATCCAGGCCGCCGCTCAGCAACAACGCCGGAGCGTGGCCAGTTGGGACCGTATAAAACGCCGCCGGCACATCACCGCGCGGCCAATCGGCACAGACCCTCGCAACGCTGCGCAGGCCGCTGTCGCCGAAGTCCGGTGCGAGTGGTTGCGCGGCGTCGAGCCTGGGAAAATCTTCGGCGCAGAGCACGGAATAATGCATGCCTTCGGCGATGCGGTTTGCCCTGCGCGCGCCTTGAATGGAGTTCAGCCCGAGCAGCGCAATGAATCGGCCCTGCGCCGCCTGCGCGATCGCCACCGGCAAGGCGGAAGCCAACGCCGGGATGTACAGCGGAGCGCGCACCGAGGCCAGCAGCATGTCGCGCGTGAGCGTCAAATCTTGGACTTCACCGGTCAATGGATGCGCCATCTGCACCGCTCGCGGCACGCTGGCGAGCAGGCTGGCCCAGTCCTGGCGCAGGCGCGGATGCGCGGCCGAGCAGGCGGGCTGCGCCGCGCAGTCGGCGAACAGCGCGTCGAGCGCCGCTTGCGCATCCAATGCACTGCTGGCAGGCAGCACCATGTCGGGCGGCGCGACGCCGTCGAGCACCATGCGTCGCACGCGCGCGGGATACTGACGCTGGTATTCCAGGGCGGCACGCGTTCCGTACGAAGCACCGACCAAATTGATCCGCTCGGCGCCTATGTGCTCGCGCACGGCGTCGAGATCCTGCATCGCCAGTGTCGTCGTGAAAAAGCGCAGATCGCCATGCGGCAAGGCTTGCAGCTGGCGCCGGCAGTTCTGCAGGCGCGCTGTTTGGCGCGCGGGATCGGCCTGCTCGGCCAGAGGCGAGCGGCGCGAATCTTCGCAGTACAGAGGTGCTGAGTCGCCGGTACCGCGTTGGTCGACGAACACCAGGTCGCGCCGATTGCCCAGGCGGGCGAGCAAGCCCAACACCGGGCCAGCCAGCGATATTGCACTTTGGCCTGGTCCACCGGCAAGCAGGAACACCGGGTCGGGAAGCCTGCGCCGAGCCAGCGCCGGGATGACGACAAATTGCACGCTGATCACTGGGCTGTCGGGGCGCGCCGGGTCGAGGGCGCGTTGCACCGCGCCGCAGCGCACGCTGTTCTTGATGCCGGGAACGCTGCAATCGCGCAGCGCTTCGCTGCCAAGCGCCGGTGCGCCGGCTGCGAGCAGCAGCAAGGCCATTGCGGCGAAGCGCGCGGGGCCCGTGCGCGGGACCCAGCGTGAGCGGAACAGGCCCGTGCGCAACGCCACCACCCCACGCACCGCTACGCCCGGCACTGGATTCACGCGCTGAGCATGCGACGCAGTTCGCCGCTATCGATCAGTGCTCGGATGTCCGCGGCGCCGCCCACCAAGACGCCGCGCACGAACACCATCGGGAAGGTCGGCCAACCGGTCCACATCTTCAGCGCATTGCGCTTGCGCCAGAGGCTGAAGTAGCTGCCATATTCGAGGTAGTGGTGCGTCACACCGGCGTCGGCGAGTGCGTGGCGCGCGCGCTTGCACATCGGGTTTTGTTTCATGCCGACCACCAACACGTCGTGCGAGGTGGCCGCCGACTGGACGTTGTGCACGATGTCGGCGTGGAGGTGGGCGACCTTGTGGCGAATCGACGCGTGCAGGCGCGCTTCTTCGAGAATGGGGCGTGACATGGTCGGTCCTTGGGGTTGCGCAAATCCGAAGCGTAGCCGACCCGAGACGGCTCCCCAATGAGCCGCGCATGCAGCACAGTTCCCGCCCGGCGGCGGCGCATTGCGCTGGGCTGATCAGGCCGTGTACTTCAGGCGTGACATCCCCGAGCGCGTGGACCAGGAAGCCTCGATAGTCCAAGATCCCAGTTCGATGAACATCCAGCCAGGTGCCGCACGGTAGGCGTTGAAATGGGCCCAGTGCCGGGTACCGTAAACACCGTGACTGCGCTTCACGCAAAGCCGGCGTGCCGGCGCGACCAGACGGCCGAGCGTTTCAAGCACGACGACCGGAAACGACAGGGCAACGCGGGCGATCAGGTTCATCATGCTCATGGCTTCCCTGGGCGAGAGCGCAGGCGGGTCGCTGCGGGCGCGACGTTAGCCGCAAGAGGCTTGATACACCACCCCGCAAGTGAGGGGTTTCGTGCTGAAAGTCAGTCCTGGCTCAGGCCAAGCCGCTCGGGCGCCAAGTACTGTTGCCGATATAGCTCGAAAGGCAAACTCTCAGCGGCCTCGGCGGCAGCCTGCTCAGCGAGCGAACTCACAGCCAAAGCGGCGAACCGCTCCCCCAGCTCCTGTGACCCCGGCAGGGCGAGCAGCGCATGGTGAGTCGCGGCTGACTGGGCGCACACGAAGCGCAGGTAAGACCCGTCGAAGTCCTTCAACAATGTTCGCAGCACGCGGGCCGAGGGTAAGCCTTCGGGCTCGCGCAATGCCGCGGCCGCAGCGGCCACGCCTTCGCTGTACAAGGTGCCGCCATGCACGGTGTCCAGCGCTGCGGCGATGGGCTCGCACTGCGCCACCACCTGCGCACCCCAGTCGGGCAACGTCACCAGGGCGCCGCCCCGCTCGAGCACCAAGCCGGGTTCGCGGCCACGCGCCGCGGCGCGCTGCTGGTTGCGTGCAAGCTCGGAGATTTCCTCGCGGCTGTCGGGGGGGCTGTCAGCGAGCAGGCAGTGCAGCAAGAACACGTCGAGAAAGCGAAGCGTCGACGCGGCGATGCCGACGCGAACGAAAGGGTCGAGGTCCATGCAGCGCACCTCGACGTACTCGACGCCGCGCTCGCGCAACGCGTGCAGCGGCCGTTCGCCGCGAAAAATCACCCGCTTCGGGCGAATCGTTCCGTAGAACTCGTTTTCGATCTGCAAAAGGCTGGTCGACAGCTGCCTGTACTGCCCGGCAATGTCGCGAATCCCGATCGCTTCATAGGCCGGGTAAGGCCGGGTCAGCGCGCCTTGCAGCGAAGCGCCGTAACTCGCCAGGTTGTTGTAGCTCACTGCCAATTCCGACTGAGCGTCGCTTTGATAACCCAGGCGCCCCATGCGCAGAGAGGTAGCATGCGGCAGGTGTAGGGTTTGGCCACGCAGCTCTTGCAGTTCATGCGTGCGTCCGGCAACGAAGCTTGCACACACTCCCGGCGATGCACCGAAAAGATAAAGCAGCAAGAAGGAATGGCGCCGGAAATTGCGGATCAGCGCAAAGTATTCATCGGTCGTGACCCCAGGCATCGACCAGTTGTAATGGATCCCCGAAATGGTTTGCATGCGCCGGCCGTAGCGATGCCCCAGACCAGTTCGATAGACAGCCTTGGCCAGGCCGACGTTGGACGTTCCGTAGCGGCCGATGGGAATCGCCTCGTCAGCGGGCAGGGCGCAGGGCATGCTCGCCACCCACAAGCGCTCGTCGCCGGGACTGGCCATGTGACTCAGGGCTTGCACGACAACCTGGTGAATTTGCGTCAGCTCCTCCAGGCATGCCTCGACGCCCGTGTGCACTCCGGTAATGAGCTCGAGCTGCGATTCACTGAAGTCCGTTGTGATATTCGGATGCGTCAGCGCTGAGCCCAGCGCCCGCGGATGAGGTGTGAGCGCAAGTGAACCATCGGCAACGACGCGCAGGCTTTCTTTTTCGATCCCACGGCGGATCGCCCTTAGGCGTGACGCCGTTAGGGCGCGCAAGCGCTCAATCATGGTGCTCATGCCGCAGGTCTCGATCGTGTGGTCAACATCAGGCCGCCAGCACACCACGTTGATAGTCCGTCATCGCCTGCTCGATTTCCCGGTGGGTATTCATGACGAAGGGCCCGTATTGGACGATGGGCTCTTTGAGCGGCCGCCCGGCGACGAGCAGCACTCGGGCGGCGCTAACCAGATCGACGGGTGCACTCAAGCGCACGCCGTCGGCGCCGGGATCGTTCGCGAGGATCGCCATTTGTTCGCTTGCCACCGTGGACCCCACAGGCCCAGCGCCGTCGCCGATCTGAACCGAACCGCCTCCATGGCAGTAGACGAAGGCGTTGTGCCCCGGCGGAACCTGCGCGTCGAACACCCTGCCCGGCGGCAATGTGATGTCCAGGCATAGTGGTTCGGTGGTGGGGCGGCTGACTGCACCGGCCACGCCGTGGGCGGCTCCGGCAATTACCCGAACGCGAACGCCCCCCTCGAGCGTGAAGCCGGGGACGTCGCCAGGCGGGATGTCCCTGTAGGCTGGGGCATTCATCTTGTCCTTGGCCGCGAGATTCACCCAAAGCTGGAAGCCCGCCATGCGGCCCTGTTCCTGCTCTGGCATCTCGGAATGGATGATGCCGCGCCCTGCCGTCATCCACTGCACGCTGCCGGGCTCGAGCAGGCCGACGTTGCCAACGCTGTCACGGTGCCGCATGCGCCCGGCGAGCATGATCGTCACCGTCTCGAAGCCGCGGTGCGGGTGGTCGGGAAAGCCACCGATGTAGTCGTCGGCCGAATCACTGCCGAAGGCGTCGAGCATCAGAAACGGATCGAGCCGCTCTTGCAGCGGCTGGGTCAGCACGCGGGTGAGCTTGACGCCCGCGCCGTCGGACGTAGGGCGGCCGCGCACGAGGCGCTCCACGCTGCGCGAGCGTGCCAGATTGAACGGCGTAACGAGGGTCATGAGATGCGGGTCCGGTTAAGCGGGCAAAGGAGGAAAGGGCCTGCATGCTGCCACGAACACGAAATCCTGCTGGTGCAGCACGAATTGTCGTTTGACGCTCTAATCTTGCCTCCCCGAATCCGATGTCGCTGGAAACCCCATGAAGCACCTGGCAGACGCAGCGCTGTTGCTGGCCTGCGCCACGGTCGCTGCTGCGCAGCCGCCGGTGCTGGGCCGCTACACGGCACAGTTTTGCGTGGCGGCGAGAGGTGTCGAGCCCACCTGCGGGCCGGCGCAGATCGAATGGCGCGACGCCAGGCACGCACGTGTGCGCATCAGCGACATCGTCTACACGTTGCGACTGCGCACCAGCCAAATCGACGTGGTGCTCGAGCACGGTGCCATGCAGATCGACGGCTTCACCGCGATTTATGAATGGAACGGCTCGACATTGCGCTTTGTCGACGCCGAGAAGAATGTTTACTATGAAATTCGACCCGACGCGCAACCCGTCGCGCAACCTGAACAACGGCTGAAATCGCAGCTGCAAATACCGCCTGCGGCGCAGCGATGAAGGCAGAATTGAGGCAATGGTCGCACGCGCTGTCACGCTTCGTCTCGCCAGCCCGCTGGACGCACCAGCGATGGCGCTGATGTCTCGCGACCTGATCGAAGCCGGCCTGGCCTGGCGCTATTCACCCTCGCGTGTCGCAGGGCTCATCACCGAGCCCGAGACAAGCGCCTTGGTGGCCTGCGACGGCGCACGCTTGCTCGGATTTGCCGTCATGCAGTTCGGCGACGAGCGTGCCCATATCACCTTGCTGTGCGTGTTGCCGGCGCAGCAGCGGCGCGGTATCGGCCGGCGCTTGCTGGCGTGGTTATTCACATCGGCGCAGGTCGCCGGTATCTCGACAATCCATCTCGAACTGCGGGCCGACAACGAGCCCGCGCGGATGTTTTACCGTGCCCTGGGCTTCAGTGAGACGATCGTCGTGCCGGGCTACTATGAAGGCCGCTTCGCAGCGCGGCGCATGGTGCGGATGTTGCGGCCGCCGTGTTCTGCGCAATGATCGAAGCCGGCCCGGACCACGACAGCGCGATGGCGGGCGACATGACCGATCGCAGGCGCGGGCGCTGGACCGCACTTCAGGCTGCACCACAAGCGAGATGAAGGGCTCTAACATCATGAAGATCCTGCTGCCCCTGGACGGTTCGGAGCCTGCCCTCGAAGCCGTGCGTCACGCGGTGCGCCTGGTGCGTGAAGGCCTGCGTGCGGACTTTGTGCTGGCCAATGTGCAAGAGCCGACCTTCCTCTACGAAATGGTCCTGGCGCCCGACGCTGAGGTACTGGAACGCGCCAGAGGCGCGGCCGCAGCACATTCGCTGGAGGCCGGCGAAGCGCTGCTGAAGGCTGCCGCAATCGCCTACGAGCGTGAGACTGGCTCGGGCGACCCGGCGCATACCCTGGTCGAAATTGTCGAGCGCTTTGGCTGCGACGCGGTCATCATGGGAGCGCGCGGTATGGGACGGCTGCGCCGCGCGATGCTAGGTTCGGTGTCGCACGAAATGCTGCATGCAGCGCCGGTGCCGGTGACGATCGTCAAGATGCAGAGCGCAGCGCCGGCCGTCCCTGGCAACGAACGCGACGATGCAGCGCTGGCCTAGGAACCTGTCGAGCCACGGGTCGGGCGCGCGCCGGGGCTACCATAGTCGCCGCCCATGACGAACAAGACTCCCAGTAAGCTGCGCAGCGCACGCTGGTTCGCACCGAACGACCTGCGCTCGTTCGGGCACCGCTCGCGCTTCATGCAGATGGGCTACGGCGCTTCCGATTGGGCCGGCAAGCCGGTGATCGCGATCCTCAACACCTGGTCAGACGTCAACCAGTGCCACGCCCATTTCAAGCAGCGCGTCGAGGACGTCAAGCGCGGCGTGCTGCAAGCCGGCGGCTTTGCGCTCGAACTGCCGGCGATTTCACTCTCCGAGCCCATCGTCAAACCGACGACGATGCTGTACCGAAACTTCCTGGCCATGGAAGCAGAAGAGTTGTTGCGCAGCCATCCGATCGACGGCGCCGTCTTGATGGGCGGCTGCGACAAAACGACACCCGGGCTGTTGATGGGCGCGTTCAGCGCCGGCCTGCCATGCATCTATCTGCCCGCCGGGCCGATGCTGCGCGGCAACTGGAAAGGCAAGGTTCTTGGCTCCGGATCGGACGGCTGGAAATACTGGGACGAGCGGCGCGCTGGGCACATCAGTGAAGCGCAATGGGCCGAAGTTGAAGCCGGTATCGCGCGCAGCAATGGCACCTGCATGACGATGGGAACGGCGGCAACGATGATGGGCATCACCGAAGCCATCGGCATGACGCTGCCCGGCGCCTCGGCCATTCCCGCGCCCGATGCGAATCACATCCGCATGAGCGCCGAATGCGGCCGGCGCATCGTACAAATGGTGTGGGACGACCTCACACCTGCCAAAGTGCTGACGCGGGCCAACTTCGAGAATGGCATCGCGGTGGCGATGGCGATGGGCTGCTCGACCAATGCCATCATCCATCTGGTGGCGATGTCGCGCCGCGCCGGCGCCGCCTGCGCGATCGGCCTGGACGCTTTCGACGTAGCGAGCCGCAAAGTGCCGGTGTTGGCCAACATCCGGCCCAGTGGCGACACTTACCTGATGGAAGATTTCTACTACGCGGGTGGCCTGCCGGGCCTGATGAGCCGTCTCACCGCGCATCTGGATTTGGGCGCACGCTGCGTCAACGGCGCCACGCTCGGCGAGAACCTCGTCGGCGCCGAGGTCTACAACGACGACGTGATCCGCCCTCTGGACAAGCCCATCTACGCTGAAGGCGCGTTGGCCGTTTTGCGCGGCAATCTGGCACCCGATGGCTGCGTCATCAAACCCAGCGCCTGTGCGCCGCACCTGTTGCGCCACACCGGGCCGGCCCTGGTGTTCGACGACTACGCGGCGCTGAAGCAGGCAATCGACGACCCCGATCTGGACGTCACGGCCGAGCACATCTTGGTCTTGCGCAACGCGGGGCCACAAGGCGGCCCCGGCATGCCCGAATGGGGCATGCTGCCGATTCCCGTCAAACTCGTGGCTGCAGGGGTGCGCGACATGCTGCGCCTGTCCGATGCGCGCATGAGTGGTACGAGTTATGGCGCGTGCATGCTGCATTGCGCGCCCGAGGCCTTCGTCGGCGGGCCGCTGGCGCTGTTGAAAACCGGCGACCGCATCAGCGTCGATGTACCCGCGCGGCGCATCCACCTCGAGGTGAGTGACGGCGAACTCGCACGCCGCAGGGCAGCCTGGACACCGCCGCCGAAACGCTACGAGCGTGGCTACGGCTGGATGTTCTCGCGCCACATCATGCAGGCCGACCAAGGCTGCGACTTCGATTTTCTAGAGACAGAGTTCGGCGCACCCATTGCCGAACCCGACATCTTCTGATCTCGCTTTCGGTCAAACCGAGATCGACACCACAGCGCTGACAGCGATGACCCCCGCGACCCGACAACAGCTTTTGGGCGTGAGCACTGCCACCCTGTGCACGGCCCTGTTCAAGCGAGGCTTTCGCCACCAGTTCATCCAGGACGTGCGTCCGCTGAACCCTCATCTGCCTAACATGGTGGGTGAGGCTTACACGTTGCGCTACATCCCGGCGCGCGAAGACTTGAACCGAATCGAGGTGTTCCAAAACCGCGAGCACCCGCAGCGCAAGGCGGTCGAAGAATGTCCAAGCGGGGCCGTGCTCGTCATCGACAGCCGCAAAGACGCGCGCGCAGCCTCGGCCGGCTCGATCCTCGTGACCAGGCTGATGAAACGCGGTGTCGCCGGAGTCGTGACCGACGGTGGCTTTCGCGACAGCCCCGAGATCGCCCGCCTGCCTTTTCCCGCCTACCACCAGCGCCCGGCGGCCCCGACGAACCTGACCCTGCACCAAGCGCTGGACATCAATACGGCTATCGGCTGTGGCGACGCACCCGTCTGGCCTGGTGACGTCGTCGTCGGCGATGCCGAAGGCGTGGTAATCATCCCCGCGGAGTTGGCACAAGCGGTGGCTGCGGAGGCCGTGGAAATGACGGTTTTCGAAGACTTCGTGACCGAACAAGTTCTCCAAGGCCGCTCCATTCTCGGCCTGTACCCGCCGACCGAAGAACGCAGCCGGATCGAGTTTGCCGCCTGGCGGCTGGCCAAGGGTCGGTAAGCAAGAGGCCCCTGACTCGCGCTGAGCCAGGGTGCGCGTGCCGCGCGCGTGGATCAGGCGGCCCGGCTTTTGCCCTCAACTGTCAAGCAAATCCCCTTTGAAAAAACACCAGACGTTGCCGTCATGCAAATAGAAATGCCCATCGGCGCAAAACTCCTTGCCCGGAAAGAACTCGCGGTAGGTCTTGGGCACGAGGCGCGACAACTGCGCGTCCGACAGTTCTTCGAATTCCTCGGGGGTGATCGGTGACCCGACACGCAATCGCCTCATCTGATCTCCCTGCCCAGTGCACATCGAACAACAACCCACGCGCAAGCTCGACATCGCCCCGGCGGGGTCGGGCGATGGTGGTCGGCTTGCAGCATTGTCAATCGCCTGAGTGGGTCGGCAATCGGAGCGACTTCGATCTTGCGGCCGCCGGCCGCAGGGTGCCGGCAGCGTCACAGTCCGAAAAAGAAGCATCGCCGGGATCGCACGGGCGTGAATCCTGTGAACCGGGACAGGCGAAGAGCCTAGGATCGGAACTGTCGCGACCCCGCCGCCGCAAACCCGGACCAGCAGCATGAGCCAGATTCATTTGATTTGCCTGGAAAATCTCAACACCGCCATCCGCCTCGTCGTGCGCGGCTTCGGCAGCGCCCCCGAGGAGGTCGAGGCTGTCGCCGCCAATCTGATCGAGGCCAACCTCACCGGCCACGACTCCCATGGGATCGGCATGCTGCCGCGTTATGCTGGCGCGTACCTCGAAGGCGACCTGAAGCCCAATACTCATGTGCGAACCGTGCTCGACGCTGGTGCCATGCTGCGCCTGGACGGCGACGCGGGCTTCGGCCAGGTGATCGGCTTTGAGGCCATGGCGCTCGGCATTGAGCGAGTGCGAAGCACGGGCACTTGTATCGTCGCTCTGGGCAACTCACACCACTTGGGGCGCATCGGCGCATGGGCCGAGCAGGCAGCGCAAGCCGGACTCGTTTCGCTGCACTTTGTCAACGTGATCGCGCGCGCCATCGTCGCGCCGCACGGCGGTGCCGATGCACGTTTCGGCACGAATCCGTTCTGCGCGGGGGTGCCGCTCAGCAGGCGCCCACCGGTGATCCTCGACTTCGCCACCAGCATGATTGCGCAGGGCAAAACGCGCGTCGCGCTGAACAAGGGTGAACTGGTTCCGCCCGATTGCCTGATCGATGACAAGGGCCGCCCGACGCGCGAACCGCGCTTCACCGTGAACCCCCCGTTCGGCGCATTGCTGCCCTTCGGAGGCCACAAAGGTTCGGGCCTGGCGTTCATGTGCGAATTGCTCGGTGGCGCGCTCGCTGCGGGCGCGACCCAGCGCGTCCACGGCAGCAGCAAGAAACGTGTCCTGAACGGCATGTTCAGCGTGCTGCTCGACCCGGCCACGCTCACCGACCGCAGCGCGTTCGAGCAAGAGGCGCTGGCGTTTATCGATTGGGTCAAGGCCTCACCGGCGCGCCAAGGATTCGATAGCGTTATGGTGGCCGGCGAGCCCGAACGCGCGGCCAAGGCCAAGCGCAGCGCCGAAGGCGTTACTGTCGACGCGGCGACCTGGCAGGAAATTCTGCTGGCGGCCGGCACGCTGGGGATCGACCCCGCGAAAGTGCATGCGGCGGCGGGCCTGGCTTGAGCCATAGTCAACGACGTTGTCGTTCGAGGCGTACGCCAGTTTGGGGCTTCTCACCGATAACCGAGGCCAAGTTCGAAAGTCGAAAGCTGCCGGATACCATAACGATCCCAAGGACACGTGCATGTCGCTGGTTTTCAATGCGATCACCGGCCTGTTGGCCAAGCTGGACCTGCTGCGCGTTGAAGTCGCCGGCGCTGTGGCCCATGTGCAACTGAACCGCGCAGTCAAACGCAATGCCGTCAACGATGCACTCGTGGCGCAATTGCACACCTGCTTCATCAACTTGCCCGCGGCGGTGCGCGCCGCGGTGCTGAGCGGCGAGGGTGCGCATTTTTGCGCCGGCCTGGATTTGTCGGAACTCACCGAGCGCAGCGTCAGTGAGGGCATGCTGCATTCGCGCACCTGGCACGCCACGATGGACGCGATCCAGTTCGGCCGCGTTCCTGTAGTCGCCGTGTTGCGCGGCGCCGTGGTTGGCGGCGGCC
This sequence comes from Burkholderiaceae bacterium, assembly GCA_049297615.1. Classification (GTDB taxonomy): domain Bacteria; phylum Pseudomonadota; class Gammaproteobacteria; order Burkholderiales; family Burkholderiaceae_C; genus JAEMQF01. Next base: position 46,258 of record JBAQUQ010000374.1, read on the forward strand.
TCGAGATTGCGAGCAGTTGCCACATCCGCGTCGCCGAGGCGAGCGCTTTTTATGGCCTGCCCGAAGGCCAGCGCGGCCTCTTCGTCGGCGGCGGTGGATCGGCGCGCGTGCCACGCTTGACGGGCGTGGCGACGATGACCGACATGATGCTGACCGGCCGCGTGCTCGACGCGCACGAGGGCCTCCAGCGCGGCCTGTCGCAGTACCTCGTCGCCGACGGCGCCGGTTTTGCGAAGGCCTGCGAACTCGCCAGCCGCATCGCCGGCAACGCGCCGCTTTCGAACTTTGCCGTGCTGCAGGCGCTGCCGCGCATTGCCGACTTGTCGCAGAGCGATGGCCTGTTCGTCGAATCGCTGATGGCGGCGATTGCGCAGGGCGACGATGCCGCGAAGGATCGCATTCGCGCCTTCCTCGACAAGCGCGCCGGGAAAGTGGGCGTGGCGACATCGAGCTCACAATGATCCCTGGCGGAGCGTCCTCACCAGCGGCGTGCGCCGGGGCTTGTGAGCCCCAGTGGCTCAACGGGTTCGCCGCATGCGGCTCGATACCTCGCCCCCAAGCCTCTGCCGCGAGCGAGGGAGTCAGCAATGCGGCGGCGCCGTACCGGCAACTGTCGCTCGGCGGCTCGCTGGCGGCGCACTTTGTCAGGCGTGCCGACGGCACGATGCTCGTTACCTCCACCGAACCGCTGCAGCCTTACCCGCGCCGGCTCACCGACCGGCTGCTGTATTGGGCCCTGCTGGAACCCGACCACACCTTGGCAGCCCAGCGCGATGCCGCCGGGCAATGGCGCCGCATCAGCTACGCGCAGGCCTTGCAAAGCGCGCGTTGCATCGCGCAGGCACTGCTCGACCTCGGTTTGTCAGCGCAGCGACCGGTCGCAATTCTTTCCGGCAACGACCTCGACCACTTGCTGCTGTCGCTCGGTGCCCTGCTCGTCGGCGTGCCGTTCGCGGCCATCTCGCCGGCGTATTCGACGGTGTCGCAAGACTTCGGCAAGTTGCGCCACATCTTGGGGCTGTTGACGCCGGGCCTGGTGTTCGCCTCGAATGCGGCGGCCTATGGCCGGGCGATCGCAGCGGCGGTGTCGGCCGAGTCGCAGGTGGTGCTCACCCAGGGCGGCGTCGAGGGTCGGGCGACGCGCAGTTTCGGCGACTTGCTCGCCACACAGCCGACCTCGCAAGTCGACGCTGCCCATGAGGCGGTGGGCCCGGACACGATCGCGAAATTCCTGTTCACCTCGGGCTCGACGAAGATGCCCAAGGGCGTGATCAACACACAGCGCATGTGGTGTGCGAACCAGCAGCAAATCTTGCAGTGTTTTCCGGACTTGGGACGCACGCGCCCGGTGTTGGTGGACTGGCTTCCATGGAACCACACCTTCGGCGGCAACCACAACGTCGGCCTGACCATTTACAACGGCGGCACGCTTTACATCGACGAGGGCAAACCGACGCCGCAACTCATTGCCCAGACGCTGCGCAACCTGCGCGACATATCGCCGACGGTGTACTTCAACGTGCCCAAGGGCTTCGAGGAAATAGCCAACGCGATGCAGGGCGATGCCGAGTTGCGCAAGACGTTATTGGCACGCGTCAATATGTTCTTCTATGCCGGCGCGGGGTTGGCGCAGCCGGTGTGGGACAAGCTCGAGGCCATCGCCGAAGCGACGTGCGGCGAGCGCATCCGCATGCTCACCGGTTTGGGAATGACGGAAACGGCGCCCTTTGCGATTTGCGCCAGCGCCGAAGACGTGAAATCGGGCCACGTCGGCCTGCCCGCGCCCGGCATGAACCTCAAGCTCGTGCCTTGCGGCGACAAGCTTGAAATGCGCTACCGCGGACCCAACGTGACGCCTGGATATTGGCGCGCCCCCGAAGAAACGGCGGAATCGTTCGACGCCGAAGGTTTTTTTTGCAGCGGCGACGCGGTCAAGCCGATCGACGCTTTGAGGCCCGGGCGCGGCCTGTGCTTCGACGGGCGCATCGCAGAGGACTTCAAACTCTCCACCGGCACTTTTGTGTCAGTGGGCCCGTTGCGCGGACAAGTCATCGCCGCGGGCGACCCCTGCGTGCAAGACACCGTGGTGACCGGTGTCGACCGCGACGAGATCGGCCTGCTGATCTTCCCGCGGCTGGACAGTTGTCGCGCGCTGGCCGGTTTGAACGCCGCGCTGACGCCTCGCGAGGTGCTGGCGGCGCCGGCCGTGCGTGAATTCTTTCAGCATTTGATCGACACCCTTTGGGCCAGCGGCACGGGCGGCGCGACACGCGTCGCACGTGCGCTCGTCCTCGTCGACCCGCCCAGCATCGACCTGGGCGAAGTGACCGACAAGGGCACGATCAACCAACGCGCCGTACTGACACACCGCGACCCCCTGGTGCAGCAGCTGTATTCGGGCGATGCCCCGGCTCTATTGCTGCCGCGCCGCTGAACTGTCGCCGACCATGCCACGCACCACGATCCATACGGTGGACATCCATTTCGGCGACTGCGACCCGGCGGGGATCGTTTTCTTCCCTAACTTCGCACGCTGGATGGACGCTGCGTCGCTCGCCTTTTTCATGGAATGCGGCTTGCCCCCGTGGCGTGAATTGGTGATGACACGTGGCATCGTGGGCACGCCGGTGTTGGAGATCAACACCAAGTTCCACAAGACCGTGACCTACGGCGAGACCATCGTGATCGGTACCTGGGTCGAAGAATGGCGCGCTAAAGTCTTTGTGCAAATGCACCGCGTCACCCGTGCGCGCACCGACGGCGTCGATCTGATCTGTGAAGGCCGCGAAGTGCGCGCCTTCGTCCAGCGCGATGCCCACAACCCCAATCGATTGCGCGCGATGGCCGTGCCCGAGGATATCAAGGCACTCTGTTCCTGACGCCCGGCTCGCAATGAGATGGCGCGCGCCGGTCATGCGTCGAGGCGCACGCTCAAGCGCGCCGCACCTCGACCCAAAACAGCGCCAGGCCACTGGCCACGACGATCGCCGCGCCGATGGCCACGCCAGCGTCGGGCCACTGGCCGAACAGCAGCCAGCCCCACAAGGTCATGTAAATGATTTGCTGGTACAGAAACGGGCTGAGCACGGCCGCCGAAGCGTAACGGTGCGCCTGGGCCACGAAATAGTGGCCCAAGCCGCCGAACAAGCCACACACCGCAACCAAGGCCCAGGTCTGTACATCGGCCGGAGTTTGCCAATGGGCCAGGGCAAATGGGGTCAGCACGACGCTGGCGCCGAATGCCGACATCAACTGCGTGGCCGCCGGCGATTCGCTGGCGGCCAGGCGCCGCGTCAGAAGGTTGAACAAGGCATAGAGCACGGCGTTCAACACCGATAGCAAGAGGGCGGGATGAAACGCCTGAGTTCCCGGGCGGATGACGAGCAACACGCCGGCGAATCCGGCAAGGATGGCCGCCCAACGCCGCCAGTCCAGGTGCTCATGCAGGAACCAGGCGCTGAAGAGCGCGATCATGAGCGGCACCGAGAACTGGATCGCGGCGGTCTGGGCCAATTGCAGGTATTGCAAGGCCCAGAAATTCAGCGCCGTCATGATCGCCAGCATCAACGCACGCAGGACCTGCAAGCGAGGATGCTGCACACGCAGCATTGCGCGCCCGTAGACCGGGCCGAGCAGGGCAGAGGTGATCAGCGTATGTGCCAAGAAACGCAGCCACACGACCTCCAGCACGGGCAGCGATTGCACCAACCACTTTGCCGTGGCGTCCAGCGTCGCGAAACACAGCGTGGTCAGTGTGACCAGGCCGATGCCCACGCGCCGGCCGCGCGCGCTATCGAGATGCAGCATGTGGGCCCCATCGCAAAGCGCCCGGCTCGGCCGGGGCAGGCCGTGGCGCGGCCGCCTCTGCGTGGCCAGCATCGCCGTGCGCGCGTACCGGGGTGCGATTCCACACTGCGGCGCTGCGCAAGTGTCGCACCGCGTGCATTGCCCAGGCGAGCAGGGAGGCGACACGCCGGGCGCCAACGATGAGCGGCTGGCTCGCGTCGCACCGGGCGAGGAATGAAGCTGCCAGCGCCGACGCCGCCACAGTGCGCCGCGACGTGATCTCGTCGCCGTCGAATTGCGCGAGCGGCACGCCGGTGTTGGCATCGGTCAAGGTATAGGTCGCGTGCACCTCCACCAAGCCGCGTGCGGCGTTACCCGGGCATAGGGCGACCGTTTTCAGGCCGAAGTGCTTACCACTGCGCCAACCAGGCATCAGCGGGACGAGTCCATCCTCGCCTTGCGGCACGTCGACGTTGTGGCGGCGGGTGGTTTCGGTATCGGCGGTGCCCATGCGGCGGCGCCGAAGCGGTTCGTCCCGCCGCGCCGGTGCGCAGTATCGCGTGCTGCCGTGCCGGGGCTCTGCGCCGGTGCGCCGTCACGCGGCGCGGGCTCAGCCCATCCGCTCGTATGGCGGCTGGGCCTTCATCGGTCGCCTTCCGGCGCCTGACGCGCGGGCTCAGCCCGGTAGGCGCTGGCCGAAGAAATGGCGGAACACGTCGGGCTCGTGCACCTCGCGCTGCGCCAGGCCGCTCAGAGTCTCCTGGAACGGCTCGGTGGGCGGCAGCGAGTCAAGCTCCGCCGGCGCCGTGTTGTCCCACGCAGAGTTGAACTGAGCCGTGAGTTGGCGGCGCATGGCCTCCCCGACGAGCTGCTGGGCCAGTGTATCGGCCAACGAGGGCAGCTCTTCCCAATCGCCGCCGCCGTTGTACGAAACGATTTGGTTCAGCGAAGACGGGTACTGTTGCGGGTGTGATTGGCGCATGATGTTTTGCCGAGGGTTCGAAGTGTGGCAAGACTATCGGCAGCAGCGCGCGTCGATTCATGGAAATAGGTGGTATCGCGGTAGCTGTTTGTGACGCAATGGAGCCTTGCGTGCGAAAGTGCGCGTGGCCGCGGCGACGAAACCCGATGTGCGGGCTTGACGCACGGCGCGTCGGGGCGAGGCCACACCGAGCGCGGCGGCGCTGTGAACTTACACCACGCGCTGCGTGCTGCGTAGCATCGCCACAGCCGCGCCCAATGGGTCGGCGACGATGGCGAAGCGGCCCACACCTGGAATATCGGCGGGCGCCGACAGCAATTGCCCACCGCACTCGTCGGCTTTGGCCGCGCTGGCGTCGCAGTCGCTCACCTCCACATAGGGCAACCACATCGATGCAGCCGCCGCATTGACAGACTGCGCCATACCAGCGCGGTGCACGCCGTCCATTTTCAGCAGCGTGTAGCTGCCCCCGGGTCCCATGTCCATGCTTTCATGCGAGAAGCCGAACACGCCCTCGTAAAAGGCCAGAGCCTTGCTGGGGTCACCCGTCCACAACTCGTTCCAGACCCAATCACCAGGGGGCGTTTCCGTTGCGTCGGGGCGGTCACCCTGGGCACTCTTCCACAGGGAAAACACTGCGCCGGTCGGGTCGGCGAGCGCAGCGCCGCGCCCGACCGGGCCGAAATCGGTCGGTGGCATCAAGCTCTTGGCCCCGGCGCGCTGCGCAGCCGCGAACGAAGCGTCGACGCTGCTCACCGACATATAGGCCATCCAGCGATTCGGCGCGCCTGCTTCGCACTTGGAGTAGCCGCCGATCCCATTGCTGCCATTCATGATCATCGAATAGTTCTGCGCGCCCATGGGCATGGCTTCGGTGCGCCAGCCGAACAGCGCTTCATAAAATCTCGCGGCGCGGGCGGTGTCGGTGGATTGGTGTTCGAACCAGACGAACTTGCCGGGCAGATAGCTCATGAGGGTCTCCTTGTTGGCTGTCGAATTGGGGTGAGGGTGGTTGCCGTTCCTTGAGTTGGCCCGCGAACAATAGCCGCTTTTGATGGAGCCTGCGCGTGCTTGCATGCACCCCACAATGGCCGCGGGATTCTTCTTCAATCGCGGATCGGGCCCGATGTGCACGTGGCACGGCCTGGCGGGGCTCACAAGGAAGTGCTTTCTTCACCCCAAGGGCCAGGAAGGGGCCCTTGGGTGGCCCATCGGGGGATCCGGCTTCCCGAGTCCTGAGGGCAATCTCAGGCGGTGCGCTGCAAAGTGCGGCCCGACGGTAAGAAATCCAGCAAGCGTCCGAAACGGCTTGCCAAAGTGGGTCGCGCCAGGGGTTCAGTGCGAACTGCAGCACCCGCTGTGGGGCTGGCATATTCGGCAGGTGGGCGTGGCGACCCCGCCGTCGGCGCCCTGATCGGCACGGCCGGCGTGAGGCCGTTGAACGCCGATACGGGCGCAACGTAGCAGGGCCGGACTGTGCGGTGCAGCGCAGCTTCAACGACCTGAGGTGCCGGGCGAAGCACGGGTTCGAGCCAATCCAGAACGGGTTGCCATTGTGCGATGTCGGCACGAACGTGCTCGGCGGGCAAGTCGAACAGGGTCAGGCCGCGTTCGATGCAACGCACATAGGCTTGAGTGTCACGCAGAACACCGATGAAGGCGATGTCGTGCTGCTGCGCCCACGCGGAAAGGATCTGCGCTGCCTTGGTTCTCGCATCGATACGCATGCCCACGGCGGCCACCTTGCACTTGCCCGAGGCGACCCGCGGCAAGGTCATCAATTCGGCGTAACAGTCGGCCGCCGATTCGCGATCGAAGACTGAATTGCATACCGGCATCAGAATCGCGTCGGTATAGCCCACTACACGTGCCAGGTCCAGGCCACGCAGCCCACCCGGAGTGTCCAGGACCACATGAGAGATTCCCTGGGGCGCACGCATCACGTTCTTGGGGTCGATTGCCCAGCCGAGGATGGATGGATGCTTCGCCGCCACGGGTTGCGCCTCGCGCAGCTTGAGCCAAGGTTGGGTCGACTGTTGGCGATCCACGTCGCCGAGCATGACGGAGATGCTGTTGTTCGCGCAGTACGCGGCAAGGTGGGTGGCCAGCGTGCTCTTGCCGCTCCCTCCTTTGCGATTGACCACAGCGATGACTGGCATTGAGTTTCCGCAACTCGCGCTTGCCGCGCTCGACCTTCGCCCGCAAGATTTTGAGGCCCGAGGGGCGAAGGTAACCCGAGCCGTTGCGACAATTAAAGCACCATAAGGCATTGTTGAGTGAGACCGCAACCCCCCGAAATGGACCGGAACGTGTTCATGCAAGGGCCCGGAAGGAACAATTTCACGTCGGGCGCGCGGCTGCGCCAAAGCTCGCCTACGGACGACTTGACAGGGCTGCTTGCCGCGCCGGCTGCCACCGAAGCCGCCGGTGGAGCGAGTGCGAAGCCGCAGCGACATCGCGGAAGAATAGTGGCCTGACGAGTAGGCTGACGCAGCGTCAGCGCCATTGGCGCGCCGATCGCCGTCACTGCCCGAAAGCGCAGGTCCGCCCCAAGCCAGGGCGCGATCAGCAAGTGCCCACGCGTATCGCGATTCGATCGTCATCGCCTTGGCCCGGGCGTTCTAGTGACACGCATCGGCAAGCGATTCCAAACGTGAAATGTTGCGTTTGCGCAACGTTACACCGGCCGACTCAGCGCCATGCCGGTGCCCCTCGCCGCACGGCCCTGCGTAAAGGTCGCCTGCAGGCTGCACAAAGGATCCCGGCGTGCACAAACGGCGATCGCGTCGCATTCGGCGGTCTTGATTCGGGCACGCTTCTCGCCATGCGTCACGGGTAACGGCGATTCGGCGAGCGAGCTCATGGCTTCCCGCGGCGCGCCGGCGAGGCGTCGGCCGGGTCGCAGGCCCCACTGGGCGACACTGGCTCTTCCGAAGCTGCCCAAGCCGATCGAGTTACCGATGACGCCCGACACGCCCCTGAAAGCTCAATCCGCTGCGCACCACAGCGCGACCCTCGCCGCTGAGGCAGGGCAAGCACAACACCGCAAGCGCATGCGCCGTGCCCTGTGGGTCGCGCTCGTCCTGGTCCTCATCTGGGGCGCAAACTTCAGCGTGCAGAAAGCCGTCTTCAATGCACTGTCGCCGGGAGGCTTTTTGTTCGTGCGCTATCTCATCATGCCGCTTGCCGCGGCGGTCTTGCTGTGCGCTCGCCACGGACTGCTCTGGCCACGCGTGTCACGATCCGACCTGGTCGCCCTGCTCAAGCTCGGGCTGGCCGGCCACCTGGTACATGTCAGCCTGGTGAGCTACGGCATTCACTGGTCGACGGCATTCTCGAGTTCCCTGATCCTGGCTTGCGGGCCGGTGTTCACCTTATTGCTCTTGCGCTGGCATGGCATCGAACACTTGGCGCGCGGCCAAGTCGTTGGCGTGTCGGTGGCGGGGCTGGGGGTGTTGCTCTTCCTGTCGGACAAACTCAGCGGCGGCGTCACGGGTGGCAATTGGCAGGCAGGTCTGGGCGACATGACCCTGCTCGTTGCGGCCTGGTTCTTCTCGTACTACACCGTCACCGCCAAGCCTTTGATCGAGAGACTCGGCGGCGTGACCGTGATGACTTACGCCACCTTGCTGGGTAGCGCTCCAGTCGTGCTGCTGAGTTTGCCCGCCGGGCTGGCAGTCGACTGGGCGCAGGTCAGCGCCGCCGTTTGGGCTGGCACGCTTTGGGCCGTGCTGGTCTCGGCCTTCCTTGGCTGGATGGTCTGGGGTTGGATCAACGCCGTGCGCGGCGTGGCACGAAGCGCACCCCTGATGTACCTGATGCCACCAGTAGCCGGCCTGGTGTCCTGGGTCCTCACCGGTGAGCGCTTCACAGCGGCAAAACTCGGCGGCGCGGCGATCGCCTTGGCGGGCGTTGCGCTCGCCCAGTTCACGTCGCGCTCAGCGCGGGACCCGGTTCTCGACACTGTGCTGGAAGCGGTACGCGAGGCGCCCGCTCCAGTCGATTGAGCACGGCGCTACGTCATCGGCCTGATCTTGCCCGGTCGCATGCCCACGGGCTGCGCAAAAGCGTGTACGCTGGCTCGCCCGTCGCTTCAGGGAACCCGACCATGCCTCTCATGCGCCCTTCCTACATTGGCCTGATTGTCTTGGTCGTACTGCTCGCGGCGTGTTCGCGCCCCGACACCGCTCCCACCAAGCCCGCCGCCGGCAATGCCGCACCGGCCGGTATCGCCTGGAAATACGCTGCGAGCGACGCTGACGTCGACGCGGCATTTGCCCAGGCTCGCCAGGACGGCAAGCCGCTGTTCCTCTACTGGGGTGCCAAGTGGTGTCCGCCTTGCAACCAACTCAGCGCGACACTGTTCAACCGCAGCGACTTCATCGAACGCTCGCGCGCTTTCGCGCCGGTCTATATCGACGGCGACAGCCCTGGGGCGCAGAAACTCGGTGCGCGCTTCAAGGTGCGCGGCTACCCGACGATGGTCATGTTCAACCCGCAGGGCATTGAACTGACGCGTCTACCCGGCGAGGTGGACGCGAACCTGTACACGCAAGTGCTGACCATGTCGATGAACGCCCAGCGCCCGGTGAGGGCGGTGCTGGCTGACGCGCGCGCCGGCGCCAAGGGCCTGAGCGCCAACGACTGGCGCCTGCTTGCCTTTTATTCGTGGGAGACCGACGAGCAACAAGTCGTGGCGAAAGCCGAGCTGCCCGCGGCACTCACCCAAATCGCGGCTGCATGTCCGGCCGAGCACGTACAGGCGTCGATTCGACTGTTGCTCAAGGCCCTGGCGGCCGCGCCCAAGGGAACTCCCGCGGACCCGGCCATGAGGGAACGCGTCCTGGCGGTGATCGCCGACGCGACCACAGCGCGCACCCACATGGACGTCCTCGGCAACAACGCCAGCGAGCTCGTGAGCGCGCTGAGCGCGCCCGGCACAGCGCAGCGCAGCCAACTGCTCGCGGCATTCGAGGCGACACTGCGCAGGCTCGAGACCGACCCTGCACTATCGCGCGCCGACCGCTTGACTGCGCTGTTTGCCAGGGTCGAACTGGCGCGTATCGACGCGCCAAAAGACAGCCCCGTGGTACTGCCCGCAGCGCTGCTGGCGCAGTTGCATGAACACATCGCACGCGCCGACCGCGAAATTACCGATGGCTACGAGCGCCAGGCCGTGATTCCTTTTGCCGCTTATGTGTTGCAGCAAGCCGACTTGCTGGATGAATCCGACGCGCTGTTGCAGGGCAATCTGGCGAAGAGCCATTCGCCTTATTACCTGATGTCGGAACTGGCGGGCAATGCCAAGAAGCGCGGCGACAAGGTCGGCGCATTGCGCTGGGCCGAGCAGGCATTCGACACCAGCGTGGGCGCTGCAACCCGGCTTCAGTGGGGCGCGAGTTATATCGGCTCGCTCGTCGAGCTGACGCCATTGGATGAAGGACGCATTGAAAAGGCGGCGATGCGGCTGCTCGACGAAGCCGCCGCCCAGCCCGACGTTTTTTACGAACGCAGTGCACGCTCGCTGCAACGCGTCAGCAGCCGGCTCCTGGGTTGGAACAAAGACGGCTCGCATGCGGCGGTCTTGAGGCGGCTGCAAACCCGGGTCGACACGCTGTGTGCGGCACTACCGGTGGGCGATGCGCAGCGCGCCGTGTGCGAAGTGCTGCTCAAACCCGACAGGCTCCCTGAGCGCAACCATGGCTGACCACGCCGGGAAAGCCGCCCTCGTCGTCGGCGCGGGCGACGCCACCGGTGGCGCCATCGCCCGGCGCTTTGCGCGCGAGGGGTTCACGGTGTGCGCGACTCGCCGCAGCGCGGACAAGGTGGCCGCGCTTGTCGAACAAATTCATGCCGAAGGCGGCACGGCGTTTGGCTTTGCCTCCGACGCGCGCGTCGAAGCCGAAGTCGTGGCGCTGTTCGCCCGCATCGAGCGCGAGATCGCGCCGCTCGATGTCGTCGTGTTCAACATCGGTGGCAACGTTCGCTTTGGGATCGCCGACACCACAGAGCGCGTCTATCGCAAGGTCTGGGAAATGGGTGCGCTGGCAGGCTTCTTGGTGGGACGCGAAGCGGCACGGATGATGCTGCCGCGCGGTCGCGGCACGATCCTTTTCACCGGCGCCACCGCAAGCCTGCGCGGCTCGGCCGGTTTTTCGGCGTTCGCCGGCGCCAAACACGCGCTGCGCTCGCTCGCGCAAAGCATGGCTCGCGAGCTGGGACCACAGGGCATCCACGTTGCGCATGTGATCGTCGACGGCGCCATCGACACCCAATTCATCGCCGAGAACTTTTCGCAGCGCTACGCGTTGAAGGCGCAAGACGGCATCCTGAACCCCGAGGCCATCGCCGAAAACTACTGGCAATTGCACCTTCAACACCGTAGTGCGTGGACGCACGAACTCGACTTGCGGCCCTGGACGGAGCAGTTCTAAAAATCTACAAGGACCATGCCATGACCCGCAGCGTCGAGTTCTTCTTTGACTTCGGTAGCCCGGCGAGTTACCTGGCGTTCACCCAGTTGCCCAAGATCGCCGCCGAGTGCGGCGCGCAAGTCGTCTGGCGGCCGATGCTGCTGGGCGGCGTGTTCAAGGCCACAGGCAACTCGAGCCCGGTCACGGTGCCGGCGAAGGGCCGCTGGATGTTCGACGACCTGTCGCGCTGGGCAAGGCGTTATGGCGTGCCGCTTGCGCACAACCCTTACTTCCCGGTGAACACGCTGCTGCCGATGCGCATTGCGACGGGGCTGCAAATGGCCCAGCCTGAGGACTTTGCGCGCTGCTGCGAAGCGATGTTCGGCGCAATGTGGCGCGACCCACGCAACTTGGGCGATCCAACGCAACTCGCAGCGACGCTCACCCAGGCCGGGCTCGACGCAGACGCCGCCATCGCGCTTGCAGCCCAGGCCCAAGTCAAAGCACGCCTCATCACGAGCACTGAGGAGGCGGTGGCTCGCGGCGTATTCGGTGCGCCGAGTTTCTTCGTCGGCGATCGAATGTTTTTCGGCCAGGACCGGCTCGACTTCGTGCGCGAGGCGCTCAGCTGAGGCCAAACAGCTGCGCCGCTAAACTGCAGCCCGCTCTGCCTGCGGAACGCAAAGGTCCACCATGATTCTCGAAGTTGCCGACATCCGCATCACGCCGGGCAAGGGCAAGGAATTCGACGCCGCGGTGAAGCTCGGCCTCGAGTCCGTGGTGTCCAAGGCAAAGGGCTTTCGCGGCTACAAAGTCAATCGCTGCATCGAATCGCCGCAGCGCTAAATCCTGTTGATCTATTGGGATACGCTCGAAAACCACACGGTGGATTTCCGCCAGGGGCCGCTGTTCCCGCAGTGGCGTGCCATCGTCGGCTCGTTCTTCGCCGCGCCGCCGTCGGTCGAGCACTTCGAGTTGGTGGTCGAATCGGCCTGAAAGCGAAAGCCCGCCGCCGATCGGTACCCGTTGCGGACCTGCGCGCCAGCCCTGCGCTCACACGCCGAGCAAGAGTTGCGTCTGCGTCACCACCGCGCACAACCTGCCTTCTTCCGAGGTGATTCGCGTCTGCCACACCGAGGTCGTCTTGCCGCGGTGCAGGGGAATCGATTCGCCGGTGACGGTGCTGCCTGCCCTGGCCCCGGCGATGAACTGGGTGCTCGAATTCAGCGTCGTCGTACGCCGGCCTGGAGGCAGGTTCATGAAGGTGCCGACAGCGCCGAGCGTATCGGCAAACGCCATGAACGCGCCGCCGTGCAGCGTGTCGCCGGCGGTGCACAGGTCGGAGCGGACTTTCATCGTGGCGATCACTCGGTCGCGTTCAACCAGGGTCAGTTGCACACCCATCAGGCCGGGCAGCAGCGGTTGCATCAATTGATGCAGAGCCTCCAACGAATCCATTCGATTCTCCTGGTTCATCTTCCGCCCGTCACGTCGAGGATCGCCCCCGTCGAGTAGCTGGCGGCGTCACTCAGCAGCCAAACAATCGCCTGCGCCACTTCATCGGCGCTGCCCGGGCGCTGCATCGGTACCAGGGGCGCGGCTTGCCAGGCCCGATCAGGCTGGCCGCCTGAGGCGTGGATGTCGGTATCGATGATTCCAGGGCGCACTGCATTGACGCGAATTCCCTCCGTCGCGACTTCTCGGGCCAAACCCAAGGTGAAGGCCTCGATCGCGCCCTTGGCGGCAGCGTAGTCGACGTACTGTCCGGGCGCACCCAGGCGCGCGGCAGCGGAGGACACATTGACAATCGCCCCGCCGGGCCCGCCCTTTGACGTGGACAGGCGCAGCACGGCTTCGCGTGCACAGTAGAAGCTGCCGAACACGTTGATCGCAAACATCCGTTGCAGGCGCAGGGCGCTGATCGCGTCGACGCGGCTCGGGACGTCGATGACGCCAGCGTTGTTGACGAGGCCGCGCAGTGGCGGCAACTCGGCGGCCACACATTCGAACATCGCCTTCACTTGGGCGACGTCGGCGACGTCGGCCTGTAGCGCCAGGGCCGTGCCGCCGGCAGAACGAATGGAATCGACCACGGATAAGGCGGCGGCGCTGTCGTTGGCGTAGTTCACGGCCACCGCCCAGCCGGCTTTGGCGCACAGTCGAGCGCTCGCCGCGCCGATGCCGCGGCTCGCGCCGGTCACCAGCACCGTGCGCGCAGCCGCCTGCGAATCAGTCTTCAACGCTGCCCTCCAGGAAATCGCCGCGCGCGGCGATTCTGGCTTTGTCGTCCAGGCTCGATTGCAGCGCTGCAACGCCCTCGAGGTAACGATCGACGCTTGCCGGGTGCGCCAGCCGCAACGCTGGAACATACAAGTGGCCCATGTACAAATCTTCGCCGAACCTGTCATTGCGCTGCACGTTGAACCACAGCGTCAAGGCCACGGCCACCGCTGTTCCGGCAACGGCCGCAGCGCGCATCAAACGCGGCCGCGACAGTTCAACGGCCAGCAGGTGGTAGTACAGCGCCGCCGCCACGACGCCATAGGTGGCGATGAAGTCGAAATTACTGATCCACGACCACGACAGCGCGAACGCCAGCAGACCCGGCAGGTGGTCAGCCGCGAGCCAAGCAATGCCGGCGAACAGGAATACCCGCAAATGCCAGCCGAAGCGCGCCTGACGCGTGAAAGTCTTGGACAGCAGAGCCCACAGGCCACACCACAATCCTGTCACGGACACGGCCCCGAGCAGCACCCCGGCGCTGGCTCGGCCCAGTGCATCCGGGTCTGAGTCAAGATAGCTGACGAACATCAATGTGGCGAGCAGCACACTGGCCGCTACCAGGCTCGGTACCCAGCGCCTGCTGCGTGTGGCCAAGCCTGCCAGCGGCAACTCGGCTGGCACCGGCTGGGCTGCGCTGCGCAGGCGCAGCCGGGTGCGGCCCACGGTCAGCTCGAGCGGCTCGGCCTCTAAAGCCCAGCGGTGCGTTTCGCCCGAATGCACGCGCTTGCGCCCGATCTGCACGCCGTTGCCGGTGTCGTCGACGGTCAGTTGCAATCCTTCGTCGTCGGCCTGAACTTGAAAGTGATGCGCTGCCACGAAAGGGTCGGACAACACCATGTGGTTGTCCAGCGCTCGTCCCACGCGCAAAGGCCAGCGCCGCACGACCAGTGTGTCGCGCGCCTGACCGTCGCGATCGACCGTTTCGAGAACGGCTACGGCACCCATGCGTAGGACTCGATGTAGTGGCGCGACAATTTCAGTGCATTGGCAAAACTCACGCCCTGCGCGTCGAAGCGGCCTTGCACGCCGGCATCGGACAGGTCCAGCGTAGCGACGAGCACCGACACGTCGTACAGCGAGGCCAGTTTGCGATAGGCGCGCAGACAGGTCACCACACGCAGGGTCAGGCCTGCGCGATCGACATAGTCCTCATGGCATATCGGCTTGGTCTGGTGCTGCGAGCTCAGGCGAGCGAACGACTCATTGCGAAAACTCGCCGAATGGCGCGCCGCGAAGCGCAATGCCCCGAGCCTGGCCCCGTCGTAACTTTCATGGCGCACTGCCAGGAAGCCGGTATTGAACTCGCCGACGAAGATGCGTGTGTCCATCACGCAGTCGGAGCGCTCCAGGTCCATGCCTCCGGACCGCGACGGGTCGCTGCTGCCCCAGCAGCGCATGAAGCCGTCGGTCGGCACTGGAACGCGGTAGCGCAGATGCGTCGCAGGCTTGAAGCCCTGCGCAATAAAGCGTTCGGTGAGCAACTCTTGATGCGCCGTCAGCTGTTGGCTGACCGCCGGGTGCGCCGGCGTCTCGAGCGGCTGTGCACCTCGCCCGCGTTGCAGCAACGCCGCAGCGAATGTTGCAGGAACGAGGAAACTCACCTGCTCACCGTCGACGCGACGCGCCACGTTCACGCCGATCACATGGCCCTCCTGGTCCAGAGCCGGCCCGCCGCTCATGCCGCCGCTGAGCGCTCCGCCGAAAAATATCTGCGGATAGAAACTGCGTTTGACCATGCCGTTGTAATTGCCCTCGGTCACGGCAAAGCCCACATCGAGCGGATTCCCCAATGAGTAGATGCGCTCGCCCTGCGCCAGGGCGCGCGCCTCGTCGCGAAACGCCAGCGCGTCGAACGAACGAGTCTGCGCGTCGCCCGCTTTGAGCAAGGCCAGATCGTGCAGCACGTCGATTTGCAAGATGCGAACCGGCGCCTCGCGCCCATCGGCCGTGACGTACACCAGGTCATGGCGATCCGGCTTGAGGGCCGCCTCGCTGATGACGTGAAAGTTGGAAACGATCAAGCCGTCGTTCGACACGAAAAAGCCCGACCCGACTGAAGTCTGGCTGGCGCGGCCCTTCAGCACGGTGCGGATTTGAACGAGTTGCGAGCGCGCCTGTTCGTAAACCTTGCGCGCGGACAGCGATACCGCAGCGCCAGCGGCGGGTGCGGATCCCGCGGGGTCGGCCACGGCCGGCGTTTGGGCCCAGGCCGACGCCGCGCAGATCGAGGCAGCGAAGGTCGCGGCCCAGCGAGGGAGGTTCATCGGGCAGGATTTTACGGGTGTGCCATCCGGATGAACCGGCCGGCGCGCAGTGCAACAAGTCACAGCCGAACGCAGCCTGTCGCGCCGTGGAGATGCCAGCCTCCTGGTAGCCGAGGCTGGCAATGCGTCCGCCAGCCGGCGCCGGACGGGGAAAGCTGCGATGGTCTTTGAGACTGCCGTTGGCGGCCCTTGCTACAGTCGGCCCCTTGTTCTCCAAAGGAGCCCGACCATGCAACGCCGCCCGTTGATCCTTGCCGCTGCCAGTCTCGCCGCAATCGCGGCACCCTTTCGCCCGAGGGCCCAGGCCCTTGAAAAACCCGCGCTGACGATCGCCGTGGGCGGCAAGAACCTGCTGTACTACCTGCCGCTCACGGTGGCCGAAAGCCTGGGCTACTTCAGGAGTGAAGGGCTGGAGGTGACGATTGCCGACTTCGCCGGCGGCTCGCGTGCCCTGCAAGCCGTGGTGGGTGGCAGTGCCGATGTCGTTTCGGGCGCATTCGAGCACACCCTGAACATGCAGGCCAAGGGCCAGGCGCTGCGCGCCTTCGTGCTGCAAGGGCGCGCGCCGCAAATCGTGTTCGGCATCAACCCGAAAACGATGCCGAGCTTCAAGACCGTCGCTGACTTGAAGGGCAAGAAGATCGGTGTCACGGCGCCGGGCTCGAGCACCAATGTGATGGCCAACTTCGTGCTCGGAAAGGCGGGTCTGAAGGGCACCGACGTGAGCATCATCGGAGTGGGCACTGGCAATGGCGCGGTGGCTGCCATGCGAACCGGCCAGATCGACGCGATCAGCAACCTCGATCCCGTGATCACCTTGCTGCAACGCTCTGGCGACCTCAAAATTGTCTCCGACACGCGCATCGTCGCCGAGTCCGACAAGGTGTTTGGCGGGCCGATGCCAGCCGGCTGCCTGTACGCACCGCTGGCCTTTATCACCAAAAACCCGGCGACGACGCAGGCTCTGACAAACGCCATGGTTCGCGCGAACAAATGGATCCAGGCGGCCGGGCCCGGCGAAATCATCAAGACGGTACCCGAGAGTTACTTGCTCGGCGACCGCGCGGTCTACATCGACGCTTTTCTCGCCTGCAAGGGCGCGCTGTCGCCCGATGGAATGATTCCAGAAGGGGGCGCCGCGACCGCGGTGCGCGCCCTGCAAAGCGCTGATGCAACGCTTGCCGATATGAAGTTCGATCTTGGCGCCGTGTTCACGAACGATTTCGTGCGGCGTGCGAACGCCAAGTATCCCAAGGGGTGAGGCGTCCCAAGGGCAGGAACACCGTCGAAGCACTCGCACCGCGACCCATGAACGTCCGCGCCACGACGCCCCTGGCCCTGACGCTGTCGAGCGTGACCTGCACCTTCGCGGCCCGCTCGGCGTCGCACCTGGGTTTCACGGCGGTGCGCGACGTGAGCTTGAGTGTCGGCGCGGGGGAGTTCGTCAGTGTCGTCGGTCCCACCGGGTGCGGCAAGAGCACCTTGCTCAACATGGCGGCTGGTTTGCTCGAACCCAGTCAAGGTTGCATCGAAGTCTTCGGCGTGCCGCTCGCGGGAATCAACCGGCGCGCCGGCTACATGTTCCAGACCGAAAGCTTGATGCCGTGGCGTACCGCGCTGCAAAACGTGATGGCGGGTCTGGAGTTTCGTGGTGTGGTCGATGCACCCACCCAGGCTGAGGCCTGGCTCAAGCGCGTCGGCCTGGGCGGTTTTGGCGACCGCTATCCGCATCAACTCTCGGGCGGCATGCGCAAACGCGCGTCGCTGGCGCAGACGCTTGCGCTCGATCCGGACCTGATCTTGATGGACGAGCCGTTCTCGGCGCTGGACGTTCAGACGCGCCAGTTGATGGAAAACGAGCTCCTGGAGCTATGGTCGCGAAAACGCAAGGCGGTGCTCTTCATCACCCACGATCTGGACGAAGCGATAGCGCTGAGCGACCGCGTCATCGTGCTCAGCGCCGGGCCGGCCTCGCGCCCGATCGGCGAGTTCACGGTGGATTTGCCACGCCCGCGCGATGTCGCCGAGGTGCGCAGCGCGCCGCGTTTCATCGAGTTGCACCGCGCCATTTGGGCGGTGCTGCGCGAAGAGGTCCTGAAGGGCTACCAACAGCAGTTGGCGGCTTGACGCTGCGCCATCGCGATGAGTCCGTGGAACTTCATTCGGCCTCGAGCGGGCAATCTGCGCGTCTGGCAAATCGCCATGCTCGCGGCGGTGTTCGGCCTGTGGCATGTATTGACGACGCCGGGGCTGACCCGACCGCTGCTGTTCGACAACGACCGTCAGGCGGCGTTCTTTTTCGGCGAGCCGGTGAAGATCTTCGGCCGTATCTGGACCTGGTTCATTGTCAACGCCGACATTTATCCTCACCTGTGGGTCACCTTGTTAGAGACCGCGCTGGCGTTTGCGCTGGGCACGGCTCTGGGATTGGGCATTGGCCTGTGGTTGGCGCTGAGCCCGCTCGCCGCTGCCATTGCCGACCCCTACATCAAGGCCTTGAACAGCATGCCGCGCGTCATCCTGGCGCCGATCTTCTCGGTCTGGTTCGGTTTGGGCATCGCGAGCAAAGTGGCGCTGGGCGTGACACTCGTTTTCTTCATCGTGTTCTTCAACGTCTATCAGGGCGTGAAAGAGGTCAGCCCCGTGGTGCTGGCAAACGCGCGCATGCTCGGTGCCTCGCCTCGCCAACTGCTGCGCCACGTGTACTTGCCCAGCGCCACCGCCTGGGTGTTCAGTTCGCTGCACACCAGCGTCGGCCTGGCGTTTGTCGGTGCCGTGGTCGGTGAGTATCTCGGCTCGTCGCGAGGCGTGGGCTACCTGATCCTGCAGGCCGAAGGTGCTTTCGACATCAACACCGTGATGGCAGGCATCCTCGTGCTGACCGCCTTCGCGCTCCTGCTCGATGCCAGCGTCAGCCGGGTCGAGCGACACCTGATGAAGTGGCAGCCCCGCGCGGGCGAGACGGAAAAGATCTGAATGGCCGGGCCTTCCGCTGCCGATCCCGCTGCCCATCGCGCTGCAAGTAATCTCGCGCCCGCACCCGACGACGCGCTGTTCATTCGGGTGCGCGGCGCGCGCACGCACAACCTGAAGAACATCGACGTCGATATTCCACGCAACAAGCTCGTCGTGATCACCGGGCTGTCGGGGTCGGGCAAGAGTTCGCTTGCCTTCGATACCCTCTACGCCGAAGGCCAGCGTCGCTACGTCGAAAGCCTGAGCGCCTACGCGCGGCAGTTCCTGCAGTTGATGGACAAACCCGATGTCGACTCCATAGCCGGCTTGAGCCCGGCGATTGCCATCGAGCAGAAATCCACCTCGCACAACCCGCGCTCGACGGTGGGCACGGTCACTGAAATCCACGATTACTTGCGCCTGCTGTTTGCGCGCGCTGCAACGCCGTATTGCCCCGACCACCATCTGCCCCTGCAGGCGCAAAGCGTGAGCCAAATGGTTGACGCTGTGCTGAGCTTGCCCGAAGCCACGCGGCTGATGCTGTTGGCGCCCGTGGCGCGCGACCGCAAGGGTGAGTTCGCCGATCTGTTTGCGCAGATGCAGGCCCAGGGTTTCGTCCGCTTCCGGGTCGACGGCAGATTGTTCGAGGCGGCCGACGTGCCGGCATTGAAGAAGACCGAAAAACACGACATCGACGTGGTGATCGACCGCGTCAAGATTCTGCCCGCAGGCCATGGCCGAGCCCCGAATGCTGCGCTGCGCCAGCGCCTCGCGGAAAGCTTCGAGGCCGCGCTGCGCATTGCCGATGGACGCGCCGTGGTGGCCGAGATCGATGCGAGCGACGCCCGCGCTGCGCCGCCTCGAGAGCATCTGTTTTCGAGCAAGTTTTCCTGCCCGCTGTGCAACTACTCGCTGGCCGAACTCGAACCGCGCCTGTTTTCATTCAACTCGCCGGTGGGCGCTTGCCCGACTTGCGACGGCCTGGGCCAGACGACGGTGTTCGATGCCGAGCGGGTCGTCGCCTTCCCGTCCTCGAGTTTGGCCAGCGGCGCCGTGAAGGGTTGGGACCGGCGCAATGGCTACACGTTTTCGTTGCTGCAAAGCGTGGCGAGCCACTACGGCTTCGACATCGAAAGCGCGTTCGAGACGCTTCCATCCAAGGCGCGCCAGGTGTTGTTGTACGGCTCGGGCGATGAGACGATCGAATTCGTCTACGAAGCCGAATGCGCGCATGGCCGCAAGCGCAGCGTGAAACGCTTGCACCCTTTTGAGGGCATCCTGCCGAACCTGGAGCGGCGCTTTCGCGAAACCGATTCGGCGGCCGTGCGCGAGGAACTTGCGCGTTACCAGGCCGCGCGCCCCTGCCCCGACTGCGACGGTGCACGGCTCAAGCGCGAAGCGCGCCATGTCTTTCTGGTCGGTGCGGCCACCGCCTTGCGGCAACCGCCTCAAGGGCCACGAAGGGGCCCCTTCGCGGCCCTTGAGATAAAGGAAGGCGGTCCGGCGTTTCCTGGTCAGCCGCAATCCATCTTCAGCGTCGAGCACTTCACCTTGCACCAATGTCTGGAGTATTTCAACGCCCTCACGCTGCAAGGCGCGAAGGCGGAAATTGCCGCCCCGGTGTTGCGCGAGATCCGCTCGCGACTGAAGTTCCTCAACGACGTGGGCCTGGACTATTTGAGCCTGGATCGCAGGGCTGAAACGCTCTCGGGCGGCGAAGCGCAGCGCATCCGGCTCGCGTCGCAAATCGGCTCGGGCCTGACCGGGGTGCTGTATGTCTTGGACGAGCCCAGCATCGGCCTGCACCAGCGCGACAACGCCAGGCTTATCGCCACGTTGCGCCACTTGCGCGACATCGGCAACACGGTGATCGTGGTCGAGCATGACGAAGAGGCGATTCTTCATGCCGACCATGTGATCGACATGGGCCTGGGCGCTGGCGTGCACGGCGGGCGTGTCATTGCGCAGGGCTCACCGCAGGCGATTGCCGCCCACCCCGAGTCGCTCACCGGGCGTTACTTGTCGCGCACCCTGCGCATCGACAGGCCCAGCGCGAGGCGCAGCTCGAGCCGCGGCGTGGGCGCGACGGCGCCATGCATTCGAATCGTCAACGCGTGCGGCAACAACCTCAAAGGCGTGACGGTGGAAATCCCCGTCGGCTTGCTCAGCTGCGTGACGGGTGTGTCGGGTTCGGGCAAGAGCACTTTGGTGAACGACACCCTGTATGCCAGCGTTGCGCGCAAGCTCTACACCAGCCACGTGGAAAGCAAACCCTGCGATCGCATCGAAGGGCTGGACGCTTTCGACAAGGCGGTCAATGTCGATCAAAGCCCGATCGGGCGCACGCCACGCAGCAACCCCGCGACTTACACGGGGCTGTTCACCCCGATCCGCGAGCTGTTCGCCGAAATGAACACGGCACGCGAACGCGCCTATGGGCCCGGGCGCTTCAGCTTCAACGTGGCCGGCGGGCGCTGCGAGGCCTGCCAGGGTGACGGCGTGCTCAAGGTCGAGATGCACTTCCTGCCTGACGTCTACGTGCCCTGCGACACCTGCCAAGGCCGGCGCTTCAACCGCGAGACGCTCGAAGTGCTTTACAAAGGGAAGAACATTACCGAGGTGCTGGCGCTCACGGTCGAGGAAGCGCACGCGCTGTTCAACGCCGTACCCCCGATTGCGCGCAAACTGCAAACCCTGCTCGACGTCGGCCTGGGCTACATCCACCTCGGCCAAAGCGCGACCACGCTCTCCGGCGGCGAGGCGCAGCGCGTCAAACTCGCGCTCGAGCTCTCCAAGCGCGACACGGGCCGCACGCTGTACATCCTCGACGAGCCGACGACCGGCCTGCACTTCGCCGACATCGCCCTGCTGCTGCGCGTGCTGCATCAACTTGTCGATGCCGGCAACACCGTCGTCGTGATCGAGCACAACCTGGACGTGATCAAGACCGCCGACTGGCTTATCGATATGGGCCCTGAGGGCGGCGCGGGTGGGGGCGAGGTGGTGGCTTGCGGTACACCGCAGGTGCTGGCTCAGCATCGCACCAGCCACACGGGGCGCTGCCTTGCCGCTCTGTTGCCGGCCTGAGCCGCAGGCGCAGAGCCAGCGCGGTCCGCCGGGAGGCTCTAGACTTCGCTTCCCCCGTCTCTACCGCCGGAGCGCGCCATGCCCCTCAGCGTCGACTACTACTTCGCCCCGCAGTCGCCCTACACCTATCTCGGCCACGAACGGTTCACCGAACTCGCGCGGGCTGCCGGCGCCCAAGTCAATGTGCTGCCGATCGACCTGGGCGGGAAAATCTTTCCCATCTCAGGCGGCCTGCCGCTGGCAAAACGCGCGCCGCAGCGCCAGGCGTATCGGCTCGTCGAGCTGAAGCGCTTCAGTGAACTTCTCGGCCGGCCGCTGAATCTGGCGCCGAAATTCTTTCCCGTGCCCGGCGACGAAGCGGCCAAACTCATCATTGCCGTCGACGTATTGGACGGCAATGCCGCGGCCCTGGCGCTCACGGGAGCGATTTTGCGCGGCGTCTGGGCTCAGGAGCGCAACATTGCCGACGCGCAGCATCTTGCCGCGATCCTTGCGGAGCAGGGTTTGCCCGAGCGCCGGCTCGATGATTCGCATGCGGCAAGCGTGCAGGAACGTTACGACGCTTATACCCAGTCCGCGATCGACACCGGAGTTTTCGGCGCCCCGAGTTACGTGATCGACGGTGAAATTTTCTGGGGCCAGGACCGGCTCGACTTCGTGCAGCGCCGTCTGGCGCTCGCCTAGCACGCGCCTGGCGCGGTCTTGAACGGGCAACGACATGCAAGAAAAAATCGCTCTGGGCGCCAACGACGGCCACCGTCTGGACGCCTACCTCGCCAACCCGGCGGCCGCGCCGCGTGGCGGCTTGGTCGTCGTGCAGGAAATCTTCGGCGTGAATTCGCACATCCGCTGCGTCACGGACGACTTTGCGGCGCAGGGCTACCTCACCGTCGCACCGGCGCTGTTCGATCGGGTCCAGCGTGGCGTGGAACTCGGCTACGACGCCGGCGACATTCAACGTGGCCGGGCGCTCAAAGAGGCCTGTCCTGCCGAGAAGGCCTTGCTCGACATCCAGGCGGCGATCGCGCTGGCGCGAGCTCGCCTGGCGCCCGGGGCCCGCGTGGGCATCGTCGGCTACTGCTGGGGCGGCTTGCTGAGCTGGCTGGCAGCATGCGAGCTCGACTCACTCGCGGCCAGCGTGCCGTATTACGGTGGCGGAATACCCGAGCAGGCGGCGCGCGTGCCGCGCTGCGCGGTGCTGGCGCACTTCGGTGAGCACGACGCGCACATCCCGCTGGATGGGGTCGAGGCCTTGCGCCGCGCCCACCCGGGCATCGATGTGCAGCTCTACCCGGCCGGCCACGGCTTCAATTGCGACCAGCGCGGCTCCTACGACGCGGCCAGCGCCGTGCTGGCGCGCGAGCGCACTTTGGCGTTTCTGCGCAAAAATGTAGGCTGATCGAAGGGCTCGAACATGAAGGTCTCGATTCGATTCCTCGCTGCTGCCTTGCTCGCGGCGGCGGCGCCCATCGCCGCTTTTCGCGCTGCTGCTGAGCCCTACCGCGGCCCCTTGTTCGACGCCCATTTGCACTACAACGACGAGGCATGGCAGTCCGCGCATCCGCTGGCCGATGCGCTGGCGCGCATGCAGCGCAGCGGTGTTCGCGCAATCGTCGCCAACAGCCGGCCCAACGACGGCACCAAGACACTCGCCGCGGCGCGCGCCCAGACCCAAGCCGCCGGAGTGACGGTCGTGCCATTCATTCGCCTGTACCGAAACCGCGCCGACTACAGCGGCTGGTTCCAGGACGAGACGATCCACCAGATGGTGCTGGACGAATTGGCCGCCGGCACGCCAGCCGGGCCGTATCGGGGTCTGGGCGAATTTCATCTATACGACAGCGCCAACGCGAACGGTGCGGTGGCGCGCAAGCTGATGCAACTCGCGCAGGACAAGGGCCTCGCGGTGCTGGCTCACGTCGA
This sequence comes from Burkholderiaceae bacterium, assembly GCA_049297615.1. Taxonomy (GTDB): domain Bacteria; phylum Pseudomonadota; class Gammaproteobacteria; order Burkholderiales; family Burkholderiaceae_C; genus JAEMQF01. The sequence goes on from JBAQUQ010000374.1 coordinate 69,951, forward strand.
CGACCTTGCCATTGACCTGCTGATGGCACACGCCCCGAAAGCTCGTCTGGTCTGGGCGCACAGCGGCATCGGCGGGGCACCGGTGGCGCGCCTGCGCGAATTGCTGCGTCGCTATCCGCTATTGATGGGTGAGCTTTCGTATCGACCCGGCCTGACCGAAGGCGCTGGCCGGCTCAGCGCCGAATGGAAGACGCTGTTGCAAGAGTTCCCGACACGCTTCATGGTGGGCTCCGACACCTGGGTCAACCAGCGCTGGCAGGGTTATGAAGCGTTGATGCAAGAGGCGCGCAACTGGCTCGGCGACCTCGACCCGGCCACGGCGCGACGTATCGGCTGGGAGAACGGCGCGGCCCTGTTTGGACTGCTGGCGCCGCGCTGAGCCTGGCGAAGGGTCCAGGTTCTGCGAGGACGCGGCCTGCAAGGCTGAGCCCGGACTCGAAGGCTCCTGAGGAGCCTTCGAGCCTGGCGAAGGGTCCTCGCTCTGCGAGGACGCGGCCTGCAAGGCTGAACACGCACGGCGCCGCGCCGGGGCGAAAAAAAGCCGGTGTCTTGCACCGGCTTTGTGTGCTCGAGCCTTGCAGCTTACTTGAGATGCCCGTTGATCAGCTTGGTCATCTCAAACATCGAGACTTGCGCCTTTTTGAAAATTTCCTTCAGCTTCGCATCGGCGTTGATCATCGTGCGCTTGGCCGAATCTTGCAGGCCGTTTTTCTTGATGTAGTCCCACACCTTCTTCGTCACTTCGGTGCGGGGCATCGGATTCGCGCCAATCACCGCGGCCAGCATCGCGCTGGGCATCATGGGCTTCATGAAGGCAGCGTTGGGGGTACGCTTCTTCGCCGGAGCCTTTGCCTTGGCCTTCTTCGCTGCTGCTTTCTTCGCGGGAACCTTCTTCGCCGGGGCTTTTTTCGCCGCCGCTTTTTTCGCCGGGGCTTTTTTCGCCGCCGCTTTTTTCGCCGGGGCCTTTTTCGCTGCCGCTTTCTTTGCGGGAGCCTTTTTCGCAGTTGCCATGTCAATTCACTCCATCAAGTAGGTTGTTGATGTGCTCGGGTTGGGCGAGAGCCGCGTGGGTTCTCATTTCTCCATAGCACCGCGCGCTGCGAATGGTACTGCGTGAATGGGTCATTGCAAAGAAGTTTTCACTCTGAAGGCGCGCAATTCTTCGAGGAGACGGGTGCTTCTGTAGTGCTCACGCGTCAGCGAGGGCGGCCAGCGTGCTGCCGCTATGCTGCGGCCATGCTGAGAATCTTGCTTCGCTGGTTGCTTCTCGCCTGCGCGCTCTTGCTCGTGGCGCACCTCTTCCCCGGCGTGGCGGTGACGAGTTTCGGTGCCGCGATGCTGGCTGCGCTCGTGCTCGGCCTGCTCAATTCATTGCTGCGGCCGATCCTTGTGCTGTTGACCCTGCCCGTCACCCTGCTCACGCTCGGGCTGTTCCTGTTTGTCATCAACGCGCTGATGTTCTACTTTGCCGCGCAGCTGCTCGACGGCCTTCAAGTCACAGGATTCCCGGCGGCCTTGCTCGGCTCGCTGATCTACAGCCTGTGCGGCATGGTGATCGACACGGCGATCGAGCGGCTCTTCGCGCCGCGCGTCTGATGCTCCGACGGCCGGCCCTCTGCTGGCTGCCGCGGGCGCGTCCGATGCTTGGCCTCAGCGATGCTCGTTCGACGATCGTTCGTCCGCCGCGATTCGGCGGCGCTGGCCTTCGATGTCGCGCAGGCGTGCGTCGATCACCGAGGCCTCGATGAAGTCGACGTTTGCGCCGCCTTCTGGACCGCGAACGCTGCGCTGGGCCGCACGCAGCCGGTCGAGGGCGCCATTCAAGTCGCCCAAAGCGAGGCGTACCTCGGCCTGCGCACGCATCGCCCGCAAGGGTTGGCCCAGGCGCGCCCAGGCCTGGCCCAACTGCGCCCAGGCCGCGGCGTCGCGCGGGTACATGGCAAGCCAGGTCTGCAACTGGTCTGCCATTCGTTTCAAGCCGGTGGTGTTGCTCGATGACGCCGGCGCGGCCGACGCGTCCGCAACACTGGCCAGCTCCACCTGCGCGGCCAGCAGCATCACCGGGCGTGAGGGCTTGTCCATATAGGGTTTCAACGCAGTCGCAGCACGCGCCGCGTCGCCGCGCTCAAACAGGGACTGCGCAGTCAGTAGCGCGACAGCGCGCGCCGCCCGAGGGTCGCGGGCTTCGCCGGAGGCCAGGCCGAACGCGATGTGCAGGGCCATGTCGGCGCGTGCCCAATCGCGCAGCAGCGTCGACGCCAGGGCACTGCTGTACGCGCCGGCAAGGTGTTCTGCCGGCGCCTTGCCGGGCCGATCGGCGTCCATCGCTTGCCAGCGCCGCAGCGCGTCGACGCGGCTGTCCATCAGCACGCGTGCGCGGGCCTGGGCCACAGCATGTTCGATCGCACTGCTCGGTGGCGGCGCCGCAGCGGTGCCGAGCCGGGCGCGCGCCTCGCCGATTCGCTCCGAACTCAAGGGGTGGCTGCGCAAGTAGGGAAAGCCGCCGCTGTCGTTCAGGCGTGACGACTGGTCGAGTTTCTCGAACATCGCCGCCATGCCGCCGGCTGCGAAGCCTGCCCCCGTCAACAACGAAAAGCCGATGCGATCGGCCTCGCGCTCCATGTCGCGCGAAAAGTTCAATTGGCCTTGCAGGGCAGCTGCCTGACCACCGACGATCATGGCATTGGCCGCATCGGCGGAAGCGCTGCGCGCCGCGGCGATCACGCCGAGGATCATCGCCGCCGCGCCGATCAGCGACTGGCGTTTGGTGTTGGCAATACTGCGTGCAATGTGACGCTGCGTGACGTGCGACAGTTCGTGCGCGAGCACCGAGGCGAGTTCGTCGCGGCTCGTCGTCAACGCGATCAGCCCGAGATACACGCCGATATAACCGCCGGGCAGCGCGAAGGCGTTGATCGCACGGTCACGCACCAGAAACGGCTCCCAGGCGAAACGCTGATCCAGATCGGCCGTGATATTGCCGTTCGCGCGTGCCTGCGCCAGCAGCGGATGCCACAGCGACTCGACGTACTCGAGCAGTACTGGGTCGTCGAGGTAGTCGGGGTCGCGGCGAATCTCGCGCATGATCTGCTCGCCCAAGCGGCGCTCGGCGCCGATGCCGAAGTCTTCCGATTCGGTGTCGCCCAGCGCCGGGAGGTTGATCTGGGCCTGAGTCTGCCCATGCGCCGGCGGGCAGGGCGCCGTCGCGACAATGGCGCCAGTGCAAAGACCGCACAGCCAGCGGTGATGCCGCACCGGCGGCGGGCGGAGAGGGCGCGAGGCGGACACGTGGGTGCGGGTGAGCAGGTGGCGGTGCGGTGCGCGGCGTAACGGCAGAGCCCGACGGGCGGTGCGGCGCAGCGCGCGTGGCTATCATGCCGCACATTCGTTTCCCGCGTGTTTCCTGCCATGGTCCAAGCCCCACGTTCACCACTCACGCATTTCGATGCCCAGGGTCAGGCGCACATGGTCGACGTGTCGGCCAAGTCCGAAACGCACCGGATTGCGCGCGCCAGCGGCGTGATTCGCATGCTGCCGGCCACGCTGGCGCTGATCGAGGCCGGCCAAGCGAAGAAGGGCGACGTGATCGGCGTGGCGCGTGTCGCCGCGATCCAGGGAGCTAAACGCGCCTCGGAGCTGATTCCACTGTGCCACCCCTTGCCGATCACGCGCGTGGCGGTGGATTTCGAGGTCGATCGTCCCGGCAGCTCGGTGCGATGCACCGCCCAGGTCGAGACATTCGGGCGAACCGGCGTCGAGATCGAGGCGCTGACAGCCGTCCAAATCGGATTGCTGACGGTCTACGACATGTGCAAGGCCGTCGACCGCGGCATGGTGATGGGCGAAATCGGTGTGCTCGAAAAGCGCGGCGGCAAGTCGGGCGATTGGTTGGCGCCTGGCACTACCTGAAGTCGGCGAAGGTGAATTTGCGCTGCGGCGCTAAGCACTGGTAGGGCCTGCCGGCGTCCGTCAGGGGCGGGTCTTTGCAAGGTGCAAAGTAGCCCTCGGACTGCGGATTGCGAAATTCCCCGAGGCGCTGGGCAAGGTATTTCGCGCGCTCGGTGTCGCCCGTGGCGTGCAATGCATTCGCCCACGCCATCATGAGCCGGGTATCGAGAAGAAAGTGGGCTGCGCGCTGCGCGGCTTGCAGCGCAATCGCCGGGTCTTCCGACGTCGTTGCCGCGGCGTAGTCGGCATGGTGCGAGAAGAACACGCTGCGCTGCCCGCGGGTGATGCGCTCGGCCAGTGGCACTGCCTCCACAGGCGGGGCAAAGATGACGACGACACGAAGGTAGTCGTAAACCGAATAGGCGGCACCGAGCATCAGCACGATCGATCCGAGGCGAAGACTTATCGCTTGTCCTGAACTGTGCGATTCCCGAGCGACGGTTCCCTTCGGTTGAGAGCGGTCGGCCAGGCACAAGCCCAGCGCGAATGCGGCGGGCAGGAGGAAGTAGGCGTACCACAGCGGATATTCGAGCAGGCTGTGCATAAGTACAAGCAGCACCATGACAAAGGCGGCGCGTTGCGGTGAGGCAGCTTCACCGGTGTCCACTGGGCGTAGGCAATTTCGTGCCGCGCACCACAACGCCCAGCCCAGCAAGCCGAGCGCCAGGCCAGCGAGGGGCAAACCCAACTCGACCGCGAACTGCAGCGGCAGATTGTGGGCGTGGTCGAAGAACGCTACCGGCCGATTCGGAAACTCGGTCAGCGTCCACGCGAAATTGAATTCGCCGAAGCCCACACCGGCCCAAGGATGGGCGCGGACCAAGTCCCGGGTATCGCTCCAGATGGCGAAGCGCGAGCTCGAGATGTCGCCACCGGCGCTGAAGCGACCCGCCCCGTGCGCGGCACCGAACCAGAACAAAGCGTAGGCCAGAGGTGCGAGCAGCAAGACAGCGCGGGTGCGTCTCGTCAGGCGCGAATCGAGCAGGCCCCACAGGGAAAGCAGCAGCGCACCGAGCACCCCGGTTCGCGAGCCGCTGAGCACGACGCCAAAGAGCATCAGCGCCGCGAGTGAAGCCCCGACCGCGCGACGCAGAATTCGCGCCTCGCCCAGCCAGAGTGCGGCCACCGTGGACCACAACAACAAACTGCAGAGGTGATTGGGCTGACGCAAATTCCCGACGGCACGGCCCTCGATCGACGTGCGTGCGATCCAGTCGCCATCGGCCCAGGCGGGCGCGTAAACCTGGACCATGCCGATGGCGCTGCTAGCGACGCCGGCGAGCAGCAAGGCCACACAAAGCGCAAGGAAGGCCTCGGTGCCCAGGCCATTACGCCCCGCTGCTGCACCTGTCGCTACGACGAACGCGGCGGCGCCGATCATGGCCGCACCCGACAAAGACAGCGCCCAAGGCTGGCCAACGAGGACAGACGATTGCAATGCGGCGATGAACAGCAGCCCCAGGGTGGCGAAGGCAGCGGCGAGGCCTCGCGATAGCGCTGCAGTGGCACCGGTACTGGTCAAGTACAGCGTCCAGGCACCCCACCCGAATAGCGAAACCGCCTGGTTGAAGTAGGTGGCCGAAGGCGGCAGGTTGAAGGCCACCAGCATCGGCAGTCCGACGGCCAGGCAGGCCAGAGCTGTCGAGAGAGGAATACGCTGGAATTGCTGCCGCGCGATTTCGCTGGGGTCGAACGCTTGCATGCCGCGATTCTTGTCGAAGATCGCTTGGGCCAAGCGACCTTCGGCGAACTCGTCAACTCACCTTAGTCGACGGCCGTCGGAAACTCGACGTCCCGCAACAGGGGCTCCGACGATTGCAGCCGCAACCATAGCTTGCGCATCTGTTGGCAGGTCGGCGGACCGAAAACTTTGCAAGCGTGGATCAATGATCTTCGGGCTGCCTCGGGGTTCGCGTTCATAGCGCTGGCGTGCGCGTACTGCATCAGAATGTTCGGATAAGGATAACGCGAGGCCACCTTGCGCAATTCGTCAAGGTCCTGCCTTCGCATGCCGGTGCTGATCGTCAGCGTCGAAGCGCGATGGTATGCAGCCCAGCCATCCACCAGAAACCATTCATGTTGCGGAAGCGCGGCCGGCTTTGTTCCAACGCCCTTGAAGGACAGCTCCATCCGGCGCAGGTTTTCCTCCGCGTCGAAATATTCGGCACTGACCACCGTCAGGGGCACCAGGAGCAGCGCGATCGGTACGGCCAAAGACGATCGCCTGCCGTGCCAGCGGCGCTCGACGCCGCAATCGCTGCTGAGCACGCCGATCAGCAGGCCGGCTGGCAGAAGAAAATAGGCATAGTGAAGCGGGTTTTCGAGCAGGGCGTGAGTGAAGAGCATGAAGAGCGCCAGCAGCAGGCTCCATGAAGTGGAGTTGTTGCAAGCTCGGGAATGCCGCACGAACCAAAGCAGCATCATGGTGCTGAGCAAGGCCCCGATGGGAATCCCGTTGTAGATCAGCAGGTCCAGGACCAGGTTGTGACTTTGCGTCAGCCACTCTCCGGTGGCGGGGTGGTTCGCGGAAACGACGAACTGGGCGTTCGCAACTTGGCTCCAGCCGTAACCCCACCAGGGCGATTGTCCCAAGGCGTCCAACAGCATCGCCCAGTGCAATGGCCGCGTACCTGCCTCCAATCGAAGAGCGGTCGGGGCGACGGCGTCCGGGTCAACGGCCCCGACAAGCAAATGAAGACGGCCCAGGCAGAATACCGCGATGGCAAAGCAGGTGATGCCTATCGCGAGCGGCAAGGCTCGCAGACGCAATGCGGCGCGTTCGCGCATCCACCACCACCACAGTGCAATGACGAATACGCTCAACCAGCCGGTGCGCGACTCCGTCAAGACGATACCAACTCCCAGCCAAGCGACGACGAACGCCGTGGGCCATCCATGGCTGCGGCGGGTTTCGTACCAATACAAAGCGCCGGCAACGCCCAACAACAGTTGGGTCGATAAATGGTTGGGCTGGCCGATGTTGGCGAATGGTCGACGGCCGATGTGGGGGTCGAGCAGGCCTTCCCATACCGACGGGCCCAGCCATTGGCACAAGGCCATACCGCTCGAAACGATGCCGGCGAAGACGGCGCAGGCGGCAAAGCCCTCGAGAACCTGGCGGCGCAATGGGCTCGCAGCGAGGCTTGCGCCGACACCGATGCTCGCGGCAAAGGCCGCGACGTAGGCGGCAGAAAGAACCCCGCCGCTGCGAAAGTCGATTTGCCCAAGCGCAAGCTGGAGCAGGGGGACGCAGGCTGCAGCGAAAGCGATCAATGCGATCCGCGGCCAGACGATGCGCTGCCCGCCCGCGATCGCGGCTCCTGCGAGCAGCACGAATGCCGCCGCCGCCAACACCTCCTGGCGAAAGCCCGGCCAGGGTATGAAGTGGCCGGGTAATAGCCAGGCCCAGGCCAAACCCGTGAATCCGAGGATCAGCCAGAGCGAAAGGTCACTGACACCTTGGAATTCACGCACCGCCATTCGATGCGCGGCCCCCTGCGCCGATTCGGTTCGCAGTTGGCCCCTGGGCTCAACTGGCAAATGCGAAACGGACTTTGCCGTTGTACCGGTCAACACGGACGACTCTCAGCGGGCGCTCACACAATGGCAAAAGGCGGCGTATCGCTACGCCGCCCTCGTTTTGATCAGGTTGAGTTTCGACTATCGGCAGGAGGCCGGTACATGCGAGGCCAGCGTCGCCGTACTCTTTGTGCATGTCCAGGTGAGTTGCCCGGTAATTTCCTGTGGCGTCAGCGTGATTACGGGGGCGGGCGCACCGCCAGTGTTCTTCGTGGTCACGGTGATGATGCCGGTGACGTCTTCAATGGCGACCGACTCGACGTAGCTCGTGGGCGAGGTGCCTGCGACGAAGGAGTAGCCATGGTTCGACGCTGACACATTGGCCAAACCACCGGCAGACTGTGCCGTTTCCCCGACAGCCAGCTTGGCGCCTGCGGAGACGCTCAGGGCTTCCGATACCTTGGCGCGGATCGTGTAGTTCTGATACTGCGGCAGCGCGATTGCCGCCAGGATGCCGATGATCGCGATGACGATCATCAGTTCGATGAGGGTAAAACCTTGTTGGACTCGACGTTTCATGTTGGAAAGCTCCTGGGGGGTTGGGGGGGACACGCTCAACAGTTGCAGGCCCTGTGCCAACCCGGTCCACGCCTCGATTCGTGGACTTTGCCCGATAAGTTGACGCAATCGGTCACTCTGCCTGGCGTGAGAATGTCGCACCTGTATCGGCTCGCCGAAAATCGTCACCTGCGCAGGCGGGCAGGGGTTCAACTTGGCCGAGGCGCAAGGACTGCCCCGCGGCCAATGCGCGAATCCGATGCTTCGTACCCAGCCGCGCGATTTCCGCCATCACGGCGCCCATCTCCCCAGGCTTGATGTGCGTGATGTGGATGTCGACGCATCCGGCGAGCTGGGTGAGTTCGCGGCCGAGCTCGGTCGGGCAGAGATGTTTGCTGCGGCGCGCAAGCTGGCGCTCGTCATCGCTGAAGGCGGTCTCGATCACCAGGTGCGAAACGCGCAGTTGGCGCAGGCGCTGCCACAGCTGCGGGTTCGGGCCGGTGTCGCCGGTATAGATCCACCAACCCGCGGCGCCGCCGTCGACGCCGAAGCCGACTGCCGGTACGGTGTGGGAGGCACTCAGCACTTCGATGCGCTTTCCGCCCAGGGTCAGGCTGTCGCCCACGGCGAACGGTACGAAGGCGAGCACGGGGCGCTCCAGTGTCGGCAGGCGCGTGAAGTCGGGCCAGATGACGCCGTTGAAGATGTGGGTGCGCAGTGCCGCGATCGTCTCGGGCAATGCATGGACCTGGATGGCCGGCCGGCCACCCGCCTCGCGCAGGCGGATCACGCTGTCGGCCAGTAAGCCGATGGAGAGCACATGGTCCAGGTGCGAATGGCTGATGAGGATGTGGTCGATGCGCGCCAAGGCTTCGAGCGTCAGGTCGCCAACGCCGGTTCCGGCATCGATCAGGACGTCGTGGTCGAGCAGGAAGGCGGTGGTTTTGCAGCCTGCAGCAATGGCGCCGGAGCAGCCGAGAACTTGGAGATTCATGAGCGGAGGTGGCGCGCGAGGCGCAAGGAAGTTCGGTTGCGCTGGCTGCTTGCCGCAATGCGCGCGATCGCTATGGTGGCGCGGCCATGCGCGCCGATCAAGGCGCCAAAGTCGCGCTTGCCCGGCGTTTGTGGCTGGTCCCTGGCCTGGCTCTGAGCGCTGCGTGATCTGGGTCACGCGGGGTCGCGCAAGCTTGCGCTGCTGCCAGTCTAGGGCTGCACGAATTGCATCTGGGTGCCGGCGAGCTCGATCACGTCACCGTTTTTCAGGTGCACGATTTCGCTGACGACGGGACTGCCATTGACCGTGGGGCGCAGTGACCCCTCGACGTGCGCGAGCACATAGCCGCCCGGCCGCTTTGTGATCGAGGCTACCTGCACACCGGGTTTGCCCACCGTCGTGACCACCTTGCTCAGGGCCACCTCGCGGCCGGCGGCGGCGCCGTTGAGTACCTTGATCGAAGCCGGCGCTGTAGATCCGCCCACAGGGCCGAAGCCCGACGGACCGAAGCCTGAGTGCTGCAGCACCGGCAGCGCACCGGGCTTGAGGATCATCGTCTTTTCGTAGTCAGTACCGTCTTCGACGAGGTACTTGATCTTGTACTTGCCGATCTCCACCGTGTCGTTATGCGTAAGCAGCTGTTTCTTGATCGCCTTGCCATTGATATAGGTGCCGTTCGTGCTGTTGAGGTCCTCGATGAAGACGTCCGAGCCGACCATCTGCAGCACGGCGTGTTCGCCGCTGACGGCAAGATTGTCGATCACGATATCGTTGTACGGGCGCCGGCCCAAGGTGGTCTTGTCTTTGGTGATCTGCACCTCCTTGATCACCACACCGTCGAGCGATACGACCAGCTTGCCCATTGCTTGCGACCTTTCTGTCCCTTATCGTTTTCCGACGCACGCAGCCACGCCGCAGCACCCGCACGCCCCGGTCAACGTCGGAACGGCCACCATGACCGCGCAGACCCCGCCGGGCCGCGCAACCGGGCGAGAACCACCGAGATATTATCCTTTCCGCCTGCGTCATTGGCGGCGTCGATGAGCGCGGCCACCGCTTCGGGCAAGGATTCGCAGCCAAGCAACAGTTGCAGGATGCTCTCGTCGTCGAGCATGTCAGACAGGCCGTCAGAGCATAGCAGGTAGGTGTCGCCCGGCAGCACGTCGTGCAAGTGGGTCTCGAGCAGCACCGTGTCCTCGACGCCCACAGCGCGCGTCACCAGGTTCTTGTTCGACGAAAACGCGGCCTGCTCCATTGTGATCAAGCCGGCATCGATCTGCTCCTGCAGCAGCGAATGATCGTGCGTGATTTGCGTCAGGCGTCCGGCGCGCAAGCGGTAGCCGCGCGAGTCGCCCACATGGCCGATCAACAGGCGGCCTTCGCGAAACACGCCCATGACCAGCGTCGTGCCCATGCCGGCGTATTGCGGGTTGGAATTCGCAGCATTGAAGATGGCGCGGTTCGCGTTGTCGACGCAAATGTCCATCGCGCGGCGCACATCAGTGTCGGAGGCGTCGTTCGCGGCCTCGGTGAGCCAGCGGCCGAGCTCGCTCTTGATGAACGAGGTGGCCATGCCGCTGGCGACTTCGCCGGCGTTGTAGCCACCCATGCCGTCGGCCAGGACCATCAGCGCATTGGCCTCGTCCAGTGCCACCGAGTCTTCGTTGTTGTTGCGCGCCCTGCCGGTGTCGGTTGCGCTGAAGAACTCGAGAGTCATGGATAGAGGATTCAGAGGCAATAGCGAAGCAGCAGACAGGCCGGGCGGAGTTTCGAATTGTGCCTTGGATCGAAGCGCGCAGGCGCCGCGGTGGCCTGCGCCCGGGTCATGCTGCAGCCCGCGCGCCGACGACGACCTGTGCTCCGTTCCGGGCGGACTCTACAACAAACGCTTCAGCAGCTTTCCCAGCTCAGAGGGGTTGCGCGTGACCGTGAAACCGCACTCTTCCATGATCGCCAATTTGGCGTCTGCCGTATCCGCGCCGCCGGAGATCAAGGCGCCGGCATGGCCCATGCGCTTGCCCGGCGGGGCAGTGACGCCGGCGATGAAGCCGACGATGGGTTTCTTCATATTGGCTTTGCACCAGCGCGCCGCTTCGGCCTCGTCGGGGCCGCCGATCTCACCGATCATGATCACGGCGTCGGTGCCCGGGTCGTCGTTGAACAGGCGCATCACGTCGATGTGCTTGAGGCCGTTGATCGGGTCGCCGCCGATGCCCACCGCGCTCGACTGACCCAGGCCGATTTCGCTGAGCTGGGCCACGGCTTCATAGGTCAAGGTGCCTGAGCGTGAGACGACGCCGATCCTGCCTGCCTTGTGGATGTGGCCGGGCATGATGCCGATCTTGATTTGCTCAGGCGTGATCAATCCTGGGCAATTCGGCCCGAGCAGCAGCGTTTTCTTGGCCCCCGTGGCCTCGCGTGCCCGCATCTTGCTGCGCACCTCGAGCATGTCGCGCACGGGAATGCCTTCCGTGATGCAGATCGCCAGATCGAGTTCAGCCTCCACTGCTTCCAGAATCGCCGCCGCGGCGCCAGCCGGCGGCACGTAAATCACGCTCACCGTCGCGCCGGTCTTGCTCGCAGCGGTCTTGACGCTGGCGAAGATCGGGATGCCCTCGAAGTCTTCGCCGGCCCTTTTCGGGTTCACGCCGGCGACGAAGCAATTCTTGCCGTTCGCGTAGTCGCGGCACGTTCGGGTATGGAACTGGCCGGTTTTCCCCGTGATGCCTTGCGTGATCACTAAGGTGCGTTTGTCGATGAGGATGGACATGGACGGGTTCCTTGGGCGAGGCGTGGCCGAGCGTGAAGACCGGGCCGGGCCTATTTCAGTGCCGCCATGATCTTTTCAGCGGCTTCGGCCATCGAGTCGGCGCTGATGATGGGCAGGCCCGAATCCTTGAGCAACTGCTTGCCCAGGTCCTCATTGGTGCCCTTCATTCGCACCACCAAAGGCACCTTCAAATTGACTGCACGACAGGCAGCGATCACCCCTTCTGCAATCGTGTCGCAGCGCATGATGCCGCCGAAAATATTGACCAGGATCGCCTCGACCTTGGAGTTGCCGAGCATGATCTTGAAGGCTTCGGTCACCTTGTCGGCCGTGGCGCCGCCGCCGACGTCGAGAAAATTGGCGGGCTCGCCGCCGAATAGCTTGATCGTGTCCATCGTCGCCATCGCCAGACCCGCGCCATTGACCAGGCAGCCGATGTTGCCCTCGAGCTGGATATAGGCCAGGTCGAACTTGCTGGCTTCGATTTCCGCTGGGTCTTCCTCGTCGAGGTCGCGGTAGGCGGTGATCTCGGGGTGGCGGAACAAGGCATTGCTGTCGAAATTGAACTTGGCGTCGAGCGCCTTGAGATTGCCCGGTTTGCCGTCCACCGACCCCTCGAGGATGAGTGGATTGATTTCTGCCAAGCTTGCGTCAGTCGCCATATAGCAGGCGTAGAGTTTTTCGAGCAAGGCCATCGCCTGGGGCTGAGACTGCGCAGGAACACCGATGCCCCGCGCCAGTTCGAGACCCTGAGCCTGCGTCAGCCCGATCAATGGGTCGATGAACACCCTGACGATCCTCTCCGGTGTCTTGTGCGCCACTTCTTCGATGTCCATGCCGCCTTCGGAACTGGCCATCATCGCGACCTTCTGCGTCGCCCGATCCGTAACCGCCGCGACGTAATACTCATGGCGGATGTCGGCGCCTTCTTCGATCAGCAAACGTCGCACCTTTTGGCCCGCTGGTCCGGTTTGATGCGTCTTGAGTTGCATGCCGAGAATCTGGCCGGCCAACTGCTGCACTTCGTCCATGCTACGGGCCAGCTTGACGCCGCCACCTTTGCCGCGCCCGCCCGCATGAATCTGTGCCTTGACAACCCACACCGGGCCACCGAGTTTTTGCGCCGCCTCGACCGCCTCGCGTACGCTGAACGCCGGGTAGCCGCGCGGCACCGGAATGCCGAACTGCCGAAGAATTTCCTTGCCTTGGTATTCGTGAATCTTCATGGGGCCTCGCTGCTTCGGGTTTCGCATGGCTTGGCAGCGCACAGCAAAACTCGCGGGCAGCAATCGCGCCGTTGCGCCGGGACACGTGTCGGCACTCACGACGAAGCACCACCCGGTATCGAGGCTGGTGCTGCCTAATTCAAACTCGGCCGAATCGAAACCCAGGTGCCATGCGCATCAGCGCGGCAATGTAGCATGCGCGCCGCGCAGGGTTTTCGCTTCTATGGCCTCTTCGATGGGCGACTGCGCAGCCGCAGGGGGAGCACCGACGTCTTGCGCCTCGTGCAGGACGCGCCGGATCACGTCGCTCGAGAAGCCGCGCCCGACCAGAAAGCGAGCCTGCTTGTGCGTGTCGGCCGCAGGGCCTGAACCCTGCTTGAACTTGCGCGCCCATACCCTGTGGGCGCGTTCGAATTCAGTATCGCGCAGCACCTCCTCGGCTTGGGCTGGCAAGGCCACCCCGTGCTGCGCGAGTTCTTGGCGGATGCGCAGATTGCCGAATCGCTCGCAGCGTAACCGCACTCGCGATTGCACGAAGCGTCGCTGCGACAGGTAGTCGTGCGCTTCGAGCCAGTCTAGAACGGCGTCGATGCGGGCAGCGGCTGCAGCGCCGCGCGAGCTAGGGCCAGCTTGCTGCGCGGCGCCCGACGGGCAAGGCTTGCCGTGCGTGTCGCCCAGCTTGCCTTGCTTCACCCTGGTCGGGGTCAGGGCGAGCAGTTTGCGGCGCAACTCGGTTCGGCTGTACTCGCGCTGCGCCAGTTTCGCCAAGGCGTGTGCTTTGAGCGCTTTATCCTCATCGAGGATCGCGCGGTCCTCAGCGTCCGCAGGACGCGGCACCGGCTCGGCCAGGGCTGCGGCCACGGTGCTCAACTACGCCGCGCGAACCTTGGCTGTCTGCACTAGCGCGGTCGCAATCGTGGGCAACTGCGGAATCCCCACTGCGTCGCGAACCTTGTTCTCGATTTCGATCGAAAGCTGGGTGTTTTCCTTGAGGAAATCGCGCGCATTGTCCTTGCCCTGACCGATCTTTTCGCCGTTATATGAATACCAGGACCCGCTTTTTTCGAGCACGCGCGCATTCACGCCCATGTCAATGATCTCGCCCTCGCGGCTGATGCCTTGGCCGTAAAGGATGTCGAATTCGGCGGTCTTGAAAGGCGGTGCAATCTTGTTCTTCACCACCTTGACTTTGGTTTCGTTGCCGATGACTTCTTCGCCCTTCTTGATCGAGCCGATGCGCCGGATGTCCAAGCGTACCGAAGCGTAGAACTTGAGCGCATTGCCCCCGGTCGTGGTTTCGGGCGAGCCGAACATGACGCCGATCTTCATGCGGATCTGATTGATGAAGATGACCATGGTGTTGGTCTTCTTGATCGTGCCGGTGAGTTTGCGCAGCGCCTGGCTCATCAGGCGCGCCTGCAAGCCGGGCAGCGAGTCGCCCATTTCGCCTTCAATTTCGGCCTTGGGCGTGAGGGCGGCGACCGAGTCGATGACGACCAGATCGACCGAACCCGAGCGCACCAGCGCATCGACGATTTCGAGCGCCTGCTCTCCTGTATCGGGTTGGCTGATCAGCAGTTCTTGCAAGCTGACGCCGAGTTTTTGCGCATACTGCGCGTCGAGTGCGTGTTCGGCATCGATGAAGGCACAGGTGCCGCCGAGCTTCTGCATCTCGGCGATGACCTGCAGCGTCAGCGTGGTCTTGCCCGACGATTCGGGGCCGTAGATTTCGACGACCCGCCCGCGCGGCAGGCCACCCACGCCCAGAGCGATATCCAGGCCCAAGGACCCGGTGGACACGACTTCGATGTCGTCGATCACCTCACCCTCACCCAAGCGCATGATCGAGCCTTTGCCGAACTGCTTTTCGATCTGTGCCAGGGCCGCCTGCAAGGCCTTGGCCTTTTCCGTGTTGAGAGTCTTGACATTCGCGTCCATACGGTTCTCCAGAAGCTAGCGTTATTATCAGCAAAACTGGGTATTTGTACAGTAGTTGAATGTTCTGTGGGGTGATTCAAGCCAAGACCGTTTGCTACCTCATTCGCAGCATCTCGAAAAGGCAGGCATCGTCCAGGCCTGCCATCGCGCCGTCGCAGGCACGCGCGAACAGCGCGGCGGCCGCCGCGCCCACGCTGGCGTCGAAA
>JBAQUQ010000375.1:0-2343 GCA_049297615.1 Burkholderiaceae bacterium
GTCGTAGGCATCGCGCAGGTCGACGAAGCGCTGCGCGCCCGCCTCGTGAACGAGGGGCGAGCGCTGCACCAGGTTCAAGTGATCGGCGATCAGCATCAACTCGCCCGGGCGCATGCGTGGGTCCAGGCTGCCCGCCGCATTCGTCTGCACGAGCGCGCGCACGCCCAGCGCAGCGAGGGTTCGCAGCGCGCCTTTCATCGCCGCGGGGTTGCCGGTCTCATAGGTGTGCTGGCGGCCACTGAGCACGGCCACGTCGCGCGCGCCGATGCGCCCGAGCAGGAGCCAGCCCGCGTGGCCTTCGACGCCCGGGCGCGGGAAAGCCGGCAGGTCGGCGTAGGGAAAAGTCACGGCGTCTTGCACGCTGTGGGCGAGCCCTGCCCAGCCCGAGCCGAGCAGGACCGCGATCGAGGGTTGCACGCCGGGTGCGCGCTCGCGAATGAGTGCCGCGCTGCGTGCGACGGCGTCTTCGAGTTCGGTCCCGTTCACGGCGTCGCGGGGCCCGGCGCACTGGCCAGGTGCTGCGGTCCGAAGCTCGCCGGCAGCAGTTCACCCAGGCTGTGTTGCGCCGTGAACGCTTGCAGGTCGGCCGACCAGACGGGTGCGTCGTCCGCTGCGAACTCGCGCAGCTTTTGCCGGCAGCCGCCGCAGGGCGTGACGGGCTGCGGCGCCTGTCCCACCACCACGACAGCGAGGACGCGCCTGCCGCCGGCCAGCACCAGGTGCGCCAGCGCCGCGGCTTCGGCGCACAGGCCTTGCGGGTAAGCGGCGTTTTCGATATTGCAACCGGCGTGGACGCGGCCCTGTTCGTCGAGCAGGGCCGCGCCCACGGCGAACCGCGAATAGGGCGCATAGGCGTGCCTGCGCGCCTCGCGCGCGGCCTCCAGCAGGCCTTGCATCGAGGCTGGGCTGGGTGGGGAATTCACGACGGGCAATCCTCGATCCGCAGACAGTGGCGTCGCTGGCGATTCTCGGTCCTGCTCGCGATCGCGCCGATCGCCGTCCTGCGGCCATGGAATAAGTCCGCTGCGGCGGCTGTATACACGCTTGCCCCCACAGGTTCGGGAGGCAACCGTGCTGCGGGCGGCCGTGCTTTGGCCTGTCCGCATTGCGCGGCCGGTTCCGACACGCCCCTTGCCGGCCCAGCCCGGCTTCGAAAGATATCGATAAGGAGACAGTGATGAATGTTCGCAAAGCATTGATGGCTTCGATCGCAGCCGCCGTCCTGGCGGGGATCGCCTCTTGCGGCGGAGGTGGGGGTGGGACGACGACCTATACCGTCGGCGGCAACGTCGCCGGCTCGGTGGGCACGGTCACCTTGCAGATCAACGGCGGGAACAGTCTCGCGGTACCCGCCGCCGGCAATTTCACCTTTACCGCGGCGCTCGCCAGCGGCGCAACCTATACCGTCACTGTGAGCAGCGCCGCGCAGAACTGCGCTGTCGCCAATGGCGCAGGCACGATGGGTGCGGCGAATATCACCAATGTCACGATCACCTGCACCACCGTGGTTCGCTCCGCCTCGCTCTCGGGCGCCCAGGAAAACCCGGCGGTGACGACGGCGGCGACCGGCCGCGGCGCCGTGGTCGTCAATCCGACGACCCTGGAAATCACCGGCGGCATGACGTTTTCGGGGCTCACGCCGAGCGCGGGCGGGCATCACATCCACCAGGCGCCTGCCGGCAATCCCACGGGTAACGGCCCTGTCATCATCGGCTTCACCCTGGCTCCTGACGGCTTGACCGCCATCGTGCCGGCCGGGACGGTTCTGACGGCTGGTCAATACGCGTCGCTGCTGGCGGGTGAACTCTATTTCAACGTCCACACTGCGGCGAACCCGGGCGGCGAAATCCGCGGGCAGATCACCGTCCAGGGCGGCGTCACCGCGGGTCTGGCCGCGCTGACCGGCGCACAGGAAAATGCGACGAATACCTCGACGGCCACCGGCCGCGGAACCATCGTGTTCGACTCCGCGACGCGCGCCGTCCTGATCGCCTACGTGACGCACAACGTGACTAACACCACCGTCGCGCATATCCACACCGGTCCGGTCGGCGGGCCCCCTGGGCCCGCGGACGTCGTGACCCTGACGCAGGGAACCAGCATCTACACCGCGCCCAACCCTTCGACATTGACGGCGCAAAACGTCACCGACCTCAACGCCGGCAATACCTACTTCAACGTCCACAGCACGAACAACAGTTGCCCTCCCGCCGCCAACTGCGCGCTGGGCGAGATTCGCGGCCAGATTGCGGTTCAGTAGGCTCGAGCGGGCCGTGCTCAGTGTCGTGCGCACGCGCTGCGCCATCGCCGCCGCCGTGCTCAGCCTGGCGGGCTGCGGCGGCG
>JBAQUQ010000376.1:0-2685 GCA_049297615.1 Burkholderiaceae bacterium
CGGCACCCGAGGTGGCGCGCCACGTCTTCGCCCACCTCTCCCGTGCCCGGGGCAGGTGGCTTGGGGCACGGGCGCAGGCCCGATTCGCGGTGTCCTGGACCTTCGGGTGAAAACTCCGGTGATGACCGAGAAGTGCTCGGACACTCCATCCGGTGCCCCGCGAGCGTGGGCCGGAGAACGTGCCCCAGGCCACCTGCCCCTGCTCCACAGCCGCACACGGCGCAAGGTGAAGGTCAGCAACGGCGCGAAGGCAGTCGTTCGCAAAGCGTTTCATCCGTCGCGGGTGGCGCGCAGCGCAATGGACCACTGACATTCTCGTCGGGGCCGGTTGAGCGCAGGCAGGGTACCGCGCCCTGGCTCGGCGGCCGGGGCGTTTCAGCGGGTATTGGAGCTTGCGGCGGCGCCACGAAGGCGCTGCGCCGACAATGCGCGCTTCGCCTCTGTCTTGATCCCCGTGCACGCCGCCATCCCTGTTCAGCCCGCCCGCCCACTGACCGCTTACAAGCCGTTCTGGGCCAAGCGCTTCGCCACGGCGCCGTATTTGCCCATGAACCGTGCCGAAATGGATGGGCTCGGCTGGGATTCGTGCGACGTGATCATCGTCAGCGGCGACGCCTACGTCGACCATCCGAGCTTCGGCATGGCCGTCATCGGCCGCACGCTGGAGGCGCAGGGGTTTCGCGTGGGCATCATCGCCCAGCCCGATTGGAGTTCAGCGCAAGCGTTCAAGGCGCTGGGGCGTCCCAACCTGTTTTTCGGTGTGACGGCCGGCAATATGGATTCGATGATCAACCGCTACACGGCGGAGCGCAAGCTTCGCAGCGACGACGCCTACACGCCCGGCGGCCAGGGCGGTGCCCGGCCGGACCGCTGTTCGCTGGTGTATGTGCAGCGCTGCAAGCAGGCGTTCAGCGACGTTCCCGTCGTGCTCGGCGGCATCGAGGCCAGCCTGCGGCGCATCGCGCATTACGACTACTGGCAGGACAAGGTGCGCCGCTCGATGCTGGTGGACAGCAAGGCCGACCTTCTGCTGTACGGCAACGCCGAACGCGCCGTCGTCGAGATCGCGCACCGCCTGGCGCGACGCGAGCCGGTGATCTCCATCACCGACGTTCGCGGCAGCGTCTTCGTGCGCCGGCGCGACGATTCGAGCGCGCAAGACTGGTTCGAACTCGACTCGTCGGAAGTCGACCGGCCCGGGCGCATCGACGAGCACATCAACCCCTACCAGAGCACGGATGAGCAGGCTGCGTCGCGCGGAACGAGTTGTGCGAAGGAGCAGGGTGGGGCGCTGGCTGCGAGCGGGCAAGTCGCGATCGCTCTGCCCGCGAGTTTCAAACCCGGCCGCAAGACCGGCAAGCTGAGCTTGCCGCCGCGCGAACGCACCGTGATCCGCCTGCCGTCGTACGAACAGGTGAAGAGCGACCCGGTGCTCTACGCGCATGCGAACCGCGTGCTGCACCTGGAAACCAATCCCGGCAATGCGCGCGCGCTCGTGCAGCGCCATGGCAGCGGTGCCACGGCGCGCGAAGTGTGGATCAACCCGCCGCCGATTCCGCTCAGCACCGCCGAGATGGACCACGTGTTTGACCTGCCCTATGCGCGCAGCCCGCACCCGGTTTATGCCGATGCCAGCGGTGGCCACGACGGGCCGACCAAGATACCGGCGTGGGAGATGATTCGCTTCTCCGTCAATATCATGCGCGGCTGCTTTGGCGGTTGCACGTTCTGCTCGATCACGGAGCACGAAGGCCGCATCATCCAGAGCCGCAGTGAAGATTCCGTGATCCGCGAGATCGAAGAAATTCGCGACCGCGTGAAAGGCTTCAGCGGCGTCATCAGCGACCTGGGCGGCCCCACGGCGAACATGTATCGCATTGCCTGCAAGAGTGCGGCGATCGAGACGGCGTGCCGCAAGCCGAGTTGTGTCTACCCCGGCATCTGCCCGAACCTGAACACCGACCACGGGCCGCTCATCAAGCTGTACCGGCGCGCGCGTTGCGTGCGCGGCGTGAAGAAAGTGCTCATCGGCTCGGGCCTGCGCTACGACCTGGCCGTGCAGTCGCCCGAGTACGTCAAGGAACTGGTCACGCACCACGTGGGCGGTTACCTGAAGATCGCCCCCGAGCACACGCAGGACGGGCCGCTTTCCAAGATGATGAAACCCGGCATCGGCAGCTACGAACGATTCAAGCAGATGTTCGACAGGTTCAGCGAGCAGGCGGGAAAGAAGCAGTACCTGATCCCTTACTTCATTGCCGCGCACCCGGGGACGAGCGACGAAGACATGATGAACCTGGCGCTGTGGCTGAAGAAGAACGGCTTCAAGGCCGACCAGGTGCAGACCTTCTACCCGAGTCCGATGGCCACGGCCACCGCGATGTACCACACGAATCTGAACCCCTTGAAGGGCATCAGTCGCGACCCGCAACGCGCCGAGCGAGTGGACATCGTGCGCGGCGAGAACCGGCGCCGCCTGCACAAGGCGTTCCTGCGCTGGCACGATCCGAACAACTGGCCGCTGTTGCGCGAGGCGCTGCAAAAGATGGGCCGCGCCGACCTCATCGGCAACGGCAAGCAGCAGCTGATCCCGACCTACCAACCCGCCACCGACGGCAGCTACCGCAGCTCGCGGCGCAAGAACTCGACGCCGGCAGTGGCGCCGCGCCGGGGCCTCATCCTGAC
>JBAQUQ010000377.1:0-11899 GCA_049297615.1 Burkholderiaceae bacterium
GGCTTGGGGCACGGGCGCAGGCCCGATTCGCGGTGTCCTGGACCTTCGGGCGAACACTTCGGTGATGACCGAGACACGCTCGTGCAACCCAGCTGTTGCCCCGCGAGCGTGGGCCGGAGAACGTGCCCCAGGCCACCTGCCCCTGCTCCACAGCCGCACACAGCGCAAGGTGAAGGTCAGCAACGGCGCGAAGGCTGTTCTTCACAGAGCATCGGCGTCTCATCCGTCGCGGGTGGCGCGCAGCGCAATGGACCACTGACATGACCGAAGCCATCGTCGCAGTCTTCTGCGTCGTCTACTTGGGGATGATCCTCGGCGGGTTGCCGTTCCTGCAGCTCGACCGCACGGGCGTAGCGCTGCTCGGCGCGATTGCGCTGATCGGCATGGAGGCCGTGAGCCTCGAAGACGCAGCGCGGTCCATCCACCTGCCGACCTTGATCATGCTGTTCGCCTTCATGGTGGTGTCGGCGCAGATGCGCCTCGGCGGCTTCTACGACTGGGTGACGCTGCGCCTGGCCAACTCGCTCCTGGAGCCGCCGCTGCTGCTGGGCGCATTTATCTTCGTGGTCGCCGCTCTGGCGGCCGTGTTCAGCAATGACATCGTTTGCCTCGCCGTCGCGCCGGTGCTGGTCGACGCGTGCCACAAGCGCAAGCTCGATGCCTTGCCCTACCTGCTCGCGCTCGCCTGTGCGTCGAACATCGGCTCGGCCGCCACGCTGATCGGCAACCCGCAGAACATGCTGATCGGCCAGACCCTGCATTTGTCATTCGCCGGCTACCTCATCGATGCGGCTGCGCCGGTGTTAGCCGGGCTGATCGTGACCTGGGCCATGCTCGTGGGGCGGGCCCGCGCTCGAGGCGCAGGTGTGGCCGCAGTTGCACCCGCCAGTCAAGAGGGCCAGGCCCCTGCCGCGTTCGATCGATGGCAGACCGCGAAGGGACTGGCCGTTGCATCGACGATCGTGCTGTGCTTCGTCTTCACCTCGTGGCCGCGCGAGGTGCTGGCGCTCACCGGCGCTGGCGTATTGCTGATGAGCCGCAAGCTGCACTCCAGGAACATGCTGGGACTGGTGGACTGGGAACTGCTGGTGCTGTTCATGGGCCTGTTCGTGGTCAACCATGCGTTGCAGAAGACCGGGTTGCCAGCTCAGGTGATGGTCGATCTCGCGACGGCAGGCGTGCCGCTTCAGCACCCGGGGCCGCTGTTCGCAGCGACCTTCGTGCTGTCGAATATCGTCTCCAATGTGCCCGCGGTCATGTTGCTGCTGCCGAGCGCCGAGCACCCCCTCGCCGGCCTCACCCTGGCGCTCGTGAGCACACTGGCGGGCAATCTGTTCATCGTCGGCAGCATCGCCAACATCATCGTGGTCGACGCCGCGGCGCGTCGTGGTGTACAGATCGGATGGCGCTGCCATGCGCGCGTGGGTATTCCTGTAACGCTTGCCACACTCGCGATCACGGCGGGGTATTTGGCATTGCGCATGGGAGCCGCCGCCTGATTGGACAGGGCAGCGGTGATGCGTATGGCATTGACGGAACGGAACCGGGTACAACCGCGGCACTGCATCCCGATGAAAGCAACCGGCGTAATGACGCTGGCGTCGCGCTGCATGTCATCGCGGGTGCACTGCAGCGTGTATCCAGGCTTCACGCCTGAGCGCAATCATGGTGGGGCACGCAACGCGGGGCTGTCGCTGTCTTGGGCCGCGCTACGCCGGCTCTCCCGGTTCCGCGCTGTCTCCCCGCCTTCTTCCGATGCGACGGCGCGCCAGCGCCTCGCGCCGCTGCGCCCCGCGCTCCCGGCTCGCGTCGAGCGAGGGCCCGCCGGATCTGCCAGTGAGGAAGGTCGCGAGGGCGCGCACAGTGGGGAAGCGGAACAAGTCCGTGATGGCGAGCTCGCGCGATGCCAGCTGGCGCAGCCGCCGGTGTACTCGCACCGCGAGCAGCGAGTGGCCGCCGAGGTCGAAGAAGTTGTCGTCTAGGCCGACGCGGGAGACCTTGAGCACGTCGCGCCAGACTTCCGCGATCGCTCGTTCGAGGTCACCCGCCGGCGCGGCGCTCGCGGCGGGCTCCACTGGCTCTTGCGCCTCGGGCGGCGGCAGTGCGCGGCGGTCGAGCTTGCGGTTTGGCGTGAGCGGCAGCGCGTCGAGCTGGACGAAGTGCGAGGGCAGCAGCGGCTCGGGGAGTCGCTCGCGCAGCCAGCTTCGCAGCTCCGCCGCCACCGGCGCTGCGCCGACTCGCGGCACCACATAGGCGACGAGCCGAACGTCGCCGGGTGCATCTTCGCGCGCCACCACGGCGGCTTCGGCCACGGCCGCGTGCCCGGCCAGCACCGCCTCGATCTCGCCGGGCTCGATGCGATGCCCGCGCAGCTTGATCTGCCGGTCGACGCGGCCGAGGAATTCGACGACGCCGTCTGAGCGGTAGCGGGCGCGATCGCCTGTCCGGTACAACCGCGCACCCGCAGTGCAGAAGAAGGGATGCGCGATGAAGCGCTCGGCGCTGAGGTCAGGTCGACCCAGGTAGCCGCGCGCCACGCCGGCGCCGCCGATGTACAGCTCGCCCGCCACACCGACAGGGACGGGGCGCAGCTGCGAATCGAGGATGTAAAGCTCGGTGTTCGCGATCGGTCGGCCGATCGGCACCACATTGCCTTCGCCCGAGAAGGTATGTGTGGAGGACCAGACCGTGGTCTCGGTCGGGCCGTAGAGATTGAGGATCCGGGCCGGCGTGAGCGCGCCGAGCTGCGCGGCGAGCGCTCCCGGCAGGGCCTCGCCCCCTAGCATCAGCACGTCGAGGTCGCGCACGGACGCACGCCCCTCTTCGTCGAGCAGCAGCACGCAAGCCAGGCTCGGCGTGCACTGCATATGCGTCACGCCGTGCCTGCGCAGCGCGTCGGCGAGCGAGAGCTGCGCCGGGGCCGGGGCGGCCTGGACGCTGCTGAGCTCGCGCAGGCGCGCGAGCTGGGGCAGGTGGGCGAGCACGGTTTGCGCCGCAACGCCGAAGTCGATCAGGCACGCGACCTCGTTCACCCCGATCGCCTCGAGGCGCTTCACGAACTCGAGGCAAGCCTCGGGCGTCCCGAACAGAGCGCTCGTCTCGAAGTAGCGCTCGAACGAGTAGCTCAGGAGATCGTTCAGCTCGCTTTCGGAGAGTGCCGACACGTCGACGTCGGCCTGCGCCGTGCTGCCGTCGGCGCGCTTCTTGAAGGCCGTCCACGCCCCGGCGAAGCTGCGGATCAGGCTGAGGGAGCTGCGCAGGTAGCGCAGCATGGGCTCGCGGACGGTCGCGCGGACAGCCTCGACGTCCTCGCCGAGGAAGGCGTGAAGCATCAGCGTCACGCAGCCGGGACCGGAGTGCCCGTGCTCGCGCCGTGCCTCGCGGTAGATGCGAATCCGCTCAGCGACCTCGGGGAGCGTCTGGCCGAGCAGATGCGTCAATACGTTCGCGCCGACCTCGCCGGCGCGGCGGTAGGTCTCGACGTTGCCGGCGCTCGTGATCCAGACCGGCAGCTCGGGCTGCACGGGGCGCGGGAGCGTTCGCACCTGCACCGCGCCGCGCGGGCCGGGGAACGAGACCGCTTCGCCGCGCCAGAGCCGGCGTACGGTCTCGAGGTCGCGGAAGAGCAGCTCGCGCGCCTGCGCGTAGGCATCGGGCCGCAGCACGAAGTCGTTGGGCTGCCAGCCGGAGGCGAAGGAGACGTCGACGCGGCCGCGCGAGAGGTTGTCGACGACTGCCCACTCCTCCGCCACGCGCGCGGGGTGGTGCAGGGGCAGCACGACGCTGCCCGCGCGGATGCGCACGTGCTGCGTCAGCGCGGCGAGCGCCGCGCCCGTGACCGCGGGGTTCGGGTACAGGCCGCCAAAGGCGTGGAAGTGGCGCTCGGGTGTCCACACCGCTGCGAAGCCGTTCGCGTCGGCGAAGCGAGCCCCGTCGAGCAGCAGCCGATACTTGTCGCTCTCCGTCTCCTCGTCGCTGGCGAAGTAGAACAGGCTGAAGTCGAGCCGTGTGGCGTCGGGTCCCATCAACGCCGGCGCCGCGCGGCTCTCGCCGGCATGCACGACCACGCGAAAGCCATGCGTCAGAGTCCAGAGCAGCTCGACGACGGAGATGTCGAAGGACAGGCTCGTCACCGCGAGCCACGTCCCGGGCGGATCGTGCGGGATGCGCTCGTCCATGCCGGCGAAGAAGTTCACGACGTTGCGATGCTCGACCATCACCCCCTTGGGCGCTCCGGTGGAGCCCGAGGTGTAGATGACGTAGGCGAGGTTGTGCGGCTGCACGGCGCTGTCGAGCCGCGTTTCCGAGGCGAGCGCGATCACGGCGGCGTCCGTATCCAGCTCGACGATCCGGCGCGGGGTCGACTTCAAGCGCGGCGCCAGAAGCGAGGTCGTGAGCAGCACCTCGAGAGCGGCGTCCTCCACCATGAATCGCAGGCGCGCCGCCGGATACTCGGGATCGAGCGGCAGGTAGGCGCCGCCCGCCTTCAGGACGGCGAGCACCGCCACCACGAGATCGAGCGAGCGCTCCAGGCAGATCCCGACGAGCGTCTCCACGCCGACACCGAGCCCTTGCAGGTGGCGCGCCAAGCGATCGGAGCGCGCGTCGAGCTCGCGATAGCTGAGCGCCGCGTCGCCGCAGACAAGTGCGACCGCATCCGGGGTGCGCGCCGCCTGGTCCCGGATGAGGTGGTGGATGCACGCCGCCTCGGGCACATCGCGCGCGGTCGCGTTCCATTGTTCGACAAGCTGGGCCCGCTCGGGCGCGGTGAGCAGCGAGACCTGCGCCGTGCTGCGCTGCGGATCGGCCGCGATCCCTTCGAGCAGTGCGCCGAGATGCCCGAGCAAACGCTGCGCCGTCGCATCGTCCATACGCGGATGGTCGTAGGCGATCTCGAGTTGCAGCTCGGGCTCGCCGTAGGCGTAGAGGGTGAGCGGATAGTTGGTGCGCTCGTGCAATCGGAAGCTGCGCTGCGCGAAGGCCCCACCCAGCGCGCGCAGCTTCGAGTCGAGCCCGGCGTCGTCGAAGACGACGAGGCTCTCGAACAGCGGCTGGCCCGGAGCGACTGCGCTCCAGCGCTGCACGTCCACGAGCGGGGTGTGCTCGAAGCTGCGCACGGCACGCTCCATCGCGTGCAGCTCGCCGAGCCAGTCGGACACGCAGAGTTCGGCCGGAATCCGAACCCGAACCGGCAAGGTATTGATGAAGGTCCCCACCATCGAGCGCGCGCCTTCCACGCTGGTGCCGCGGCCGGCGCGGATGGCTCCGAAGACGATGTCGGTCTCGCCGCTATGGCGGCTCAGCAGCAAGGCAAAAGCACCCTGGACGATCGTGTTCAAGTGCAGGCCGAGCCGATCCGCGAGGCCCGCGAGCGCCGAGGTCAGCGCGGGCGAGAGGCGCGCGGAGCAATGGCGCCGCTCGCTCGCGGATGCGCTGCCCGGAGCCGCGCCGGGCAGCGGCGTCGCCGCCGTGAATCCCGCAAGACGCTCGCGCCAGAAGGGCTCCGCCAGTGTCAAGTCCTGTTGCCGCAGCCAGGCCACGTGATCGCGGTACGGGCGTGCGGCCGGAAGGCGGGGCGTCCGCTCGCGCCGATACGCCTCGTAGACCGCGAACACGTCGCCCAGCACGATCGGGAACGAGCGCCCGTCGAGCAGGATGTGGTGAAAGCTCCAGACGACCTCGTGGTCGCGCTCGCCCGTGCGAAGGATGGCCAGGCGCCGGGGCGGCTGGCGCAGATCAAAACCGCGCGCGCGATCCGAGCGCAGATACGCCTCGAGCCGGTCGGGCAGGGCCGCGGGCGGGACGTCTCGCCAGTCGAGTTCCTCGACGGACAGGGCGGCGTCGTAATGGACCTGCTGGAGCGGCTCCTCGACATCTTCCCAGCGGAAGCTCGTGCGCAGCACGGCGTGCCGGCCGAGCACGGCCTGCCAGGCGCGCTGGAAGGCCGGGAGGTCGAGTTCCTCATGCAGGCTGCAGACGATCTGCTCGAGATCCACCCCCGGCACCGCGCCCAACAGGTGGTGAAAGAGCAGGCCCTGTTGGATGGGGGAGAGGGGGTACTCGGCTTCGAGAGCGCCTACCACAGCATCACTCCTGCCACTTCCCGATCGGCGTCGATCGGTGCTGATCGCACCCGGCCGAGGAGCGATGACGCCTCTCGGAGACTCGAAGAGACCTTCAATCATCTCCCAAATCGAGCCGGATTGGAACGGCTTTCCTCGGTCCCTGCGCTTTCCGCGCCCCTGGCAGGGGAGCCTGACCGTTAATCTATGCGTCGTGCAGATTCATATTCCCGACCCGCAATGAATGCCCGATGCGGCCTCTGGCGAGCAGCGGCAAGTTACTGAAGGGCCTTGTCAAAGAAGGCAGGAAGTTCCAGTGACAACCGCTTGAGGAAGACTGAGCGTTCAAAGCCTGGCGGATCTGCTCCGACGTCACCGTCGTCCGTGGGAATGGGCCTGCTCGGCGCGTCCATGAATGCGAAGTGCCAGGCGTTGGGCACACGATGGAGTTCGGCCTGCGCAATATTCAGGGCGATCCATGCGGTGTGGAAGCGCGGCACCACCCAGCGGTCGCCTTCGGCTTCGTAGACGGCAACGGGTAGCCGGATTTTGGCCAGGGACTGCGCCGTGAACACGACACCCACGGGGGCCAGCGCTACGACTGCGCGCACGCGATCGTCGGTCAATTGCGCGGTGAGCGGCAGAGCCGATGCGACAGGTGCAAGCGGTCGATCACTTCGGCCTGTCCTGCAAAAAATGGGGTCATGCACACGATCGACCTCGCAATGCTTGGCAATGCGCGACAAGTCCGGCTGACCCCCAGCAAGGGCCAGCACCGTATAGCCGCCGGCAGAGTGTCCGACGGCACCGACTTTGGGGCCTCGAGCATCCCGGGAAATCCGATCCTTCCATTGCGGATCACGCAGCAACGCATCGAGGACCGAGCTGACCTGCCTTGGCCGTTCAATGAAATATTTGTCAGGGTTGTCGAGGAGCAGCGATCGGTCCTGCCAGTTGTCACCCGGATGGCGCAGCGCTGCGACAAGGTAACCATTCTGGGCCAACGCCTCGGCCAAGCTGCTGTACCCCAGT
Source organism: Burkholderiaceae bacterium (assembly GCA_049297615.1). GTDB lineage: Bacteria > Pseudomonadota > Gammaproteobacteria > Burkholderiales > Burkholderiaceae_C > JAEMQF01. Next base: position 7,095 of record JBAQUQ010000377.1, read on the forward strand.
TCAGTACCCCCGGTTCCGTGGCTCAGAACGATCAGCCCCTTGACCATCGACGCTGGTGCGGCCTCGAAGGCCACATTCGGTGTGAATGGACCCATTGGAATCGCTCGCGCTGGGGTTTGTGTCGGGTAGTACAACGCCACGGTGGTGGCTGGAGCTTTGGGCGTGGGGCCAGCGACGCTGATCTGGCGAAAACCTGCCTCGAACGCTGCGGCACTCCCCGTCAGCAGGAGCGCCGTCGTCAATACCATCAAAGGCTCGAGAGATCTAGTCATTGCGGGTGCGCTCCGTCGTGTATCCAGGCTTGACGCCTGACCGTAATCATGGCGGGGCGCTCAAAGACAATGAACCGGCATGCGACGAAATGCCATGAATCGAGCGCCAATCGACATTGGGTTGGCGCGCATTGCGGCGCACAAGCGTGGTTCCATTTACTGCGCTGCCCTATATTGACCCAGGGCGGCTGTGTTCCCTTCTGGCGCGCCGTCAGCTTAGATGACTGCACTCCGGATCTTCAGCCCGGGCGATGGGTGGCGCGAGTCGACCCCAAGCTACCCCGAACGTGACACCGTCTTTAATAAGCCCGGGAAACCGGCAGTGCAGGCTGCCCTCGACCAACGGACGAAGCGCCTGGGCAATAGGCAAGAGGTTCGGCGTTGAAGCGCCCGCCAAGTAGTCCCTGACCTCGCGGTACCGCTTGTAGTACGTCGAGGCGCACAGCGCGTTCAGGTCGCACTCGTCCAGTTCGGAGAAGTCACCCGCCGCCCGACGAATCTGCAGGGTAAAGGGCTCAGCGAGCTTCTTCTCGGACAGCGCGCGAGCGAGGTCGCGCAAGAAGTACGCGTCGTGGCCCATGACGATGACCTGCGCACACCTCTGCGTCAGCTCGCCGACGGCGGCCATAGTCTGAAGCCGTCGATGCTTGTCGAGGCTGGCGAACACGTCGTCGAGTACCACGATGCTCGTCGCGGCGCCTGCGTCCGCTCGGACACGCGCCAGGAAGAACGTCAGTAAGCCTCGCATCAGCGCGTCGAGCTCCCGGCGCGCGGTGTTCTTGTCGGCTTCGCAGGCCGCCCGCCGCTCATCCGCTTGGCGCCGCTCCTCAACGATTTCTGCGACCTCCAGCGAGTGCCGCGTCTTGCGCAACCGCACAGTCGCGAGCTGACTCTCGAGCGCGGCTCGGTTCTCGCCCGCCAGTCCTTTCTTGAAGACAGCAATAGTGTCGTTGGCGGCCGCGACCCGCTGGTTGTACTCGGCTAACATGTGCTCCACCGAGGCCCAGGCTTGGCGAGCCTGACTGATGCTCGTTGGGGCAACTGGCGACAACGGCGATTGCGCTTTCAGTGCCGCGGCTTCCTCAAGAGTGGTTCGAAGCGTGGCCGCATGGCCGCGCACCGCGGCGAAGTCCGGCGATGGGCATTCGAAACTGACTTGCGCGGACCACGCTGCCGCACGATCGGCGTTGGCGCGGCACTCTGTTTCCCAGCCAGCGATGGTGGTTTCGGCGAGCTGTGAGACGGCAGCGGCTGGCAAGCCCGCCACCTTGCGCATGTAGGCCGCGTACTCCGCGTTGAAGTACGTCTTGTACGCCGCGATGAGTTCCAGGCCCTCGGTGCCCTGGCCGCAGAACGGACATGAGCCTCCGAGATGAAATATTTGACCGTCGCCGACCCACCGCTCGACGGCTCTGCCTCCGTGCATCTCGACGTGTGCCTGGACCACGGCCCACGCGTTCTTGTGCACCTGCTCGAAGGCACCGGTCAACACTAAACTGAAGCTGTCGAGGCTGCTGCCAGCCACGGGCAGTTTGTTCAGCCCCCGTCGTTCGGCGAGAGTTGCAGCGGCTCTCGCGTTCTCGATGCGGCGCTCAAGGTTCGCGCTGTGGGTGTCTGGGTCATCCTCTTTCGGTAGTGCCAGAAAGGCCTGCAAAGGCGTCTGCCCCATGTAGCCGCGCAACTTATCCTCGGCCGCCGACCGGGTCCGAGTCGCCGCCACCTGTGCCACGCTGTGGTCGTCGAATTCCCTCTTCTTGGCGACGGCAGCGGTTCCAAGGGCAAAGTCGAGTAGCGCTTGGTGGTGGTCAGGATGTACTTTAGAGCCGGCGTAGACATTGCGCTCGACGAAACCTTGGTCGAAGACCTGCAAGTTCGGGACGACCGCGTCCCACTTGCCGTTCTCGAACGTCACGTTCGTACCACCCGCGGCCAATTGGAAGCGCAGCTTGACGACTGGCGTACCTTTCGCGCCAATCGTCACGCGCGACGCCACCGCATCACAGTCGTTGGTAGCGCAGGCCTGCAGGACAGCCGAGAGCGTGGACTTTCCGCGTGCGTTGTCGGCGTAGACGAGAGTCACCTTCCCGAGCTGATACGCCTTGGGGGCGCCGGACAGGAAAGGCCCAATGCTCTCCAGTGCAATGACTTTTTCTAGCATGCCCTGAGGATTGTCGCGTGTTACGGCACGGGGTGACTGCCGCAAGACACGCGAGCGGCAGCTCATGGCCTTCTGCCGGTATTGGTGAGAGGCAGGTTCCGAGCAGCTCAGGTCCGAGCGGGCGTTGGGTGTCGTGTGATCGCGCGTCCACAGTTGCAGGTGTCGGCATCCAGATCGCGCTGCAAGGAATCTGCCGTTAGCCGCCGCCGGCGGTCGATTTCTGAAAGAGCGGATAGGACAGCGCGCATCCCGCCGCTTTCCGCGCCCCTGGCAGGGGAGCCTGACCGTTAATCTATCGTCGTGCAGATTCATATTCCCGACCCGCACTACACAGCTTCCGAACAGACGCGAGCCCACTTTCGGCTGGCGGTCAAGATCGCGTTCGGTTTCGTCGGCCTGCTATGGTTCATTTACCTGATGAACTCGGGACTGGACCAGGACCCAGGGCCGTTCGGTATCCGTCCGCGCCAGTTGACGGGGCTGCTCGGTGTCGTGTTCGCGCCCCTGGTGCACGGCGGCTTCGCCCACCTGATCGCCAACTCACCGCCCTTGCTGGTCTTGGGGACGGCAATGTTGTTCCTCTATCCGCTCTCGGCGTTGCGAGTTCTGCCGGCGCTCTACTTTGGAACCGGCCTCGTGGTGTGGTTGTTCGGCAGAGACTCGGTGCACTTCGGCGCGAGTGGCTTGGTCTACGGCTTGGTGAGTTATGTCTTCCTCGCCGGTGTGCTGCGGCGCGACAGGCGGGCGGTCGCCACGTCCCTCGTGGTTTGTTTCATGTATGGCTACCTGGCATGGGGCGTGCTGCCCACGCAGGCCGGGGTGTCCTGGGAAACTCATCTGGCAGCTGCGCTGATCGGCCTGGGCTATGCGATCGCCCTGCGGCACCTGGACGTCCCTCCGCACAAGCGCTACGCCTGGGAAGGCAGCATGGACGAGGACGACGCCGACGATGAGAGACCGAGTTCGCGCCCAATCCCTGACGAGCCGGATCGGCTTTGAGCCCAGCGGCCCCGGAAGGCGGCTTGTTCCGGCAGCAGCAGGGGCCTGTTGGTGATCAGCCCTAGGGCGACGCTGAACAAGTCCCTCGCGCGTCGCGCATCCTCGCTTTGGGCGGTCTGCGGCGTTGCAAATCCTCGCCATAGCTTGGGCTATGGCTGCGGTTTGCGCCTTGCAGCCCATCCCAAATCGAGGCGCGCGCCCCGCGAGGCCTTGTTCAGCGTCGTCGCCCGAGCGCTCAGTGCAAGCCGTGCTGCACCCGCGGTATCGAGTAGTCGCGCCCGACGGTCGCGCGCGCGGAGAAGTAGTTGATGCGTGCGCGCTCGCTCAGCGCGTCAAGGTCGACGCAGCCGGCGGCATCGCAGGGGAATATCAGCGCAAGGCCTTCGTCGAATAGAGACTGGAAACACAACTCGAAGGTGTTGCGTTCGCTGGCGGCGGCAAGCTTGGTATCGAACATGGTGGGTCTCCGTTTATGACCAACAGAGCCGGTGGGCAGTGCGCTGATACACGTGACCGCGCTCCTGGCGGCATCAGCAGCGCAGCAGCGGCGGCGCGGAGCTACATTCGACGATCACCACGCCACAAAGCAAGCGCCCTGCCGGTCTCCTTCCCGCCTTCGCCGTCCTGAGCGCCGCGTCGCTCGCGGCGTCGACGAAGCTCAGCTCGCCTTCGTCGACCGGCCCGGGCGAAACCACGTCAATGGCGCGTTAGCGTCGCGCGGTGCGCCGCAGGCCGCCCGCTGACGGCTGCGGCTAATTGTCGCAGGGGCAGCCTGCGCGCCGGTCTCCGCTCGAGCCTCGCCTGCCGGGTGCACGCAATTCCTCTGAGCAGCATCAATACCGCTCTCTGTACGTTCGGTAACTTATGCGGGTGTTCGGCAGATCGGGAGGTGCACCGCCGCGGCGGTCACGCTGGAGGTTGAACGCGGGGCGATCGGCGCGGCGATGCACGGCGATCGGGCTCAGCAGTTGACTTCGAGAGCAACGGTCGGACGACGGGCCACACATTCAATCGAAGGTTTGCTGGCGCACAGGGCCGACGCTGACTCACTCGAGTCGTGTCTTGGAGCAATTGGAGCAGGAGGAATGATCATGTTTACCCGTAGGCAAATGATTCAGGTCGGCGGCGCAGCGGGCGCGGGGATGCTCGTCCCGTGGAAGGGCTTCATTTCGCTTGCCCGTGCGAGCGCACAGCTTGCGCAGGTGCCACTGCTCGGCAAGAACATTCCGAAGTGGATGGATCCGATGCCACACTTCGCCAACGCCAGGGTTGCGGCGGGCAGCGCTTTGGCAGTTTCGATGGACAACCGCGCGCAGCACGTGCTGCCCGCGGCTCTCGGCCTGCAGCAGACCAATGTCTGGGCCTACACGGTCGGA
>JBAQUQ010000378.1:0-6099 GCA_049297615.1 Burkholderiaceae bacterium
GTGGTGCCCCCGGGCGCAGGCCCCATTCGCGGTCGCCCCCCGAGCGTGCGGGGCACGGATAGTGATGACGCGGCTGAGCGTTGTGGACCTCGGAAGTGCCCCGCGGGAGTGGGCCGGAGAACGGGGGCGCCGCCGCCGACCTGCCGCCACGGTGCCAGGCTGCTGACCAAACGCGGACAGACGGCTTTGGGCCGAAAGCAGCCCTTGCGCAGCAGCGTCGGCGTTTCGAGCAGCACATAGCACCGTCGAGTCAATGAGATGAACGCAGTCACGCGCAAGGAGGCGGCAGCACTTGATGCGCCGCTTGTGAGCTTCAAGCTCAATGGTCGCGACGTGAGCGGGCGCGCCAGCGAGAACCTGATCGAGATCGCCAAGCGCGAGGGCGTGGAGATCCCTCACCTTTGTTATACGTCCGGCCTCGAACAGGTGGGAAATTGCCGCGCCTGTGTCGTCGAGATCGGCGGCGAGCGCGTTCTCGCACCGTCGTGCTGCCGTGCGCCGACACCGGGAATGGTCGTCACGACCGACAGCGAGCGCGCCGTCAAGTCGCAAAAGCTCGTGCTCGAACTGCTGCTCGCCGACATGCCCGAGACTGCCTTGACGCGGCACAACGAAGTCGACGAGTGGGCGGTCAAATTGGGTATGGGCAAGCCGCGCTTCGCGGCGCGCGCGAAAGTGGCGCCGGACCTGACCCACCCCGCCATCGCCGTCAATCTCGACGCCTGCATCCAGTGCACACGGTGTCTGCGCGCCTGCCGCGACGAGCAGGTGAACGACGTGATCGGCCTGGCGTTTCGCGGCGAGCACGCCAAGATCGTCTTCGACATGGACGATGCGATGGGCGCGTCGACCTGTGTGGCCTGCGGCGAATGCGTGCAGGCCTGCCCGACGGGAGCCTTGATGCCGGCACGCGACGCCGCACTCGGCGTGCCCGACAAACAGGTGCCCTCGGTGTGCCCTTATTGCGGCGTCGGTTGCCAGCTCACCTACAACGTCAAGGACGACAAGATCCTGTTTGTCGAGGGCCGCGACGGCCCGGCCAACCATGGACGCCTGTGCGTCAAGGGGCGCTACGGCTTCGACTACGCGCACCATCCGCAGCGCCTGTTGAGGCCGCTGATCCGGCGCAAAGACGCACCGCCTAAATTCGACAAGAACGGCGGCGCCTTCACGATGGACCCGAAGCATGTGCTGGACGTGTTTCGCGAGGCGAGCTGGGAAGAGGCGCTCGAGTTCGCCGGCGGCAAGCTCAAGGCGATTCGTGACCGGCACGGCAAGAAGTCGCTCGCCGGTTTCGGCTCGGCCAAGGGCAGCAACGAAGAGGCCTACCTGTTCCAGAAACTCGTCCGCACAGGGTTCGGCAGCAACAACGTCGACCATTGCACGCGGCTGTGCCATGCGTCGTCCGTGGTCGCACTGCTCGAAGGCATCGGTTCGGGGGCGGTGAGCAATCCGGTGATGGACGTGATGCAGGCCGAGGTCGTGTTCCTGATCGGCGCGAACCCGACAGTGAACCACCCCGTCGCGGCGACCTGGATGAAAAATGCGGCACGCGCGGGCACCAAGCTGATCGTGCTCGACCCGCGCCGCTCCGAACTTTCGCGCGTCGCGCACCGCTTCCTGCAGTTCAAGCCCGACACCGACGTGGCGATGCTCAACGCGATGATGAATGTCATCGTCACCGAAGGCCTGGTCGACGAGCAGTTCATCGCCGACCGCACCATCGGCTACGAGGAGCTGCGCAAAAACGTCGAGGCCTATACGCCCGAGGCGATGGCGCCGGTCTGCGGCATCGACGCTGCGACGCTGCGCTACGTGGCGCGCCTGTTTGCCAGCTCCAAGGCGTCGATGATCCTGTGGGGCATGGGAATCAGCCAGCATGTGCACGGCACCGACAACGCGCGCTGCCTGATCGCGCTGTCGCTGATCACGGGCCAGATCGGCCGCCCCGGCACCGGCTTGCACCCGCTGCGCGGCCAGAACAATGTGCAGGGAGCCTCAGACGCCGGCTTGATCCCGATGATGCTGCCCGACTACCAGCGCGTCGTCGAAGCGCCGGTGCGGGCGCGCTTCGAGGTGGCGTGGAAACTCGCCGCCGGAACGCTCGACGACAAGGTCGGATTGACCGTCGTCGAAGTCATGCACGCGGCCCTGCACGGCGACATTCGCGGCATGTATGTCATGGGCGAGAACCCGGCGATGTCCGACCCCGACGCGAACCACGCGCGCGAAGCGCTCGCCGCGCTTGAGCACCTGGTCGTGCAAGACATCTTCCTGACCGAGACCGGCTACCTCGCCGACGTCATCTTGCCCGCTGGCGCCTTCCCCGAAAAAACCGGCACCTTCACCAACACCGATCGCCTCGTGCAGCTCGGCCGCCAGGCGATTTCGCCGCCGGGAGACGCGCGCCAGGACCTGTGGATCATCGAACAGATCGCCAACAAGCTCGGCTGCGGCTGGAACTACGGCCATGTGTCGGAAGTGTTCGACGAGATGCGCCACACGATGCCCAGCATCGGCGGTATCACCTGGGAGCGCCTGGAGCGCGAGCACGCCGTCACCTACCCCTGCGTCAAAGAGGGCGACCCGGGCCAGTCGGTCGTGTTCGAACACGACTTTCCGCGCGAAGGCGGCAGGGCGCGCTTTGTGCCGGCCGACATCATCCCGGCGGCAGAACGGCCCGACGCCGACTACCCGATGGTGCTGATCACGGGCCGCCAGCTCGAGCATTGGCACACCGGCAGCATGACGCGCCGCGCCAGCGTGCTCGACGCGCTCGAGCCGGATCCGACGGCCGTGCTGCACCCGCTCGATCTGGCGGGGCTCGGCGCCCGGCCGGGTGACTTGGTGACGCTGGCCTCACGGCGCGGCACCGTCACGCTCTACGCCCGCGCTGACGACGGCACGCCGCGCGGCGCGGTATTCGTGCCGTTTTGCTACTACGAAGCGGCGATCAACAAACTCACCCATGCCGCACTCGACCCGTTCGCGAAGATTCCCGAGTTCAAGTACTGCGCGATCAAGGTGACTCGCGGCGGGCCGGCGCCGCAGCAGAGCAGTTTTGGCGGTGGCCAGGTGCTCGAGCGATTGAACGCCTGAGCGGGCGCAGGCCTCGCTTCAGAAGCCGGTTTCGCCCCAGCGCGGGTCAGCCCAGTTGAAGCGCGGCACGGCGTGCGGCGCGCAAGCCGCCATTGACTCGCGGCAGCGCTGCTTCGTGGTCAGGATGGCCTCGGTCAGGAACGCCGCGTCATAGGCGCGCAGCATATGCGCCTGCTCGCGCTCCATATAGCGCTGCACGCGTTCGCGGTCGTCGGCGCTGGCGCTGAGCTCGGCAAAGGTGTTGCTGTCCCAGTACCAACGCAATCCCAGCTCGTAAAAGGCGGCATTGAAGGCGCCGCGCTCGACCTCGCCGCCGGCGTCCTCGCGAGGGGCAATCGATGTTGTGGCGCTCATGGCTTGTCTCCTGCGGGTTCGAATCGACGCGGCGCGCGTCATCCAGGGCGCCATATTAGGCAGGGCCATGAATAATTGATAATTAAACTAAATGATGAATTGCATTACTCCCAGGCTATGCATCGCCGGCGCCGCCCAGGCGCGCTGCGGCCGGGCCCGGCGATGAAGAATGCCACCCTGCGCCAGCTGAAGGTATTCGACGCCGTGGCGCGCCTGTCGAGTTATTCGCGCGCCGCGGAAGAACTGCACCTGACCCAGCCCGCCGTCTCGACACAGGTGCGCAAGCTCGAAGATCACGCCGGCCTGCCGCTGTTCGAGCAACTGGGCAAGAAGATCTATCTCACCGCCGCCGGGTCCGAGCTGCTGCGCCACGGTCGCGCCATCATCGCCCAGTTCGAGGAGGCCGAGTCGGCGATGACCCAGTTCAAAGGCATCGCGGGCGGCAGGCTCAACGTGGCGGTGATCAGCGCAGGCGACTATTTCTTTCCGCGCCTGCTCGTCGAGTTCGTGCGGCGCCACCAGGGCGTGACGCTGAACCTGACGGTGCACAACCGCGACGACCTGCTCACCGAACTGGCCGAGAACCGAACCGACCTGGCCGTGATGGTTCGACCGCCCTCGGGAGCCGACACGATCAACGAGTCCTTCGCCCCGCACCCCTATGTGATCGTCGCAGCCCGCAAGCACCCGCTCTTGAGCGAAGCGCGCATCAGCATGGCGCGCGTCTTGCGCGAACCCTTCATCGTCCGCGAAACCGGCTCCGACACCTGGCAATCAATGGCCGACGGCTTCGGCCCGGCCATGGACAAGCTCAATATCGGGCTACAAATCAAGAGCACGGAAACGATCAAGCAGGCCGTCATCGCCGGAATGGGCATCAGTTTCTTATCCGCACATACCGTGAGCCGCGAGCTGCGCGCGGGCAGCCTGGCGATCCTGGACGTCGAAGGATTTCCGCTGTGGCTCAACTGGTACGTCGTGCACCGGCGCAACAAGCGCCTGCCTGCGGTGGCTCAGGCGTTCAAGCAGTTCCTGATGAGCGACGGGGCACGCCTGATCGACCAATACGTGCCCGTGCCGGCGCGGGCATTGGCCCGTCCCGCAGCACGCAAGCCGCGCGCGCGCCGTTGATTTTCAGCGCCCGGCAGCAGCGACTCTAAACTCAGCCATCCCCCCCATTGCAACACGCGACCATGGCGCCACGAATTCAAGCCACCCTGATCCCCGGCGACGGCATCGGCCCCGAAATCGTCGACGCCACCCTGGCCGTGCTCGATGCCCTGGGCGCGCCGTTCGACTGGGACCGGCAGATCGCCGGCCTGGAAGGCGTGAAGGCCGCCGGCGACCCCCTGCCCGAGGCGACGCTGGCGAGCATCCGGCGCACGCGCCTGGCGCTCAAGGGGCCGCTCGAGACGCCCTCGGGCGGCGGCTATCGCAGCTCCAATGTGCGCCTGCGCGAAGAGTTCCAGCTCTACGCCAACCTGCGCCCGGCACGCACACTGATCCCGGGCGGTCGCTTCGACAACATCGACCTGGTAGTCGTGCGCGAGAACCTCGAAGGCCTGTACATCGGCCACGAGCACTACATCCCGATCGCCGGTGACCCGCATGCGGTGGCGCTGGCCACCGGAGTCAACACGCGCCAGGGCAGCCTGCGCCTCCTCGAGTTCGCCTTCGAACACGCCGTCGCCACCGGCCGGAACAAGGTGACGATCGTGCACAAGGCCAATATCATGAAGGCGCTGACCGGCATCTTTCTCGAGACCGGGCTCGAGCTCTACGAGCGCAAGTACCAGGGGCGTTTCACGCTCGACACGGTGATCATCGACGCCTGTGCGATGAAGCTCGTGCTCGACCCCTGGCAATTCGACGTCCTGGTGACGACCAATCTGTTCGGCGACATCCTCTCCGATCTGGTGGCCGGCCTGGTCGGCGGCCTGGGCATGGCGCCGGGCGCCAATATCGGCGCCGACGCGGCGATCTTCGAGGCCGTGCACGGCAGCGCCCCCGACATCGCCGGCAAGAACCTGGCGAACCCGCTCGCCCTGCTGCTCGCCGCGGCGATGATGCTCGACCACGTCAGGCGGCCCGAGCAGGCGGCGCGCCTGCGCAAGGCGATCGACGAGACGCTGAACATCGACAAGGTGCGCACCGGCGACCTCGGCGGCAAGGCCAGCACGGCGCAGTTGACGCGTGCCCTGGTGGGCCGCGTGGCGAACGCCTAGCGCCGCCCGCGCCAAGCCTGCTACATCGTCGCGCCGAGCTGCCAGGGAACGAATTCGTTCTGCCCGTAGCCGTGCATCTCGCTCTTCGTCCTCGACCCCGACGCGGTGTCGAGCATGGCCTGGAAGATCCGCTCGCCCACTTCGTCGATGCTCGCCGTGCCGTCGATCACGTCGCCGCAATTGATGTCGATGTCGTCTTCCTGCCTGCGCCACAGCTCGGTGTTGGTGCTCAATTTGAGCGAAGGTGAGGGCGCGCAGCCGTAGGCCGAGCCGCGGCCGGTGGTAAAACAAATCAGGTTGGCCCCGCCCGCGACCTGGCCGGTCGCCGACACCGGGTCGTAGCCGGGTGTATCCATGAACACCAGGCCTTTCGCCGTTACGGGCTGCGCGTATTCGTAGACGTCGACGAGGTTCGTCGTGC
>JBAQUQ010000379.1:0-13757 GCA_049297615.1 Burkholderiaceae bacterium
GGGCGTGTTGCGCGAAACCGCGCAAGAAAAATTGTCGGCGAGCTTCGCAGCGCTGCCGGCCAACGCCCGGGCGCTGGCGCGCGCGCCGCTGCCGGCGCTATTGGTCACCAAGGCCAACACGCGCTCCACCGTGCACCGCCCGGGTTATACCGACTACGTGGGAATCAAGCGCTACGACGCCGCCGGCGTGGTCATCGGCGAGCACCGTTTCATCGGCCTGTTCACCTCCACCGCCTATAGCGCGCGCGTCTCGGAAACGCCTTTGCTGCGCGGCAAGGTCGAGGCCATCGTGCAACGCGCCGGCCTGCCCCCGGGCGGCCACCTGGCCAAGGCGCTGCACCACATTCTGGAGACCTATCCGCGCGACGACCTGTTCCAGATATCCGACGACGAGCTCCAGGAAACAGCCCTGGGCATCCTGGCGCTCGGCGAGCGCCAGCGCCTGCGCCTGTTCGTCTGTCGCGACCCGTTCGACCGCTTCGTGTCGTGCCTGGTCTACGTGCCGCGCGAGGCCTATTCGACCGACCTGCGCGTCAAGTTTCAACGCGTGCTGATGTCGGCTTACGGCGGCATCGGCAGCGATTTCGACGTGCAGCTCAGCGATGCCAGCCTGGCGCGCGTCCACCTCACGGTGCGCACCACGCCGGGCAAGGTGCCTGCCGTGGACCGCAAGGAGGTCGAGGCCAAACTCGCCGCCACGGCGCGACGCTGGGACGAAGACCTGCGCGATGCCCTGATCGAGGCCGAAGGCGAAGGCCGCGGCCTGGAGCTGTTCAAGCGCTGGGGCGCGGGCTTCCCCCTGGGCTACAGGGAACGCGTGAGCGCGCGCGCCGCCGTTCCCGACGTGCTCAAGATCGCCGGCCTGTCGGCCGAACAGCCGGTGGCGCTGGCCTTGTACCGGCCCCTGGGTGCCGAGGCCGGGGTGCTGGGCTTCAAGTTCTATCGCTGGGGGGGCTCGGTGGTGCTGTCCGACAGCCTGCCGATGCTCGAACACATGGGCGTGCGCGTGCTGGGCGAGAACAACCATCGCATCGGCGCTGCGCTGCTCGGTGGCGCCGAGTCCGACAGCGTCACCATCGCCCTGCACGACTTCGAACTGCAAGCCACGCTGAGCGAGGACGCCGAACCCGAAGCGCTGGCGCGCCATTTCGAGGACTGCTTTGCGCGCGTCGTTCGCGGCGAGGTGGAGAACGACGACTTCAACCGCCTGGTGTTGCGCGCCGGGTTGGCGGCCGACGAGATCGTGGTGCTGCGCGCCTATGCCAAGTACCTCAAGCAGATCGGCTTCGCGCTGTCGCAGGCGACGATCGAGGCAACGCTGGGCGCGCACCCGCGCATCGCGCGAATGCTGGTCGGGCTGTTCAAGCTGCGCTTCGACCCGTCGGCGAACGACCCGCAGGGCGCGGCCGCACAGGTCAATGCCATCGAGAAGGCGCTCGAGAAAGTGAACACCCTGCAAGACGACCGGGTGTTGCGCCAGTTGCTGGCCTTGATCTTGGCCACGTTGCGCACCAACCATTGGCGCACCGGCATCGGTCACAGCGGCGCGCCCGGCCCGCGGCGCAGCTTCCTCAGCTTCAAGCTCGACTCGGCCAAGGTTCCGGGCCTGCCCGAGCCGCGGCCTTTGTATGAAATCTCGGTCTATTCGGCGCGCTTCGAAGGCATTCACCTGCGCGGGGGCAAGCTGGCGCGCGGCGGGCTGCGCTGGTCGGACCGGCCCGAGGACTTTCGCACCGAGGTGCTGGGTCTGATGAAGGCGCAGATGGTGAAGAACACGGTCATCGTGCCGGTGGGCAGCAAGGGCGGCTTCGTGTTGAAGAAGGCACCGCCCGCGTCGGACCGCGAGGCCTATCTGAAAGAAGGCGTCGCCTGCTACCAGGACTACCTGCGCGCACTGCTGGACCTGACCGACAACCTGGAGGGCACCAAGCCCGTGCCGCCGCCCCTGGTGGTGCGCTTCGACGGTGACGACTCCTACCTCGTCGTCGCAGCCGACAAAGGCACGGCGACGTTTTCGGATCACGCCAATGCGGTCAGCGCCGAATACGGGCATTGGCTGGGCGACGCCTTCGCCTCGGGCGGCAGCGTCGGCTACGACCACAAGGCGATGGGCATCACGGCGCGCGGCGCCTGGGAGAGCGTGAAGCGCCACTTCCGCGAACTCGGCATCGACACCCAGAGCACGCCATTCAGCGCCGTCGGAATCGGCGACATGTCGGGCGACGTGTTCGGCAATGGCATGCTGCAGTCGCGCCGCATCCGGCTGATCGCGGCCTTCGACCACCGCCACGTCTTCATCGACCCCGAGCCCGATGCCGCCGCGTCGTTCACCGAGCGCGAGCGCCTGTTCAAGCTGCCGCGCTCGTCATGGATGGACTACGACCACCAGCTCATTTCGGCGGGCGGCGGCGTCTGGGCGCGCGGCGCCAAGTCGATCCCGATCTCGCCGCAGGCGCGCAAGGTGCTGGGCATCGAGGCCGACAAGCTCACCCCCAGCGAATTGCTCAGCGCGATCCTGAAAGCCCCTGTCGACCTGATCTACAACGGCGGCATCGGCACTTACGTGAAGGCCAGCAGCGAGACGCATGCCGACGTCGGCGACCGCGCCAATGACGCACTGCGCGTCGACGCCAAAGAGCTGCGCTGCAAGGTGGTGGCCGAAGGCGGCAATCTCGGCTGCACCCAGCGCGGGCGCATCGAGGCGGCGCTGGCCGGGGTGCGCATCAACACCGATGCGATCGACAATTCCGCCGGCGTGGACACCTCGGACCACGAGGTCAACATCAAGATCCTGCTCGGCCTGGTCATGGCCGACGGCGAGATGACGCTGAAACAGCGCAATGCGCTGCTGCCCGAGATGGCCGACGACGTCGCCGCCTTGGTGCTGCGCGACAACTACTTCCAGACGCAGTCGCTGTCCATCGACGCTCGCCAGGGCGCGGCCCTGCTCGACCGCCAAGCGCGTTTCATCCGCTTCCTCGAGCGCACCGGCCGGCTCAACCGCAGCATCGAGTATCTGCCGACCGACGAGGAGATCGCCCAGCGCAAGGCGCGCGGCATCGGCCTGACCCAGCCCGAGGCGGCGGTGCTGCTGGCGTACAGCAAGATGTGGCTGTGCGACGAGCTGATCGCCTCCGACCTGCCCGAAGATCAGTGGATAGGCCGGGCCCTGGAGCGCTACTTCCCGGCACTGCTGGTCGAGAAATTCGGCGCCTATATCCCGCGCCATCCGCTGAAGCGCGAAATCATCGCCACGTACGTGGTCAACAGCATGGTGAACCGGGTCGGTTCGACCTTCGTGCACCGCCTCAGCGAATCGACCGGCTCCAAACCAGCGCAGGTCGTCTGGGCCTACCTGGCCACGCGTGAGGTGTTCGGCTACGTGGCGTTGTGGCAGCGCATCGAGGCTCTGGACAATCAGGTGAGCAATGCGGTGCAGGCCGAGATGCTCAACGAGCTGGGCCGGCTCGGCACGCGTGCCACCACCTGGTTCCTGCGCTCGCGGCGCCTGGGCGAACCGATCGAGCAGGTGGTGAAGCGCTTCGCGCCGGCGGTGGCGGCGCTGCGCACCCGGCTCGAGGCGGACTACACGCCTTCGCCGCGCGCCCAGGCCTGGGAGCAGGCCGGCGTGCCGCCGCCGCTGGCGCAGGCCGTGATGAGCGCCGAGGACCTGTTCGCGGCGCTGGACATCGCCGAGGTCGCCGATGCCGCGCAGCGCCCGCTGGCCGAAGTCAGCGAAGCACACGCGGCGCTCGGCCAGCGCCTCGGCTTGGCGCGGCTGCGAAGGCAGATCGACAGCCTGCCGGTGGACAGTTATTGGCAGGCTCTGGCCAAGGTGGCGCTGGGCGACGACCTGGCGGGCCTGCAACGCTCCATCGCGCATGACGTCGTCAGCGCAGGCCAGGGCGCGGCGAGCGAGATGCTGGCGGCGTGGGAGCAGCGCAACCACGCCGCACTCGAACGCGCGCAGCGCTTGCTGAACGAACTGGGCGAGGCCAAGAGCGTCGATCTGGCGATGCTGTCGGTGGCGCTGCGCGAGTTGCGCAACCTGAGCTGATGCCCCCTGGCTTGAAGCCGGTGTCTCGCGGCATCGGCTCGGCAGGCGGCACTGGCGACAGGGCCCGCGGTTTGGCCGGATCTGGCACAGCTCGGGCCTGCGAGTTCAGCAGCCCGCTGACCCTTGTCATCAGAGCGAATTCACTCAATAATGGCCGCCCGCCGGGCTTGTACAGCCTAGCCACACAATCAACCGGCACCAATCCGCCGGCACCCCAAGGAGACGTTCCATGCACCCATCAAGGTGTCTACCTCTCGCGCGCGGCATCTTTCTCGGCATCGCATTGGCGATATCGTCCAGCGCGGCGCTGGCGCAGAACCGCCAGTTCTCGTTCGCCTACGACCAGCCCAAGACCAGCGGCTACGGCGCCGGCGCCGAAATGTTCAACAAGAAACTGCTGGAATTGAGCAAGGGCACGCTCTCGATCAACCAGTATCCCGGCGCGCAGCTCGGCACCGAAGCGCAGACCCTGCAGAAGGTGCAGACCGGCGACATCGACTTCGTCATGCTCTCGACCGCCAACGCCTCGACCGCGCAACCGGAGTCCGGCGTGTTCTCCATCCACTACATCTTCCGCGATGAAGCGCATGCGATCAGGGTGCTGGGCAATGCCGAGGTGATCGCGGCGATGAAAGAACTTTACGCCGCGAAGATGAAGGGCGCGCATATGCTCGGCCTCGGCTCGCAGGGGCTGCGACACATGTACGGCAAGAAGGCGGTGCAGACGGTCGCCGACCTGAAGGGAATCAAGATGCGCGTGCAGGCGACGGTGACGGAGGACACCACGTTCCCGGCCTACGGCGCGCAAGTCGTGCACATGCCCTTCGGCGAGGTCTATACGTCGCTGCAGACCGGCGTCGTCGACATGGCCGAGAACGGCATCAACAACTACCTCATCAACAAACATTACGAACCCGCGCCGGTGCTTTCGCTGACCGAGCACGAAGCCAACAATGCCGCGCTTTTCGTCAGCGACAAGGTCTGGAGCAGCTTGAACGCCGACCAGAAGAAATGGGTGCAGGCCGCGGCGGACGAAGTCAGCCAGAAGGAACCGACCGCCGCATTCAAGCTCGAGCACGAGGCGCTGGCCAAACTCGAGAAGATCGGCGTGAAGGTCGTGAAGAACGTCGACAAAGGCGGTTTTGCGCAGATCAGCAAGCCGATTCAGGACAAGCTGGCGTCGGACCTCGGTCCGAACGCGGTGAAGGTTCTCGCGCTGGTCCGCAACGTGAAGTGACCTGCTCGTTGTCGAAGCGGGGAGCCGGTTAGTTCCCCGCGTCGTCATCGACGTCGGTGCGGACGCGAGATTGAGCATGGCTGGCTATAACGCGCTGGTGTTGCAGGAGCAACGCCACTTGAAGTGGCGCGCCCTCGACCCGCTCGAACAACTGCTGATGATCCTGTGCGGCATGGCCATCACCGGCTTTTCCGTGCTGGTGATGTGCGACATCGTCACCCGCACCATCGGTCGCCCGTGGCTGTGGCTGCAGGAAGCGACGATGACGTTTTTCATTTACGGCATCTTCATCGGCGTCGGCGCAGCGACGCGTCGCAATGACCATCTCTATCTGGCGGTCCTGGCGGAATCGATGACCGGAAACCGCAGGCTGTTTTTCGAGATCTTCAATCGCGGCGTGGTGCTCGCGGTGGCGCTGTGCATGATCTATTTCGGTTTTCTGAACGTGCTCGACGGCTTCACCAGCCTGCGCATGCCCTCGATGACGCCGATGGCGACGTTCTATGCGGCCATTCCCCTGTGCGGCGTTCTGGTTTCCCTGTTCACCGTCGAACAGATGGTGAACGGCTGGCGCAACGGCTTTTCGGACGCCGATGCCGACGTGAAAAGAAGGTCGCTGTGACATCCAATGGCGTGCTCATCTTCGTGATGGGCTTCCTGTTCCTGTTCCTGGGCTACATGGGCGTGCCGGTGGCCTTCGCGCTGATCGCGGCGGTGCTGGCGGTGACGGCGTTCACGCCGATCAGCCTGGCCTCGATGATGGCGCAACTGTTCAACGGCATGGATGTCGAGGCGTTGCTCGCGGTGCCGTTCTTCCTGCTGGTGGGCGACCTGATGAGTTCGGCCAACGTCACCGGCCGCATGATCACGCTCTCGCAGACGCTGGTGGGCCATCTGCGCGGCGGGCTGGCGCAGGTGGTCACGATCTTCAGCATGTTCTTCGCCGGCATTTCCGGCTCGTCCGCTGCCGACGTCGCCGTGCTCTCGCGCACCCTGGGGCCGGAGATGAGCCGCGAGGGCTACGACCGCGCCTTCACCGCCGCGCTGATCGCTTCGGCCTCGACCATGGCCAACCTGATTCCGCCCAGCATCATGGCCGTGGTCTACGGCGCAACCGGCAATGTCTCGATCGGCGGACTGTTTCTTGCCGGCGTCGTGCCCGGGGTCCTGGTCGGCGTCGGCCTGATGGTGTACAGCCATTTTTTCGGACCGGTCGGCCTCAAGCACAAGCGGGCGTCGTTCGGGCAGATCGGCACGGCGGCCAAGGAAGCCGCAGTCCCGTTGATGATTCCGGTGATCATCATGGGCGGCATCCTCACCGGCGTCTTCACGCCCACCGAGGCCGGCGTCATCGCGGTTGCGTACATTCTCTTCGTTGCGATTCCGCTGCTCAATATCCGGCACATCGTCAAGCTGCCTCGCGACATGGCGATGACCGGCTTGCTCTATTCGATCCCGCTGATCACGATCGGCGCCGCGTCGGTGTTCGGCTGGATGCTGGCCTACCTGCGCGGCCCCGCCGTGGTGTCGGAATGGATCGCCAGCGCGGCCGGCAACGATCCGTACCTGATCATGCTGCTGCTGGTCATCCTGTTCGTCATCGTCGGCGATTTCATCGACGCCATTCCCGCGATCATCATCTTCATGCCGATCATCACCGACCTGACCAAGGGCGCCGACATCAACCCGGTGCACATGGGCGTGGTCATCATCGTCACGCTGGCGTTCGGCCTGATCACCCCGCCTTACGGGCTGGCGCTGCTGATGTCGTCGAAATTCATCGGCGTGCGCTTCGGCAGAGCCATGTTCGCGTCGCTGCCGATTTACATCATCTTCCTGGCCGCGATCGCCTTCTGCATCTTCCTGCCCGAAGTCGTGCTGTGGCTGCCCAAGCACCTGATGCCCGAATCGGTGGGCTGCTTCAAGAACCCGAGCGGCGCGGGATACATTTGCCCGTAGCGGATCTGCCGCGGCGCGGGTCGTGAAGCACGGCATGGAGGGACCGATGCGCCAGAGGCAACAGCGCCATGCCTGAACTGCGCTCGAACTTCCCGGCTTCGGCGTACAGCGGCCAGGGCCTGGACGACTGGTACGGCTGAGGGCGACGCGAACTTGCGGCGCCGGGTCGTGGCAGATCACGCCGCGCGCCCTTAGGGCCGCGATCGCCGATCCCGATCGCGCCGCGGCCAAGCGCGCTTTCGAGGCGATGATGCAAATGAGAAAGATCGACATCGCGGCGATCGAAGCGGCCCGCCACGGCTGAGGTTCCTGAGTCCGGATTTCCGCGTAAGGCTGCTTGGGTCGTGCTGGGCGGCTTGGCCCCTGGGGAGCGGTCGTTCGGCTTACGGCGTATCGAGTCACCGCTTCCGGCCAAAGCGCACCTAGCCAGGAACGTAGGCCAATCTGATCACATGCTCGCCAATCCGGTCAATAGCCAGAAGGCGCAGCGGCGGCCGGGGCCCGGCGAAATAGGGCTTGCCGTGACCAAGCACGACGGGGTGCAGGTAGATTCGATACTCATCGATCAAGCCAAGTTCGGTGAGGCTTTGCGCCAAGACCGGGCCAGCAACTTCGATCTCCCCGTCGCGCTCGGCCTTCACCTCGCGGATCGCGGCCTCAAGATCACCCTCAACTAGCCTGGAGTTGGGTCCGACCGACTTCAACGAGCGCGAGACGACCCATTTCGGCTGGTTCCGCCACGCCGCCGCGAAGGCCTGTTCCTCTGCATCCCATTCAGGATGATCGTCGTCCCAGTAACGCATGACCTCATACATTCGGCGACCGTAAACACTGCCAGCCTGCCCCTGAGCCTCCTCAATGAAGTGGCGGAAGAGCGTGGGGCTTGGCGCAAACGCCATATGGTCGACGTAGCCGTCCAGCGACTGGTTCATTCCAAACACGAGCTTGGCCATGCTGCAAATCTCCATCTGAAGCTTTCAGAATAGCTTGAGCCGCCGTTGCGCGTGAGTGAGGTCGAGCATAAAACTCGCGCCTCTCATCGATGGGACCAGAGGTCGGCGAGTCACTCGGATCGGAAACCCAGTTAAGCAGTGTTTGCGACCGCTCGTGGCCGAACGGGAGTGCATGACGCGCGCCGTTCGATGACCCCACTGGCGACGTAGGGGACGCTGGCTGACCGCGCGCGAACGTCTGCTGTGTTCAGTTCGCAAACATCCCATCGTCAGATGGTCTCGGGCGATGGTGCAGCGCTGGCGGCTATGCTGTCTGCCCATACCCTCATTGATACAGCCCCGTGCCCACTAGCATCACCATTGCCTCCAACACGCTGGGCGGTGAAACCAGACTGGTCCAGCACGTCGAATCAACGCCATTGCCTGAGATCGTGGATGTGGGCAGTGAAGCCTTGCCGGATGCAAGCGCGTTGCAGTTCAAGCCTGTTGGGCGATGCATCTATTGCGGCTCCCAGGATGACCTCACAAAGGAACACATCGTGCCGTTCGCCTTGAACGGCAACGCGGTCTTGCCGCAATCGTCCTGCAAGCCGTGTGCGACCGTCACCGGCAAGTTTGAACTGCAGGTGCTAAGGGGCCCATTGCGGGCCGTTCGCATCTACAGGAGACTGCAATCCCGCAGGGGTCACTTGAGCGCGCCAGCGCAGTACCCTCTGACGATTGTGAGGGAGGGTGTTCAGGAGAGAGTCCAGGTTCCGCTGGACCAGTACCCGGTGCTGCTTCACTTCCCGACGTTCGCAGTGCCACGTGCACTCACAGGCACTTCCGGAGCCGGCATCGCCATGTCTGGCATCACAACCGTTTCATTCGGCAAGAACCCGCAGGAGGTGATGCGAAATCTTGGAGCCGAGCGGATAGTCATAGACACCCACGACGATCATCCAACCGCGTTTGCCCGAATGCTCGCCAAGATCGCGTACGCTTTCGCCGTGGGCCTGGGCCACGACGCCTTGCTAGAGACGCCTGCTGCAATTGTGCCGAGCATACTGGGGCACCGAGACGATATTGGCGACTGGGTAGGCACGCACACCGGGCCTATCCGAAAGTACTCAGGGGCGCTACACCGCATCGGAATTCGCGAGGACTTGCACAAGGGTCTATTGATCGCGGATGTTCACCTGTTTGCCGACTCCGAAACACCATCCTATGGCGTTGTCCTGGGGCGGCTCGCACGCAAGTGAGTCGGCGAGCGCGAACATCAACACCGGCGGGGGTTGCCCGTGGCAAGGCTGCGCCGGCCGTAGGCATGCCCGTTGTATTGCACCTTCGCCATCTAACTTCGCCCAAGGCCCTCCCGCAGCGCGTTTAGCCAAAGGCGAACGTGCGTGCCGTCGTTGAAGCGATCGGTCATCTGGATCCTCATTTTGTCGAGCTCCGACCACTTGCGGTCGCTCTGCGCCAGCGCCCGCTCGGCGACGGTAGGGTCTTCGAACTTCGGCTCATGGTTGGTAAACCAACGGAGGTACTGAAGCCAGGAGAGCTTTTGCCACGCCGCGCCCGAACCACTACGTAGGATGCTCAGAATTCGCTCGCCGCTTGGATTCTTCGTGAAGTCGCGGCCGTCGAACCACTTTTCGCGATCAAGCCGCATCACGTCCTGATCGCGCAGCAGTGCGTACAGCTGAGGCTCATTCCAGTATGGAACTTGTCGGCCCATGCTGTCCTCTTCGCGCCAACGCCCTGGGGAAAATCGACGGACGTTCATCCACTTGCCAGTGGAAACGTCTGTGGCGCCCGCAGCCTTCCAAAGCACAACGTCGTGCGCGCAGAAGGCCACGTGCACGCGCTGGGAAGCGCTTAGTAGGCGGATCATGTGGATCGCAGTAGCGAGGCCTGACGCATCGATCATCGGCGCGCGCTGCTGCACATCGTCGCTGACGATTGTGAGGTAGACACGCTCACAGTCGGTCTCTGTCAGGATCGACGCGATGTCGAGCGCACGCCGAGGATTCGCGAGCTCCTGCAAGGGAACGATGGCCGTGAGGAGAGTTTCGACTCCGAGCCTGGAGGCACGCCGATATGTCTCGTCCCCGACGTCGACAACGAATCGATAGTAGTCATCGTCGAACTTGCGCGGGTACATGGCGGGCGAACAGATCGCATCGACTTCAAGCTCGGCCGCGACGGACGCGACGTGTTCTCCGCGCGCTACCCACCACGCTTCATCGTGGTGATTCGCCGTCTCGAACTCACTCGTGTAGTACGGCCACTGCCCGAGCTGGCCGCGATCCGCTGCTGGGTTGTAGAGCTGCGGATCAAGTATGACCTCCAGTTGAGCACGCGCCTTTCCCAACTTCGCTAGCCGGTTGGTCACGTAGCTTGGGTCGTCATTAACCGGACTCAGGACTAGACCAGTGAACGATCCGCCATCGGATTCTTCAAGCAGGCTCCAGGACTCGTGCCCCAACTGGAGATAGGACGCCATACTTTGCTTCCCTCCTATGGTTGCCGCAGAGCGGCGATGAAGTCATCGGGTCGCCGGTAGCGCGATATGGGCCACGGCTGAAGGGCTTGCTCGAGGCATCCGAAGCCGAACACCTTCAGCTCATCGATGCACCAAGCCTGAGGATGAGCTTTGGTGGCAACGGCGGCAATCGCATCGTGCAGCGTGCCGCCGCGAGGCACGAAGGGATGATGGCCCGTGAGGCATTCGGCAAGGACGACCGCTACGCCGAACTGATCTGTGCGCCACCCAATCTGCGGCTTCTCGTTGTTTAGCTGTTCCGGTGAAGCGTAGGCAGGCGTGCCCGGGCCTATGCCCATGAAGCCACGAGTCAGTGTCGGCTCGTCGAGCATGCGAACGATTCCGAAGTCGGTGAGGACTGGCACGAGTGGGTCGTCCCGGAACAGGATGTTGGCTGGCTTGATGTCGCGGTGAACGAGCCGTCTTTCCTGCAGGTGTTTGATCACGTCTGCCAGGCACAGCCCAATCGACCGCGCCTCATCTGGGAGCAGAAGCGACTTCAGAAGTCGGTCCTGAAGCGTGCCACCGGCCAGATACTCTTCGACGACAACCCAAAGGCCTATGTTCCCGAACCGGTACGGGAACGCCTCAAGCAGCGTGGCAATGCTCGTGTGCGCGCAGGTCTGCAGGGCAGCCGCTTCGCGTAGCAGTCTTTCCGGTGAGTGGCCGAGGGCGGCGATTTTGAGCGCAGCGAACCCAGTCGGAGTCTCGACCAGGTATGCACACTTGGCCGCACCTCGTCCAAGCTCTCGAACGAATCTATGCGCGCGCTGCGTGCAGAGTTCTTCCGCGGCCAGCCGCAAGTCGGGCGTGGGCATCACGCTCATTCGTGATCGTGTCGAAGTGCTGGTGGGCTCGAGCGCGTACCCACGTCAGCAATGCTTCTTGGTCCGACGCCTCGATGAGAACCCGAATTGCCCGGCCGTCGAAGGAACATAGCCCAATCCCCCTCAACTGGAACTGCTCTTTGTCTTGCAAAGCGCGTTGTGCCGCTGCAGGCGGCAACAACACGTACGCGCGGTTCGCGTACGCGGTGTTTCGATAGGCCTGGTCGAACGCGCGTCGCCAGTTCTCAAGCTTCGCTTCAAACGCGAACAGTGCACCATGTGCGTCCCGCGCCAGAACATCTACCGCCCCAGAACGATGATCCCATTCAGTGGCGACCTCGACTCGTCCGTAGCGGGTTCTGCCTCGCCCGAGCTTCTCGACGAAGCTCTCTACCAGCGCCGCCTCCGATGCGAACTGGCGCTGGGTGAGTGACGCGCTTTGCTTTTGTACGGCCATGGGCTTCAGCATTCGTTTCAATGTTAACCCGGTTGGCGTGGGAGCGATCGACCAGAGTCCGCGTGAAGCGCTGCGGGCGCGACTGTGTGTGTTGTCGGCGAGGGCAAGTCCGCCTTGGTCGACAGCAGGGGATGCAATGCAGACCTTGCTAGCGCGGGCTCGTCCGTCGCCTTCGCGGTAGATGCGATCATTCGGGCGAGCCCGGTTGGTCGTTCCCTGGTGGCCGTCGAGGACTGATCGCGAACGGCTGGTATCGCTGGTCTGGAGCGGCAGGAGTGGGTCGTGAAAAGCCGTTCGACCGGACACCCCAAAACCCGACACCCGAACATCCTGGCTCGCTCTTGCCCGACCTCGGCCCTTGGCGCCGTTGCTCACTCCGGGTAGCCCCGCCGTGATCAGCATCGACGTCCGCAGCGGTGCCGCGTCGGTGCCTGTTGCCGTGCGCCGGTTTGCACGCGCCGGCCCGCATGCCCGACCCCTCGTCTCAAGCGTTGCCCCCGTTCGACGCCGTCCTGCGCGGCATGCTGCTGGCGGTGTTGCTGCTGGTCGCCGCGATGTTGTGGCGCGACCGGCCGCGCCTGCAGGCGGCGCGCGTGGGTGTGGCCCTGTGCCTGGCACTGTGCGTGCAAGTTGTCGCGTCGTGAAAGCGCTGTTCGACGACGACTTCGCTTTTCGCCCCTGGCACGCGGTGCTCTGGTGCACCGTGGCCGGCCTGGCGGGATTGAACTGTGCCGCGCAAGGCGGCGAGATCGCACCGCTCGTTCCGCTGGCCCCGCTGACGCTGATCGCGCAACGCGGCGTGCCGCTGCTGTTCGCGGTACTGACGATGCTTGCCGCAGCATCGCAGTGGCGCGCCGACCTCGTCGAAGGGCGGCGCCGCTTGCGCGTGTTCATCGTCGTCACCGGCGTGATCTACTCGCTGGCGATGCTCGCGGTGCGGCTGGCGTCGTCGACGGGCCGGCTTTCGGGCACGACGGCGCTGATCGATGTGGCCGCGCTGCTGTTCATGCTCGCGGTGGTGGCCTGGCAGCTGCTGCAGCTCGGCCCGACCGAGCTGTTTCCAGCGGGAACGACGCAACGGCTTGCGCCGGACGCGGCCGCGCGCCAGCCCGCCCCCGATGATCAAGACGGCGCGGAACTGGCACCTCTTGTTGCGCCGAAGGTCGCGCCGCCCGACCCGGCCGAGGAGCGCCTCGGCCGCTCGCCGCAGCGGCTGATGTCGGTGGAGCGCGCCTATCGCGATGAAGACCTGAGCGTGGCGGGCCTGTGTTCGGCGAGACGGCCGCTGGCGACGTCGGCATCGTAGTGTTCACCGGGGGCGTGGGCCTTCGATGAGGAAGAGACTTCCATGAATGCATTGCCGACTTTCGCTTCGATTCCCGCGCCGCCGCTTCGGCCGTCTCGGCTGCTGCGCCGCATCCGCCGCGCCGCACTGAGCCTGCTGTTCGCGGTGTTCGGCAGCCATGCCGCGGCCGCGGTCGGCTTGAGCCAGATCGCCGCCACCGAGCCCGACGGCCCGATCACGCTGCTCTACCCCTCGGGCAGTGAAGCGCGCGTGGTGCAACGGGGTCCGTTCACTTTCCAGCTCGCCGAAGACGGCGAGCCGGTGCGCGGCAACGGCCGGCTGGTGGTGGTGTCGCACGGCACCGGCGGCTCGCCCTGGGTGCACGCCGAACTGGCACGCACGCTGGTCGAAGCCGGTTTCGTCGTCGCGCTGCCCGAGCACCGGGGCGACAACTACCG
>JBAQUQ010000380.1:0-4711 GCA_049297615.1 Burkholderiaceae bacterium
CCCTTGCCCTGGCCGATCATTTCCTGCGCCAGCCGATCCGGCGTCACGTCGGCCACGGCATGGCTGGCGATCAACTTGCCGCGGCGCAGCACGCTCACGTCGTCGGCGTATTCGGTGACTTCGCGAAACTTGTGCGTGATGAGGATGACGGTGCAGCCCCCGCCATGCGCGTAGCTGCGCAACAGCCCCAGCACTTCATCGGCTTCCTGCGGCGTCAGCACCGAAGTCGGCTCGTCCAGGATCAGCACGCGCGGCTTCAGGTAGAGCTGTTTCAGGATTTCGAGCTTCTGCTTTTCGCCGGCGGAAAGATCGAGGGGTGTTGCGTCCAGATCGAGTTTGAACGGCGTCGTCGCGAGAAAGGCCCTGAGCTCGGCGCGCACCGCCCTCCAGCGGATCACGGCGGGCAGCTTGCCGCGCGCGAGCAACAGGTTTTCCGCCACCGTCATGCCGGGGACGACGGTGAAATGCTGATAGACCATGCCGATGCCGAGATGGCGTGCGACGCTGGGCGAGGAGATCGCCTGCTCGCGCCCGTCCACGAGCACCGCGCCGCCGTCGGGTGCGTAGTAACCGACCACGCACTTCACGAGCGTGCTCTTGCCCGCGCCGTTCTCGCCGAGCAAGGCATGCACACTGCCGGGCTGCACCTTGAGCGACACCGCGTCGAGCGCGGTGACGGCGCCGAACGATTTGCTCAGCTCAAAGGTGTCGAGCGAAACGGCGTGCATTTCAGTTCTCCACCGCGCGTCGCGCGACCCACGAAATGCCGCGACCTTGTGAAGGACTGGCTTCGGCCCGAAGCTGACGTTCGCCGCTGCGCGCACGCCAGCACCGAGCATGGGCAGGTGGCCCGGGGTACGTTCTCCGGCCCACGCTCGCGGGGCAGCAGTCTTGGTCCGCGACTCGCGTCTCGATGGAAGGCGTCGGGTTCACGCCTGCGTCCGGACGACCGCGAATGGGGCCTACGCCCGCACCCCGAGCCACCTGCCCCGGGCACGGGGGAGGTGGGCGAAGACGTGGCGCGCCACCTTGGGTGCCGCAGGGCGGTGGTGGTGCCCCCGGGCGCAGGCCCCATTCGCGGTCGCCTCGACGCTGGTGGGCCACGAAAGCGTTGACGCAGATGCACTTCGCGGGCCGCGGTGCTCGTCCGCGAGCGTGGGCCGGAGAACGGGGGCACCGCCGCCGCCCTGCCGCCACGGTGCCACGCCGCTGACCCAGCGCGAACGTCGGCATCGGGCCGAAGCCAGTCCTTCACAAGGCTGCGGCATTTCGTGGGTCGTGGGTCGCGCGACGCGCGGTGGAGAACTGATATGACCCTGCGAGCCATATCACTCGTTCCTGCCGTGCTTGCCTGCATGCTGGCGCTGCCCATGGCGGCGCCCGCCCAGCCGGCCGCAAAGGTGCATCGGATCGGAATGCTTTCGCTCGTTTCATCGTCGACGTTTCGCAACCTGCCGAATGTCAACGCTTTCTTCGATGGCTTGAATCATCTCGGCTACGTGGAAGGAAAGAACCTCGTAGTCGAGGTTCGATTCTCTGACGGCAAACTCGAACGTCTTGCCGATCTTGCCGTCGAATTGGTGGCTCTCAAACCGGACGTCATCTGGGTCCCGGTCTGCGGGGCACCACTCGACGCTGCCAAGCGTGCCACGCGAACGATCCCCATTGTCGTGGCGACATGCACCAGCGACATGGTCGCTGCCGGCGTCGTGGCCAGCCTCGCTCGCCCCGGGGGTAACGTCACCGGGCAGCAAGGCCTTGCGCCGGAGCTGTCGGCTAAACGCCTGGAATTACTCAAACAAATGATACCCGCCGCGGCACGCGTCGCGGTGCTCTGGGACCCAGGCTACTCCGACTTCGCGGCCGACTGGCTGGCGTTGCGCAGCGCGGCCCAGGTCCTCAGCGTTACGCTCCTGCCAATCGAGGCGCGCGGTCCGGCCGAGTTCGACGCTGCCTTTGCTGCGATGGCTCGCCAAGGTGCGCAGGCGCTCATCCCGCTGCAGGACGCTAACACCTACCTCCACGCGCAACGGCTAGTCGACCTTGCCGCGCACAGCCGGATTCCTGCAATCTACCCCTATCGCGAGAACTCGAACGCCGGAGGCCTGATGTCCTATGGCATCGACGTCGTGGCCCTATGGCGCCACTCCGCGACCTTCATCGACAGGATTCTGAAAGGCGCCAAGGCCGGCGACCTGCCGGTGGAACAGCCGACGCGCTTCGAGATGATCATCAACCTCAAGACCGCCAAGGCGCTCGGCGTCACGATTCCGCAGGCCCTGCGGCTGCGCGCCGATCAGGTGATCGAATGAGTCCCTTATGCTGCGCGTTCGAGCGTGATGTCCCAACTCGGGAACACAAGCACGGCCGGATGGCACTTCAGCGCTCGGGCCAGAACTTTCGCGCGCTCGACCCCCAGATTGACTCGACCGTTCTCGATGGCGGAAATCGTCGCTTGAGGAATTCCGCTCAGTTCGGCCAGCTGGCTTTGGGTCAGCTCCTGGAGCTCACGCACGATTCGCACCGATTCGCCGACAGTGACCTCGATGCGCTTCTTGGCTGGACGAAACTCTTTCATGTCAGCGCCTCCTGTAATCGTGAGGCGTGAGCTCGATCACTTGAATCAGCAATACCCCTGCAGCAACCGTATAGATCACGCGCCACTGAAGGCCCAACCTCGACGATCGATGGCCCCTCCACGCACCTGAAAGCGCCTCGTCATGAAACCCCTTGATCGCACGCAAGCCCTGCGGGCCGGAGAGCATGGCAATGTCCTTCCATTTTTCGTATCGCTTCAGCACCTCCTGGGGGACCGCTGCCGACAACTGCTTGTCGACGCGGCGATGCTCGTCGATCCGCCACATATCTTATTGTGACTATTGCTTATACGGTATGTCAAGAAGGTCTGCGGGCTGTTGCACCGAGGTGATCGAATGAGCAAGCCCCTGGCTGTCGTCGCGGTCGGCGGCAACGCGCTGATCCGCGATGACCAGCATATGGCCCTGGCCGACCAGTACGACGCCGTGTGCGAGACCGCCACGCATGTCGCCACGATGGTGCAGGCCGGCTGGAACGTCGTGCTCACGCATGGCAATGGGCCCCAGGTGGGTTTCATCCTGCGTCGCTCCGAGATCGCCGACGGCCAGGTGCCCACCGTGCCGGTGCAGTATGCCGTGGGCGACACGCAGGGCGCGATCGGCTTCATGTTCCAGAACGCGCTGGGCAATGCGCTGTTGCGGCTGGGCCTGCGCGTCCCCGTCGTGACCCTGGTGACGCAGACGCTCGTCGATCGCAGCGATGCAGCGTTCGCGAAACCCGACAAGCCGATCGGCTCGTTCCTGACGCAAGAGGTGGCACAACTGCTCGCCGCGCAACTCGGCTGGAGCGTGATGCAAGACGGCGACCGCGGCTGGCGACGCACGATCGCCTCGCCCCAGCCGGTGCGCGTCATCGAAGCGCCCCTCATCGAACGCCTGGCGCGTGAAGGCAGCGTCATCATCGCCTGCGGCGGCGGCGGTATCGCGGTCGAAGACGTCGGCGGCGGCGAGTTGCGCGGCGTGGAGGCGGTGATCGACAAAGACCGCGCCTCGGCCCTGCTGGCGATCCAAATGAAGGCCGAGCTGCTGATGATCCCCACCGGCGTGCCGCGGGTGGCGATCCGCTTCGGCCAGCCCGGCCAAACCTGGCTCGACAAGATCAGCGTTGCGCAGGCCGAACGTTATGCTGCCGAAGGTCATTTCGGCGCCGGCAGCATGGGGCCGAAAGTCGAGGCCCTGCTCGCCTTCGTCAAGGGCCGCGCCGGCGGGCGCGGCGTGATCACGAATGCACAAAACATCGCGCGTGCGCTGCGCGGCGAGACCGGCACCTGGATCGAGGCCTGAATCGGAACAGCCATGTCGGCCGAGCAGTGGGCCCCGGCGTGCGCCGGGGTGACGGCAGGAGTGAAACGAGAATGGAAAAAACCTTGTTGGCCGTGAACGGCACCCTGATGCGCGGGCTCGAACTCAACCCGAACCTGCTCGGCGTCGGCGCGAGCTTCGTGCGCGAGGACCAGACCGACGCGTGTTATCGCCTCTGGTCGATCGGCGACCGGCACCCCGCGATGCTGCGCACGCCCGGCGCGGGCACGAATGTCGCCCTCGAAATCTGGGACGTGCCGCTCGCCGGCCTGGCGACGATCCTCCTCAACGAGCCCCCCGGGCTGTGCATCGGCAAGGTTGTCCTGAAAGACGGCTCGATCGTGCTCGGCGTTCTGGGCGAACCCTTTCTGTGCGAGGGCCAGCGCGAAATCACCGAGCTGGGCGGCTGGCGCGCCTACATCGCACCACAACGATCGCACGGCGCACCGTGAGTGTGCGCGCTGCCGCCTGCGGCGCGCGATCCAGCAAGATTCGCCTTGCGCCCGCGGCCGTCGGCGGTGGAACGGGAAATGCTATCGCTCTCTCCCGCGCCAAACTCTCGTTGGCGACGACTCGCCGGCCGGGGCCGGCTACTGGAGACTCGATGACCGCGTGCACCCATTCCTACCATATGCGCTGCCAGTACTGCGACCCCAAGGGTCGAATCAACGTCGCCGTCGACGCCAACGGCGAAGCGTCGGCGCTGCGCCCTGGCGCCGAGAACCCGTCTCGGCGCGGCATGTTGCGCGGCGCAGTGGCCGCCGGCGTCGGGGCGTTGGCCAGCGCGGGCTGGGTCGGGCAGAGCATGGCCA
>JBAQUQ010000381.1:0-4914 GCA_049297615.1 Burkholderiaceae bacterium
CGCTGCTGCTGCGCGGCGTGCGCCGCGCGCTCGGGCCCGGCGCCGACATCGCGACCCACTTCACGCCGCGCTACAACCCCTGGGAGCAGCGCCTGTGCCTGGTGCCCGACGGCGATTTCTTCGAGGCCGTCAAGAGCGGGCGCGCTTCGGTCGTCACCGACCATATCGAGGCGTTCACCGCCGCCGGCGTGATGCTGAAGTCGGGTGCGAAGCTCGACGCCGACATCGTCGTCAGCGCCACCGGGCTGAAACTGAGCATGTTGGGCAATGCCCGACTGAGCGTCGACGGTCAGGCGGTGCAGCCCGCGCGCAGCGTCAACTACAAGGGCGTGATGGCCACCGGCGTGCCCAACCTGGCGAACACCTTCGGCTACACGAACGCGTCGTGGACGCTGAAAGCCGACCTGACGGCCGAGTACGTGTGCCGGTTGCTGAGCCATATGCGCAAGACCGGCGCGCGCCAGTGCCTCGTGCCGCCGGTCGGCGACGACCTGGCCTTGTTGCCGTGGGTCGACTTCTCCTCAGGCTACTTCCAGCGCGCCGCCCATCTGTTGCCCAAACAGGGCGCGGTCAAACCCTGGAAGCTGAACCAGAACTATCTGAGCGACGTGATCGCGATGCGCTTCGGCGCGATCGACGACGGGGTGTTGCGTTTCACGCGGTAGCCGAACTCTCGCCGTGCGGCCGCAACGGCCGAAAGAACTCGACGATCTCGCGCGCCAGCGCCTCGGGTTGCTCCATCGCCGCAAAATGCCCACCCCTGGGCATCACCGTCCAGCGCCGGATGTCGGTGTACACGCGCCCGGCCACCGAGCGCGGCGGCCGCAGGATCTCGCGCGGGAACGCGGCGTAACCCATCGGCACCTTCACGCTGCCGTCGGGCACCGGCCACGGCCCGTGCATGCGCGCGTAGTAGGGCCAGAACGACGCGCCGATCGCGCCGGTGAACCAGTACAGGCTGATGTTGGCGAGCAGTTGATCCTTCGTGAACACGCTTTCCACAACGCCGCCGCAATCCGACCAGGCGCGGAATTTGTCGACGATCCACGCCGCCAGGCCGGCGGGCGAATCGTTCAGACCGAACGCCAGCGTCTGCGGCCGCGTCCCCTGGATCCACTGGTAGCCCATGCCCTCCTTCAACCAGACCGCGAGTTCAGCGAGGAAAACCTGCTCCTCGGCGCTCGGGTGGGCGAGCATCTTCGGATCGCGCTGCACCGTGAGCAGGTTGACGTGGATGCCGATCAGCTTGTCGGCGTGCACGGCGCCCAGGCGCGACGTGATGAACGCGCCCCAGTCGCCGCCCTGCGCAGCGAATTTCGGGTAGCCGAGCACGCCGCTCATCAGCTCGGCGAAACAGTCGGCGATCATCTCCAGGCTGAATCGTTTCTGCCCCGGCGCGAACGACAGGCCGTAACCGGGCAGCGACGGAGCGATCACCGTGAACGCGTCGGCCGGGTCGCCGCCGAAGCGCGCCGGATCGGTGAGGCGCGCAATGATGTCGAGGAATTCGAACACCGAACCCGGCCAGCCGTGCGACAGCAGCAGCGGCGTCGGGTTCGGCCCCTGGCCTTTGACATGCAGGTAGTGCACCTCGATGCCGTGCAGCGCCACCTTGAACTGCAGGAAAGCGTTCAGGCGGGCTTCCTGGGCGCGCCAGTCGAAGCCGTTCTGCCAGTAGGCCACCAGCTGCTTCAGGTACTTGACGTCCGATCCGTAGGCCCACGCTTGGCCGGGCGCCTGGTCGGGAAAGCGCGTGCGCGCGAGGCGTTCGCGCAGGTCGGCGATCGCGTGGTCGGGAACGTGCAGCTGAAAAGCCGATGGGGTGGATGGCATCTTGAACCTCCTGCGACCGACGCGCCGGGCAGAGCACCGGCAGCAGCCGCGATCCTACTGGTCGACAGGCCTGAGCTCCGGCAGGAGCCGAGTGCGGCGCGAATCGCCTTCGCCCGACTTGCCCTCGGGAGCCGGGCAATTTTCGATGGCCCCTGCGCTGCACCGACAAGCGGCGCAGAATTGCCGTATTCCTTCTCGACCCACGATCGGCCACGAGCACTGCTCGCAACAACACCATGCCCCACGTCGACCCGCTTCCCCGGGAAGCGAACCCGCAGTTTCACGAGCGTTTCGAGCACTACCAGAACACGCGCGGTTTCGTGCCGAACAGCATCCTGACGATGCAGCACCGGCCGGCTGTCGCACAGGCTTTCATGGACCTGAACCGCGCGGTGCTCTACGAGGGCACGGTTCCCGAGGAACTGAAGATGCTCGTCAGCCTGGTGACGAGCCAGGCGAGCGGCTGCCGCTACTGCCAGGCGCACATGAGCAATCTGGCGAGCATCTACAAGGCTTCCGACGAAAAGATCCGCGCCGTGTGGAGCTTCGAGACGAGCGCACTGTTCTCGCCGTCCGAACGCGCCGCGCTGCGTCTCGGGTACCACGCCGCGCTCGTTCCCAACGGCGCGACGCGCGAAGACTTCGACGCGCTGAAAAAACACTTCGACGCCGGCCAGATCGTCGAGATCGTCGCGACGATTGCGCTCTTCGGTTATCTGAACCGCTGGAACGACACGCTGGCGACGACGCTCGAGACGCGCGCCTGCGAGGTGGCCAGCCGTGCCCTCGGCGCGCTCGGCTGGCAGGCGGGCAAACACGGGGCTTGAGATGCTCGCGCGGGTCGCAGGCGGCCCTTGCGCTACATTGGCCCGAGGAGGCGCCCGTGTCCAACGAACCCTTTTCACGACCCACCGAAGAGCTGTTTCGCGAGGACTCGCGACTGACCGAGTGCACGGCCCGCATCCGCGCGGTCGACGCGCGCGCAGTGCAGCTCGACCGCACGGTGTTCTACCCGCAGGGCGGTGGGCAGGCCGGCGATGCGGGCGAACTGCTGCTCGCCGACGGAACGCGCATCGCCATCGCCGACACGCGCAAGGGCGAAAGCGCAGGCACGATCGTGCACGTACCGGCCGCACAGCAGGCCGAAGCGCTGGACAAGCTGCGGCCGGGCGACGCGGTGATCGCGCGCATCGACTGGCAGCGGCGTCACCATCACATGCGTTTTCACACGGCAACACATCTGCTGTGCGCCCTGGTGCCGCATCCGGTGGACGGATGTTCGATCACGGCGGAGTACGCGCGCCTGGACTTTCACATGAGCGAGCCGCTGGACAAGGAAGCGCTGACGGCCGGCATCGCAAGGCTGGTGGCGCAGGCGCACCCGGTGCGGCACCGCTGGATCACCGATGCCGAGCTCGACGCCGACCCGACGCTGGTGCGCAGCATGAGCGTGCAGCCGCCGCGAGGCAGCGGCCGCGTGCGCCTCCTGGAGATCGAGAACGTCGACTTGCAGCCCTGCGGCGGCACGCATGTGGCGAACACCTCCGAAGTGGGCAGGGTGGTCGTCAGGAAGATCGAGAAGAAGTCCGCCATGACGCGGCGCGTCGTGCTCGCGTTCGGCGCCTGAGGCACGCGGCGCGTCTCGCGCGGCCGCGCACACGAGCCCGGGCCGGCGGTGCAGTGCGGCGCTCCGGCATGAAGATCCATCGCCCCAATCGTGCACACTCCCGGCAGGCTCGCGCGCCACGCTGGGCAAAGACAAGGAGAAGCAGACATGGCCGCGTATGTGATTGCAGATGTCGAGGTGCTCGACGCCAGCGGATACGAGGACTATCGCAGGCAAGTGCCTGCCACCATCGCCGCCTACGGTGGGCGCTACCTGGCGCGAGGGGGTGCGACCGAGGTCCTCGAGGGTTCGTGGTCGCCCAAACGTTGTGTCATCCTCGAGTTCCCCGATATGGCAAGTTTCAGAGCCTGGTGGTCGTCGCCCGAGTACGTTCCTTTGCGCGCCCTGCGCGAGCGAACCACGAAGTCGCACCTGGTCGTCACCCAGGGTTTGTGAGAATCACTGCGAGGCGCAGGCCGCGCGCGCCGCGCTGGCCGAAATCCGCCTGCCCGAAGTTCTGAATCTTCAACCGTAACGCCGGCGAGGCGTGCCGAAATCCCGGCGCAACGGCAGGCGCCTGCAATCCTCGCGTGTGGCCGATGTTCGGGCCCTCGGGCCGCGTCCGACGTGCGCGCCGCATCGGGAGCACGCCGGACCCGCGGAGCCGCTTCTTGCCGCATGGCGAAAAGGCCGCACCGGCTTGCCGACTTACATCAATCGTTTGTTTGACTTGACATCCGGCCCTGCTACAGTCTTTGCCCTGAGCGCTCTTCGCTGCATTGCCCGTATGACCTCCCCCCGAACCCTCGAGCCCCCCGGCGTGCGCGCCCGTCAGCCGCGCAGCGACGGCGAGCAGTCGCGCGCGCGTCTGCTGCACGCGGCGCTGCTGCTTTTCGCCGACAAGGGTTATACGAAGACTTCGACGCGCGAGATCGCCGAAGCCGCGGGCACCAATGTCGCCTCGATCAGCTACTACTTCGGTGACAAGGCGGGGCTGTACCGCACCGTCTTCTCCGAGCCCATGGGCGACCCGGACGAAGAGATCGCGCGTTTCGCCGACCCGGCGCTCTCGCTGGAGCAGGCATTGCGCGGATTTTTCATCGGGTTCATCGAGCCGCTGCGCCAGGGCGACCTGTCGCGGCGCTGCATGAAGCTGCACATGCGCGAGATGCTCGAGCCCACCGGGCTGTGGCAGGCCGAAATCGAACGTTCCATCCGTCCGTCGCACGAGGCCTTCGTGAAGGTGCTGCAGCGCCAGCTCGGCGTGAAACGCATCGACGACGAACTGCACCGTCTCGCCGTCGCGCTCGCTGCGCTGGGTGTGTACCTGCACGTCGGCCGTGACATCACCGACGCCATCGCGCCGCGCCTGAACGCCGGGGCGCGCGCGCTGGACGTCTGGCTCGATCGACTCGTCGGTTACGGCGTCGCGATGGTCGGCGCCGAGCGCGCGCGGCGCGGTCTCACCTCAGGAG
>JBAQUQ010000382.1:0-8151 GCA_049297615.1 Burkholderiaceae bacterium
GCGCTGTGGCGGCGAGCGCTCGATCTGGACCGCGTGGGCCTGGACGACAACTTCTTCGAGCTCGGCGGCCAGTCGCTCAATGCCATGGAGTTCGTCGTTGCCCTCAGACGTGAACTGGGTGTCGATGTCGAGGGCATCGAAGTCCTGCGCGAAACGCTCGAGGTATTGGCCTCGAGCTGCGACCGGCGCCTGGGCAGACCGGTGCGCGCCGCGACGCCGCGTGAACGTCCCAACAGCCTTGTCGAGCGCATCGAACTCTTCCACTTCGGTGCGCAGCGCAGCCTGTACGGCGCCCTGCACTGGCCCACCGCGCAATGCGGCAACGAAGCCGTGCTGGTGTGCGCCCCGGTGGGTCATGAACATGTGCGAAGCCACTTCATCCTGAATCGCCTCGGGCGGCATCTCGCGGTCCAGGGCATCCCGGTGCTGCGCTTCGACTACTTCGGCTGCGGCGATTCGCTGGGCGAGAGTGTCGACGCCGGCTGTGAACGCTGGCAGCACGACATTGCACAGGCACATTGCGAACTGCGCAGTCGCACCGGGGCGACCCATATCGTGGGCGTCGGCGCGCGCCTGGGCGCGACCCTGCTGAGCAATGCGCTGAGCCGCGCGGACTTGGCGCGCCTGGTCGTGTGGGACCCGGTCGGCGAGGGCATGGGTTTTTACGCCGAGATGGCCGAGATGCAGCGCCGCTATGTGCTGGGCACGCAACACTTGCGCCTGGGTCGTGCCCCGCGCGCCACCCTGGCCGCGGTGGAACTGCTCGGCGCCACTTACTCGGCGGCCGCTGTGCGCCAGCTCCAAAGCCTGGCATTCGCAGCCTCGCCGGGGACCCTGCCCACGCACTGGCTGATCACCTCGCAGCCGCAGCAGCAGCGCAGCCTGTACCAGGCGCTGGCCGGCAGCAAAGGGCAGAGCCACGTTGCACAACTCGATTTCGACTGCGGGTGGAACGAGGTGGCACGCATGTCTGAAGTATTGCCCGACGTGGGCATCAGCCGCGCGCTGGCTGCCATGGTGACGCAAGAACCATGTTAGAGACCTGCTGTCAGTTCGGAGCGCAACGCCAGCTCGCGGGGATCCTGACCGAGCCGCATGGTGAATCGCAAGCGCGCGTCTGTGTCCTCGTCAGTGCCGGCTTGGTGCCCAAATTCGGCCCGTATCGCCTGTATGCGCAACTCGCGCGGCGCCTGGCACGCTCAGGAACCAGGACCCTGCGCTTCGATCTGGGCGACATCGGCGACAGCCGGCAGGCGCACGCAGGGCGCACGCTCCAGGAGCGTACCCGGCTGGAGATCGCCGCGGCGCTCGACTTCACGAGCGAATGCTTGGGACCGGGCAGCAACGGCGGCTTTGTGCTCGGCGGCCTGTGTTCCGGCGCGGAGGATTCGTTTCGCTACGCCGAGTGCGACCCGCGCGTGAGCGCGGTGCTGCTGATCGACCCTTTCAGCTATCGCACGGCGGGCTGGAGCTGGCGCCACGGACTGCATCGTGCGACGCGCCTGTCGATGCGCTGGCTCGGCATGTATGCGCCGCTCGACTACCGCGTCGCCGCGGCGAATATCGGCCCGGCCGGCGCGATGCCGCGCCTGGAGTACCGGCAGATGGAGCACACCGAGTCGAGCCGCATCCTGAAGGCCTTGATCGCGCGCGGGGTGAATATCCATTTCGTCTACACCGGCGGCGCGCGCGGATCGTTCAACCACGCCGGCCAGCTTCAGGCCATGTTCAAGGGCGTGGATTTCAAGGGCCTGGTCACGCTGGACTACTTCCCGCACGTCGAGCACCTGCAGGCACTGCAGGAGGAACGCGATGCGCTGATCGAGGCCATCACCCTGCGCCTGGACTCTCAGGGTCGCCGTGACGCCCAGGGAGTCGAGATGCCGGATTCGCAGGCCTTGGCCGGCGCCTCCGCCTAGCCGGTGCAAGCTCGCCCCTTGGCGATGGTTCACTGAGGCGGCACGGCCACGGCCGCGACCCCGACGCCTTCAGATCGACAAGCGCTGCCGCACGGCGTCGGCCTGCATGTCCTTGCCGCGCCCTCGCTGCACGATTTCGCCGCGCTCCATGACGAGGTACTGGTCGGCGAGCTCGGCGGCGAAGTCGTAATACTGCTCGACCAGAACGATCGCCATCGTCTTGCGTGCGCGCAGCATGCGGATCACGCGCGCGATGTCTTTGATGATATTGGGCTGAATGCCTTCGGTGGGTTCGTCCAGGATCAGCAATTTCGGCGCCGAAGCCAAAGCGCGTGCGATGGCGAGCTGCTGCTGCTGGCCGCCGGAGAGATCGCCACCGCGCCGATGCAGCATCTGCCCGAGCACAGGGAATAGTTCGAACAGCTCGGCCGGGATGGGCGTGCTGGCCGGCTTGTAGGCCAGGCCCATCGCCAGATTTTCTTTGACGCTGAGCCGGCCGAAGATCTCTCGCCCCTGGGGCACATAGCCCACGCCCTGGCGCACGCGCTCGTAGGGTGTGGCGCGGGTGATGTCGGCACCGGCCAGGGCAATGCTGCCGGTCTTGAGCGGCACGACCCCCATCAAGGTCTTGAGCAGGGTGGTCTTGCCCACGCCGTTGCGACCGAGCACGACGCTCACTTCGCCCAGCTCCGCCTCGAAACTCACCTGGCGCAGGATGTGCGAGCCGCCGTAATACTGGTTGACTCCGGTGACGCGCAACATGGGAGTTGGATCAGCGCCCAAGGTACACCTCAACCACCTTGTCATTGCCCTGCACCTCGGCCAGCGTTCCTTCGGCGAGCACGCTTCCCTCGTGCAACACCGTCACGCGCCGGTTCACCTTGCCCTGAGCGAGCGCAGCAATGAACTTCATGTCGTGCTCGACGACCACCAGGGAATGGCTGCCTTCGAGCGAGAGGAAGAGCTCGGCCGTGCGCTGCGTCTCTTCGTCCGTCATGCCCGCCACCGGCTCGTCGAGCAGCAACAACTTCGGGTCTTGAATCAGCAGCATGCCGATCTCCAACCACTGCTTCTGGCCATGGCTCAGCGCGCCGGCGTTGCGCCGCGCGCTGTCTTTCAGATTGATGAGTTCCAGCGTCGCGCCGATGCGTTCGAACTGCTCGCCGCTCAGGCGGAACAGCATCGAAGCGCGCACGCCACGGTCTGCCTGCAAGGCCAGTTCGAGGTTCTCGAACACGCTCAAGCGCTCGAACACGGTGGGTCTCTGGAACTTGCGGCCGATGCCGATGGCCGCGATGGTGTTCTCGCGCAGGCGCAGCAAGTCGATCGTCGAGCCGAAGTAAGCACGGCCGGAATCGGGCCGGGTCTTGCCGGTGACGACATCCATCAGGGTCGTCTTGCCTGCGCCGTTCGGACCGATGATGCAGCGCAGCTCGCCCGCGCCGATGGACAGGCTCAAGGCGTTCAGCGCCTTGAAACCGTCGAAGCTGACCGTGATGTCGTCGAGGTAGAGGATCGCGCCGTGCGTGAGGTCGACCACACCGGGCTGCAGCACCCGGCCATAGCTCGTTTCGCGGCCCCCCGACGCGCCGGCCGATTCGGCGATGCGTTTGGCGTGCTCGGCGCGGATCCGTGCGCCCGCCTTCATCAGCTCGGGTGTCATGGCTGCCTGGCCTTGCGGCGCAACAGGCCGACGACGCCACCGGGCCTGCGCAGCAGACCGACGATGCCACTCGGCAAGAACAGCGTCACGCCGATGAACAGCGCGCCGAGGAAGTACAGCCAGACTTCGGGAAACGCTTGCGTGAACCAGCTCTTGGCGCCATTGACGAAGAATGCGCCGACGATCGGACCGATCAGGGTACCGCGCCCGCCCACGGCCGCCCAGATCGCGATTTCGATGCTCGCCGCGGGCGACATCTCGCTGGGGTTGATGATGCCGACCTGGGGCACGTACAGCGCTCCGGCGATGCCGCACATCACAGCCGAGATCACCCAGATCGTGAGCTTGTAGCGCAGCGGGTCGTAGCCGGTGAACATGACGCGCCCCTCGGCGTCGCGAATCGCCTGCAACACGCGGCCGAACTTGCTTTGCACGAGCCAGCGCGCCAGGACGAAGAATCCGATCAGGGTCGCGCCCGTCAACACGAAGAGCAGCATGCGCATGCTCGGGGTGGCAATGGGTACGCCCAGGATGCGCTTGAAGTCGGTGAAGCCGTTGTTGCCGCCGAATCCCGTTTCATTGCGGAAGAACAGCAGCATCGCCGCAAACGTCAGCGCCTGGGTGATGATGGAGAAGTACACGCCCTTGATGCGCGATCGGAACGCGAAGTAGCCGAACACCAAGGCGAGCAAGCCGGGCACGAGCACGACGAGCAGCATTTGCGCCAGGAACGAATCGCTCAGGCTCCAATGCCAGGGCAGCGCCTTCCAATCGAGGAAGACCATGAAGTCGGGCAAGTCGCTCTTGTAGTTGCCGTCGCGCCCGATCTGGCGCATCAGGTACATGCCCATCGCATAACCGCCGAGGGCGAAGAACACGCCATGGCCCAGGCTCAGGATGCCGCTATAGCCCCAGATCAGGTCCATCGCCAGCGCGCATATCGCGTAGCACATGATTTTGCCGACGAGGGCGACCATGTAGTCGCTGACGTGCAGGACGTTGCCCTGCGGCACGACTAGGTTGAGCACAGGCATCACCACGCCGACGACCAGGACCGCGACCCCGACGCCGGACCAGGCTTTCGGGCTGAGCAGCCTGGGGCCCGGCGCGGCGTATCGCGGCAACACGGCGCTCATGCTTCGGCACTTCGGCCCTTCATCGCGAAGATGCCCTGCGGGCGCTTCTGGATGAAGATGACGATGAAGACGAGCACCATGATCTTGGCGAGCACGGCGCCGGCCCAGCCTTCGAGCAGCTTGTTCAGCACGCCCAGTCCCAGCGCAGCGTAGACCGTTCCGGCGAGCTGGCCGACGCCTCCGAGCACGACGACCATGAACGAGTCGACGATATAGCCCTGCCCCAGATCCGGCCCGACATTGCCGACCTGGGACAGCGCACACCCGGCGATGCCGGCGATCCCGGATCCCAGCGCGAAGGCATAGGTGTCCACGCGCGCCGTGTTCACGCCCATGCATGCCGCCATCGAGCGGTTCTGCGTCACGCCGCGCACGAACAGGCCGAGTCGCGTCTTGGCGATCAGCAGCGCGACCGCGCCGAGCGCGAGCGCGGCAAAGACGATGATCGCGATGCGGTTGTAGGGCAAGGTCAGGTTGCTCAGCACGTCGACGCCGCCGGAGAGCCACGCCGGGTTTTCGACCTGCACGTTTTGCGCACCGAACAAGGAGCGCACGGTCTGCATCAACACCAGGCTGATGCCCCAGGTGGCGAGCAAGGTCTCGAGCGGCCGGCCGTACAGCCAGCGAATCACGCTGCGCTCCATGGCAGCGCCCACCAGCGCGGCGGCGAGGAAGGACAGCGGGATCGCCGCCAGGATGTAGGCATCGAAAGCGCCCGGCCAGAGCGAACGCCAGAGGTTCTGCACGATCCAGGTGGCATAGGCGCCGATCATCATCAGCTCGCCGTGCGCCATATTGATGACGCCCATCAGCCCGTAGGTGATGGCCAATCCCAATGCCACCAGAAGCAGGATCGAGCCCAGGCTGGCCCCGGTGAAAACGACGCCCAGGCGCTCACCCCAGGCCAGTCGCGTTTCGATGGCGGACAGCGCGACGCCGAGCTGTGCGCGAACTTCGGCGTCGCCTTCCCCACCGCTGCCGGCCGGCTTGAGCCTGTCCAGGAGCAAGGTCTTGGTCGCGCCGTGCGCGCTGCCGGCCAGGGCTTTCGCCGCGGCCAGGCGCTGCGCCTTGTCGGCGCTCGAGATGTGGATGTTGGCGCGCAGCAGTTCCAGCGCGGACTTGAGTTCGCTGTCGGTCTCGGCGCTGATGGCCTTGGCGATCAAGGGCAGGAGCGCTTCGTCGACGCCGTCGCGCAGTTCCTTCACCGCGCTGGCGCGCTGCGCCAGGTCGGGCGAGAACAATTTCAGCGACGCCAGCGCGGTCTCGAGTTCACGTCGCAGCCGATTGCTGTTGATCACGTCTTCCGCGCCTTCGGGCAGGGTCATCGGCGCCCCCGAAGCGGCGTCCTGGGCCTGAGCATCGCGCACGATGAAGACGGCCTCGCCCAGGGTTTTGACCTCGTCAGCGAGCAAGGCCTGGAAAAACTCGAGCGCCTTGGGGTCACCACCGGCCGCGGTCGCCGCGATCGCTGCGGCGCGCTCGTCGCTGTCTCCGATCGTCATGGCGCGCACTTGCTCGGGCGTGAGCGCCCGAGCCGCACCACCCGCGCTGAGCAGGAGGGTGAGACAGCAGCAGTGCAGCAAAGATCGGAACGCAGGCGGCATGGCTTTCACGGTCGAGCATACAGGCGGTCCAGAAACAGTCATCCCGGCGCAAGCCGGGATCCACAAC
This sequence comes from Burkholderiaceae bacterium, assembly GCA_049297615.1. Lineage (GTDB taxonomy): Bacteria > Pseudomonadota > Gammaproteobacteria > Burkholderiales > Burkholderiaceae_C > JAEMQF01. The sequence goes on from JBAQUQ010000382.1 coordinate 6,390, forward strand.
ACGCGGGGGACGTGCTTTCGCAACGTTCAGCGCGCTTTCGCGAATGGACCCCGGCGTTCGCCGGGATGACGCAGCCGAGCTTACTTCTTCTCGGGCTCGTCTTTCTTCTTGTCGTTGCCGTCGATGTAGGGGCTCCAGGGCTTGGCCTTGACCGGCGCGGGGGTCTTCCACACGACGTTGAACTGGCCGTCGGCCTTCACTTCGCCGATGAACACCGGCTTGTGCAGGTGGTGGTTCTTCGCGTCCATCGTCGAGATCATTCCGCCCGGCGCCTTGAAGGTCTGGCCGGCCATCGCGGCGATGACCTTGTCGGTGTCGGTGCTCTTGGCCTTCTCGACCGCCTGCTTCCACATGTGGATGCCGATGTAGGTGGCTTCCATCGGGTCGTTCGTCAGCGGCCTGTCGGCGCCGGGCAGCTTCTTCGCCTTGGCGTAGTCGGCCCATTGCTTCTTGAACGCGTCATTCGTCGGGTTCTTCAGGCTCATGAAGTAGTTCCAGGCGGCCAAATGCCCGACCAGGGGCTTGGTGTCGACGCCGCGCAGCTCTTCTTCACCCACCGAGAAAGCGACGACGGGAACGTCCGTCGCCTTCAGGCCCTGGTTGCCGAGCTCCTTGTAGAACGGCACGTTCGAGTCGCCATTGATCGTGGAGATCACGGCGGTCTTGCCGCCTGCGGAGAACTTCTTCACGTCGGCGACGATGGTCTGGTAATCGCTGTGGCCGAACGGCGTGTACTTCTCGTCGATGTCTTTGTCGGCGATGCCCTTGCTCTTGAGGAAGGCGCGCAGGATCTTGTTCGTGGTACGTGGATAGACGTAGTCGGTGCCGAGCAATACGAAGCGCTTCGCGCCGCCGCCGTCTTTGCTCATCAGGTATTCCACCGCAGGAATCGCCTGCTGGTTCGGCGCTGCGCCGGTGTAGAACACGTTCTTGCTGAGTTCTTCACCCTCGTACTGGACGGGGTAGAACAGCAGGCCGTTGAGCTCTTCGACAACCGGCAGCACCGACTTGCGCGACACACTGGTCCAGCAGCCGAACATCACCGCGACCTTGTCCTGGCCAATCAACTGCTTGGCCTTTTCGGCAAACAGCGGCCAATTCGACGCCGGGTCGACGACCACGGGCTCGAGCTTCCTGCCGAGCACGCCGCCCTTGGCATTGATCTCCTCGATCGTCATCAGCGCCACGTCTTTCAGCACCGTCTCGGAGATCGCCATCGTTCCCGACAGCGAGTGCAGGATGCCGACCTTGATGGTGTCTGCAGCGAGCGCAGTGAACGAGGTAAGGGAAAGCGCACCGCAGGCAGCCAGGGCGGCACTCACGGAACGCAAGGCATGACGACGTTTCATTGGTAGTCTCCGTTTCGGATGGGGATGGTTGGGCCGGTGGCGAGAAGCGATCTCGTCAACGCCCTGTTCTGCAAGCCTTGTGCCAGTGCCTGCTCGCAGCGCTCGGGGAAACGCGCTTGGCATGCATGCTTTCGTGCGCGGATCGCACCATTTGAGTTCGCGGCGAGCCGTCAACGCACGCATCAGTGGCATCGCGATTGCAAGCGAAGGCGGCGACGGGCGCTAAGATGCGCGCCGCGACTTGCCCGCGAACCAAGCCCCATGGAACTGACTCCGCGCGAGAAAGACAAGCTCTTGATCTTCACCGCGGCCCTGCTCGCCGAACGGCGCCGCGGGCGCGGCCTGAAGCTCAATTACCCCGAAGCAGTGGCGCTGATCAGCGCGGCCATCATGGAAGGCGCGCGTGACGGGAA
>JBAQUQ010000383.1:0-14849 GCA_049297615.1 Burkholderiaceae bacterium
CCCAGGTCGACCTGATCTTCGAGGATGGCGCTCCCGAGCTGCAGCTGCCGGCGGGCCAGGAGTCGCAGGTGTTGCGAATCGTGCAGGAGGCGCTGGCCAACATCGCCAAGCATGCCGGGGCGCAGCATGCCTGGCTGAAGATCGAACAGCACGCCGAGCGGATCGACCTCGTCGTCGAAGACGACGGCGTGGGCCTGGCCGCAGTGACGCAGGAACCGCCCCTGTCGCACTTCGGCATGGACATCATGCGCGAGCGAGCCCAGCGCCTGGGCGGCGGGATCGAGACCGGTGCGCGCCAGGGCGGCGGCACGCGCATCAGGGTGTTCTTCCCGCGATGCGCGCCGGGGAGGGCGCCATGAACGCCGCAAGCCTGCGTGTCGTCCTGGTGGACGATCATGCCTTGTGCCGCAACGGCTTGACCGACTTGCTGCACCACCGGGGCAACATTCGCGTCGTGGCCGCCCTGGGCGACCCGGAACAGGTGGCCGGTGCCCTGAAGGAGCATCAGCCCGACCTGCTCGTGCTGGACCTGCGCATGCCCACGACCGATGGCCTGACCTTGCTGCGACAGCTGCGCGCGCAAGGCTGCGACACGCCGGCCATGGTTCTGACCATGAGCGATTCCGAAACCGACCTCGCCGCGGCGCTGCGCGCCGGGGTTCGGGGCTACCTGCTCAAGGACATGGAACCCGAAGAGGTGATCGCGGCGATCGAACGCGTCGCCCGCGGCGAACTCACCGTGGCGCCGGCGATGACGATGAAGCTCGCACAAATGCTTCAAACCGGCGCCAAGGGCAGCGACCGCAAGGGCTTGCTGGATTCGCTGACCGAGCGCGAGCGCCAGATCCTGGACCACCTCGCGCGCGGCGAAAGCAACAAGGCGATCGCGCGTTCGCTGGACATCAGCCACGACACCGTGAAGTTGCATGTGCGCCATATCCTGTCCAAGTTGAACCTGAGCTCGCGCGTCGAGGCGGCGGTCCTGGCCGTCGAGGCGCGCGCTTCGGGCGAACGCTGAGCGCGGCGATGCCGGGCCAGCGCGTGCACTCAGGTGCCTCCACAAAATTGAGGATGACATTCCTTTGGTGAAGCGATAGGCTCGACCGGCATCACAGGTGAAGTGGGCTCGCCGTTTCCCCGGTCACGGCGTCAGCCCGATCAGGAGCAAACCATGAAGATCGATAAGAAGACGCTGACATCGTTGCGCGGCCTCGCAACCCTGCTCATAGCCCTTTCTGCAGGGGCGCAAGCAGCGCCCAACGACGAAAAGAACTACAGGGGCGACCGCATCAGCTTTCCAGTCGATATCACCGCGACGCTCGACAGCGATGCCGGTGGCAAGACGGTGTGCATCCCTGCCAACACGACGCTGCAGGGCCTGGGCAGTGGCAAGAACACGGGCGACATCTCAGTGCGAATCGGCAAGGTCTTCGGCGATGTGACCGACTGCAAGGACACGTCCAAGACCGTGCCGAAGACCGTGGGGATCAATATTGCTAAACAGACTCTGGACAGCTATATTCCGGATCGCTTCGGCCTGACCTACGGGGCCTTGGTGGTGCCCTTCAAGTACCACTATTCCGGATCCAAGGAGTTCAAGGGAGGCAGCACGGTCGGTCCCTACCTTGGTTACCGCTTCGACCGCAATACGATCGGGCTCGGACTCAAGTTTGTCGGTTTCCTGGGGGGGTCGGCGATAGCCGTTGACCAGGTCGTCAATGGCACGACCACGACTCAGAACCTGGCTGGCTTCAGCTATGGCTACGGATTTATCGGCCAGGTCAAGAACGAGTTTCAGCTCGGCGTCGTGGTCGGCAAAGACCGCGTCAGCCAGAGCGCCGGTTATGCTGACAATGGCAAGTCCTGGGTCGCTATCAGCCTCGGCTTTGCCTTTTCCGAGTGAGGATGGCTGGCAACTGCACGCAATCACTCGGGCACTGGGGCTCAATGAACAGAACACTCATCAGCTCAGGCTCTCGCTTCGAAGAGCAGATCGGCTACTCGCGCGCCGTGGTCGTCGGAGACTGGGTTTTCGTCTCGGGCACGACGGGCTTTGACTACAGCGCGATGTCGATCTCCGAGAGCTTGGTCGAGCAGACCGAACAGTGCCTGAAGAATATCGAGGCCGCGTTGCGGCAGGCCGACTCGAGCCTGACCGATGTCGTGCGAGTCACCTATATCTTGCCGCAGGGCAACGAGTTCGAGCAATGCTGGCCCGTGCTGCGCAAGGCCTTCGGTGAGGTACGTCCCGCGGCGACGATGATTTCTGCCGGTCTGGCCGATCCACGCATGAAGATCGAAATCGAAGTCACGGCGCTGAAACGCGCGTAGCACCAGGTCATTCACATCACGCAGACGCCTAGCCATTGCTTGCAGCGGACCGCTTCCGGCGGCGGCTGAACTCATTCGTTGGGCGTCCGGGCAAGGAACCGGCCATGGTCGTGCGAGTCGTTCGCCTCGGTAGTCCCAGAGCAGAAGGCGAAGGCTTGCGCGTGGGTACGGTTCGCCGCCCGCCGCGCGGGGTTGCAAAGACCGAGTTCGCATCGCGCAACTGGTACGACGTCTGGTTCCCCAATCTGGCGCCAAGCCTGGAAACCATGAAACTCGGCCAAGCAGCCACCACTGCAGCGCAGTGGGGCGCATTCAAAAGAAAATACCGCGCGGAAATGGCCGGGCCGGAGAACAAACATGCCATCGCGCTGCTTGCCGCGCTTTCTCACGAAACGAATTTTTCCGTGGGTTGCTACTGCGAAGACGAAGAACACTGTCACCGTTCGGTGTTGAGGCTGCTGCTCATCGAGAACGGCGCATCGGTCAAGGAGGCGGCGCTTTGAATCGCGCGACGCCCAACCGGCGTCCGAAGTGGGTCGCGATGCCCTTCTACGCGGTGACGGCCAAGCCTTGAGCGAATGCCCAGGAGGTCCGATGTCCGACACTTGGTACGAGCGAAACATCCTCCCGTATCTTCTGGATCTGGCGTGCGGCACGAAGCCCATACGCAAGCAACGCATGAAGGTCATTCCGCTCGCGAAGGGCAAGGTATTGGAAGTCGGCATCGGGACGGGCCAGAACATGCGGTTTTATGACCGAGCGCGGGTCGAATCGATCGTCGGTGTCGACCCGGCAATGCAAATGCACAGGCTCGCGCTCAGGCGCAGTCGCCAGGCGGGCATTGAAGTCGAACTCGTCGCAGTCTCTGCGGAACGACTCCCCGTCGCCGACGCCAGCTTCGACACCGTGGTCAGCACCTATACCCTTTGCACGATTTCCGATCCGGTTGCGGCGCTCAAGGAGATGCGGCGAGCCCTGGTGCCAGGCGGAAAACTGCTGTTCTCCGAGCATGGGCGCGCGCCTGACGCGAATGTGCTGAAGTGGCAAACCCGTCTTCAGCCCTACTGGATGAAGCTTGCCGGCGGCTGCTTGTTGAACCGAGACATTCCGGCATTGCTTGAACAAGCCGGCTTCAAGCCGGACCTGCGATCTCGCTATATTCCGGGCCCGAGGATCCTGTGCTACCACTACTGGGGAGAGGCGGTCGCGGCGTAACGGCCTGGCGCTGAGCTCGGACTCTTCGCCAGGCACGAAGGCTCCTCAGAGCCTTCGTGGCCGGGCTCAGCCACGGCGCCACCACCACCACAACACACCTGCCAGCAAGGTGAGTGCAGCCAACGGCAGTCCCGGCCAGGCGAGGTCGTCGAGCGTGATCGCTGCCGCTGGGGAAATGGCGGCTCCCGCTTCGTTGAACGGGTTCACCGCTGCGTGGCCTGCGGGCGGCGTGGCATCGCCGCGCGGAGCGGGCGCTGCGAGCGTCGCGACGGTCCACAACGACGCGGGCGCTGCGGCCACCAGTTCCAGCGGCGCTGTCTGGGGCTGCGCGGCATCGGCCCAGACCCAGCCGGCACCGCGCCGCGTCAATAGCGCGGGACCCACCCATTCCTCAGGGAACTCCTGGCGCGCAACGCGGACCGGCCCCGCAGCACCGGCCTGCCAGCGGTGCACCTCGAGCCAGACCTTGTCGTTTCGCCCGACTTGCAATGCGATCTGCAAGCTGCCGTCGTCGCTGCTCTGAATCGAAAGGCCCTGCGATTGCGGCAGCGCTGCGGCAAGCATCAGACCGGCGCTGCCGAACGCCGTGTCGAGCCGGCCGGCTTCGGTGAACCGCCAGATCGCTGCGTATTCGTTTTGTTCGTCTTCGATCGTACCGACGACGAGTGTCTGCCCGTCGGCCAAGGGCAAGGTGTCGGCGGCGATGGCGTCGCCTCGCGCGACCTCGACGAGGCTGCGCCCCTGTTGGCCCCAGGCCGGGTCGAACTGGCCGTCAGGCAGGAAGCGCAAAATGACCGCGACGCTGCGGCCGTCGCCGGTCATGGCCGTGCCGCTGACCAGAACGCGCCCGGCAGGGTCGACCTGCAGCGTGGCCGGCGGGTTGTTGTTGTTGCCCATCGTGAAGAAGGTGCGCCCGCCGCTGCCGAACTGCGGGTCGCGCTGGCCCGCGGCGAAACGCCGCTCGAGGAAGTAGCCGCTGCCCGTCGCCGTTGCACCTTCGACGATATTCAGTACCTGGCCGTTGGCCAGGCCTGCGGTCCAGGGCGCAGCGTGCGCCGCATTGAACAAGCACAAGCCCAGCAGCGCGACGAACCGGTGGCTCAGGAAGCGCACGAAACTCACTTAAGAATGTCGGCGATGCACAGGTACTTGATCTCCACGTAGTCGTCGATTCCCTGGTGCGCACCCTCGCGCCCCAGGCCCGATTGTTTGACGCCGCCGAAGGGCACTTCGGCGGTTGAAATCAAGCCGGTGTTGACTCCGACCATGCCGTACTCGAGCGCTTCGCCGACGCGAAAGATGCGTCCGATGTCGCGGCTGTAGAAGTAGCTCGCCAGGCCGAACTCGGTGGCGTTGGCCAGGGCCACGGCTTCGGCCTCGGTCTTGAACTTGAACACAGGCGCCACCGGGCCGAAGGTTTCTTCGCGCGCGCACAGCATGTCGCTGGTCGCGCCGGTGAGCACGGTCGGCTCGTAAAAGCGCTTGCCCTGGCGCGTGCCTCCCGTCAGCACTTTGGCGCCCTTGGCGAGCGCGTCGGCGACATGGCGCTCGATCTTGGTGATCGCCTGGTCGTCGATCATCGGGCCTTGATTGACGCCGGCTTCGAAGCCGTTGCCGAGTTTGATCGCCTTGGCCTTGGCTGTGAGTTTCTCGACGAAGGCGTCGTACACGCCCTCCTGCACATACAGGCGATTCGCGCAGACGCAGGTCTGGCCGGCGTTGCGGTACTTGGCTGTCATCGCGCCTTCGACGGCGCTGTCGATGTCGGCGTCGTCGAAGACGATGAAGGGGGCATTGCCGCCGAGTTCGAGCGAGAGTTTCTTGATCGTCGGCGCGCACTGCGCGGCGAGGATGCGCCCGACCTCGGTGGAACCCGTGAACGACAGGTGGCGCACGAGTTCGCTCGCGCACAGCACTTTGCCCACCGCGATGGACTTGTCGGCATCGGCCGTGATGACGTTCAGCACGCCCGCGGGCATGCCGGCACGCTGCGCGAGTTCGGCCACCGCCAGCGCCGACAGAGGTGTCTGCTCGGCAGGTTTGATGACCACCGTGCAGCCCGCGGCCAGTGCAGGGGCGACCTTGCGCGTGATCATCGCGATCGGAAAATTCCACGGCGTGATCGCCGCGCACACGCCCATCGCCTGCTTGATGACGAGGTAGCGCTTGTTGTTGTCGGTGGTGGGAATCGTTTCGCCGTAGATGCGCTTGCCTTCTTCGGCAAACCATTCGATGAAACTGGCGCCGTAGCCGACCTCGCCCTTGGCTTCGGCGAGCGGCTTGCCCTGTTCGGCCGTCATGATGCGCGCCAGGTCGTCGGCGTGCTGGTGAAGGAGGTGGAACCACTTCATCAGACACGCGCCACGCTCCTTTGCGGTCTTGGCGCGCCAGGCAGGCCAAGCCTTGTTCGCCGCAAGCAGGGCGGCTTGGGTCTGCGTGGCGCCGAGATTGGCGACGTCGGCGAGCCGGGTGCCGGTGGCCGGGTCGTTGACGGCGAAGCGCGACGACGCAGCAACCCATTCACCATTGATCAGCGCATCGGTCTTGAGCAGGGCGGGGTCGTTGAGGGTGGCGAGCGGTGAGGTTTTCATGTCCATGGCGTGGGCTCCATCAGGGTGTGCAGCGAGCAAATCGAGCACGCGATGATAAGTCCGAGGTGCAGCGCGAGCCGCTTTGCAGGGCCATGGGGCGCGGCCTGCGAGGGTGCCCACCTATAATCAGCCGCCTCGAAAAATCAAACAAATATCAAGCATTCGCGCGCCTTGGCAAGGGGTGCTGCCGATTGCGAGCCATCGAAAGCACGCCGGCATGAAAGCCTCCGAGATCCGCAGCCAGTTCCTGAAGTTTTTCGAGGCCAAGGGCCACACGATCGTCGCATCGAGCCCGGTGATTCCCGGCGACGACCCGACGCTGCTGTTCACCAATGCCGGCATGAACCAGTTCAAGGACGTGTTCCTGGGCTTCGACAAGCGGCCCTACAAACGCGCGGTGACGTCGCAGAAATGCATTCGTGCCGGCGGCAAGCACAACGACCTCGAAAACGTCGGCTACACGGCGCGCCATCACACCTTCTTCGAGATGCTCGGCAACTTCTCGTTCGGTGATTACTTCAAGTCGCAGGCCATCCAGTACGCCTGGGAATTGCTGACCGAGGTCTACAAGCTGCCCGCCGAGAAACTCTGGGTCACGGTCTATGCCGAAGACGACGAGGCCTATGACATCTGGAACAAGATGGTGGGTGTGCCGGCCGAGCGCATCGTTCGCATCGGCGACAACAAGGGCGCGCGCTTCGCCTCCGACAACTTCTGGATGATGGGTGACACCGGGCCGTGCGGGCCCTGCACCGAGATCTTCTACGACCACGGCCCCGAAGTCGAAGGCGGGCCGCCGGGCAGCGCAGAACAGGACGGCGACCGCTACATCGAGATCTGGAACAACGTGTTCATGCAGTTCAACCGCGACGACAGCGGCGTGATGCACAAATTGCCCAAACCCAGCGTGGACACCGGCATGGGCCTGGAGCGGCTGGCGGCGGTGCTCCAGCATGTGCACAGCAACTACGAGATCGATACTTTCGTCAATTTGCTCGCTGCGGCGAAAGCGGCGGTCGACGCGGCGGGTGCCGGCCAGAGTGACCGAGACTCACCTTCGTTGAAAGTCATCGCCGACCACATCCGTGCCTGCACCTTCACCGTCGCCGATGGCGTGATCCCGGGCAATGAAGGGCGCGGCTATGTGTTGCGCAGGATATCGCGCCGCGCCATCCGCCATGGCTACAAGCTCGGTGCGCGAAGGCCATTTTTCTACACACTGGTCGCGCCGCTCGCCGCGGAAATGGGCGAGGCGTATCCCGAGCTCAGGCGCGAGCGTGCGCGCATTACCGAGGTGTTGAAGCAGGAGGAGGAGCGCTTCTTCCAGACCATTGCCAACGGCATGGAAATCCTCGAGGCCGCGCTCGCCGGCGGGGCGAAAACCATTGCCGGTGACACCGCTTTCAAGCTGCACGACACCTACGGTTTCCCGCTCGACCTCACCGCTGACGTGTGCCGCGAACGCGATGTGACGGTCGACTCGGCGGGGTTTGAAGCCGCCATGAGCCGCCAGCGCGAGCAGGCGCGCGCCGCAGGCAAGTTCAAGATGGCGCAAGGCCTGGACTACGATGGCGCGGCCACCGCCTTCCACGGCTATGAACATCTGGTGTGCGAACACAGCAAGGTGACAGCCCTGTACATCGACGGCGCGCCGGTGGCCTGTGCGCGCGCCGGTGACGACGTGGTGATCGTGCTCGACCACACGCCGTTCTACAGTGAGGCCGGCGGCCAGGTCGGCGACAGCGGCGAGCTGCGCAACGCGCGCTCGCGCGTGCTCGTCCACGATACGGTCAAGGTGCAGGCCAATGTGGCAGGCCATACGGGGCGGATCGTCGAGGGCGAAGTCGAATTGAACGATGTCTTCGTTGCGCGCGTCGATGCCGAAACGCGCATCAAGACCATGCGCAACCACAGTGTCACCCACTTGATGCACAAGGCGCTGCGCGAAGTGCTGGGCGGCCATGTGCAGCAAAAGGGTTCGCTCGTGAATGCGCAGCGCACGCGTTTCGACTTCGCTCACCACGCGCCGGTGACGGCTGAGCAGATTGCCGGGGTGGAGCGCATCGTGAACGCCGAAATCCTCGCCAACACCGCGACGCAAGCGCGTGTGATGGGCCTGGCCGAAGCGCAACAAACGGGCGCGATGATGCTGTTCGGCGAGAAGTACGGCGACGAGGTGCGCGTGCTCGACATCGGCAGCAGCCGCGAGCTGTGCGGCGGCACCCATGTGGCGCGCAGCGGCGACATCGGCCTGTTCAAGATCGTCGCCGAGAGCGGCGTGGCGGCGGGAGTGCGGCGCGTCGAGGCCGTGAGCGGCGACAACGCGCTGGCCTATGTGCAATCGCTCGAGGCTTTGCTCATGGGCGTTGCCGCGAGTCTGAGGGCGGCGCCCGCCGAGGTGCCGGCGCGATTGAGCCAGGTGCTCGACCATGTGCGTTCGCTCGACAAGGAGCTCGCTGCCGTGAAGGGAAAATTCGCATCCGCGCACGGCGACGAATTGCTCGCGGCCGCTGTGGATGTGGGCGGCTTGAAAGTATTGGCCGCGCGGCTCGACGGCGCCGACGCGAAAACCCTGCGCGAAACCCTGGACAAGCTCAAAGACAAGCTCAAGACGGCGGTCATCGTTCTGGCCACGGTCGAGGGCGGCCGGGTGCAGCTCGCGGCAGGCGTGACGAGCAACGCCGTCTCCAGGGTGAAGGCCGGCGAGCTGGTGAACTTCGTCGCGCAACAGGTCGGCGGCAAAGGCGGCGGCAAGCCCGATATGGCCATGGCAGGCGGCACCGAGCCGGCCAAGCTCGGTGCCGCGCTCGCCTCGGTGCGCGATTGGGTGGCGCAGCGCGTTTGAAGCCTGCGCCCGGCCCGAACCCGGCGCGCATCGGCTCGCCTTGAAGATGTGCGCAGGCATCGTGCGGCGAATGTGGCTTTCGCGTTGGTGGCCAGGCAGTGCCGCAGCGCCATTGCTGGCGTGGGCCGGTGCAACGCTCGGGCAAGGCCAGGTCTTTCCCGACGATCCGCAGTCCTGGCGCACACCGCAAGGCGTGGCGAGCATCTTCCAGCAAGCCTGCCTGGGCAGCGCCGGGCAGGCCGAGGCAGCCGTCGACTGGGCCTTGACCCAGGGCTTCGAACCCCTCGATGCGTTCAGCGCGTCTGCCCATGAATTGCTCGAGGGCCGGCCCGGGAATGTGCTGGCGGCACCCGGCTCGCAGGGGCGCGTGCTGCTCGTGATCGCGCAAGACCAACATTGCAGCGTCTGGGCGCAACGGATCAGCGGCCCGCAACTGCGGCTGGCGACGGCCGAAATGCTGGCGCGCGAGAACGCCGGCGGAGCGCGCATCCTTCTCGATGTCGAACGCAACATCGCAAGCGCAGGAGCCTGGCGCAGCCAGACACAATGGCGCTATCGCGCGGCGGGTGCGAGCATCGAGTTCGGTCTGAGCGCAGTGACGACGCTGAGCGCCACGCCCGCGACGCAGGCGCTCAACATGGCTCCGTGGCAAGCGGCTGCCGCGGCTCCCGATGCAATGACGGGGCGGTAGGAGCCGGTCAGACTCCAGAGTCAAGCACTCGCCCAGAACACCGCGAACCAGCGATTCGGGTCGGTCCAGTGCTGCGTCGAGGTGAACCCGGCACTGCGCAGCAAGGCGGCGAACGAATCCGTGCCGTACTTGTATGAATTTTCGGTGTGCAGGCGCTGGCCTTGCGGGAAATGGCGCTCTGCGCCTGTCCAATGCACAGTGAGGGAATGCCGCGCCTCGAGATGCATCTCGATGCGCGAGTGCTCGGTGTTGAACAGGGCCACGTGGCGCCAGTCACGAACCGCGAAGTCGGCGCCGAGCAAGCGGTTCAGGTGCAGCAGCAGGTTCAGGTTGAACGCAGCCGTGACGCCGAGCGCGTCGTCGTAGGCCGGTACCAGGAGATCGCTGTCCTTGACCAGGTCGACGCCGATCAGCAAGCCGCCGCCACGTGCCTGCTCGCGCACTCCGGCAAGAAAATGCACGGCCTGCTCCGGGGTGAAATTGCCGATGCTCGAGCCCGCGTAGAAGAACACGGGGGGGTCTTGCACGCAAAACGCCGGCAGGTTCAGGGCAGCGGAAAAGTCCAGCCCGACGCCGGTCACGTCCAATCGCGGGTGTTCGCGTTGAACTCGAGCCAGACCGGTGCGCAGGAACTCCACTGAAATGTCGACGGCGACGTAGCTGGCCGGCCGCAGCAGGCCGATCAAGCGCAGGCCCTTGACGCAAGCCGCAGCGCCGAGGTCGACCAAGCTGCCGACAGCGCCGATGGCCGTGACTATGGTGGTGCCCATCGCCGCGGCGTGCGCGTCGAAGATCATGGCCTCGGTGCGCGTGGGGTAATACTCAGGCAGTTCGGTGATCGCTTCGAACAGGCGTGAGCCCAGTGCGTCATAGAGGAATTTCGGTGCGATGAAGGGCTGCGGCGCCGCCAGGCCCTGGTGCAGTTCCTCGAGCGCAGTGGCTTGATCTTCGCGGTAGACCTGGATGAAACTCGGCGTGCGCTCGCCGGTCGCCAGCGCAGAGTCGGGTACGGAATCGTTCAAGGTAAACCCTTACAAGCAGCGTTACGGAGGGGGATCGGCGCCGCGCCGGCAAGGCACCGCGCCAATGTCTAAGATGCGCATCTTGTCACGCCTGCGGCGCGCTCTGCGTGCGCCGCCCTCGGCGCCGGCAATTCCCGAGTTCATTCACCATGCCCTGAATCGGCTGTCACTGCAAGGAACCACCATGATCAGTTTTTCACCCTCCCGTACCTTCAAGGCCTTGTTGACCTGCGCGTTGCTTTCCTTCGGCTACTGCGCGCACGCCCAGCAGGTGCTGCGCGTCACCGCGATTCCCGACGAATCGCCCACCGAATTGGCGCGCAAGTTCGCACCCCTGGGCAAGTACCTGGAGGGAAGATTGGGAATGAAAGTGGAGTGGACTCCCGTCACGGATTACGCCGCGGCGGTCGAGACCCTGGCCAATCGAAAGGTCGATCTGGCCTGGTTTGGTGGCTTCACCTTCGTGCAGAGTTCGGTGCGCTCGGGCGGCAAGACGATTCCGCTCGTACAGCGCGAAGAAGACACGGTCTTCAAGTCGGTTTTCATCGCGTCCAAAGACAGTGGCATCAACAAACTCGAAGACCTCAAGGGCAAGACGCTGAGTTTCGGCTCGCAGTCCAGCACCTCAGGGCATCTCATGCCGCGCAGCTTCTTGCTCGCCGCCAAGATCGACCCCGACAAGGACTTGAAGCGCATCAGCTTCTCGGGCGCGCACGACGCGACCATCGCCGCCGTGGCCAGCGGCAAGGTCGACGCGGGCGCGTTGAACATCTCGGTGTGGAACAAGTTCGTCGAAGACAAACGAGTCGACCCGAGCGCAGTGAAGGTGATCTTCACGACGCCGCCGTACTTCGACTACAACTGGACGGTGCACGCCGACATGCCCGCGGTGCTGCGCGACAAGATCAAGCAGGCCTTCCTCGACCTCGACCCGGCGACGCCACAGGGCGCTGAGATCCTCAAACTGCAGCGCGCGGCGAAGTTCGTGCCGACCCGGCCGGAAAACTACAGCGGTATCAAGACTGCCGCCGAAAACGCGGGCCTGCTTCACTAGGCGCGAGAACGCGCTTGGCTCTGATTCAGCTCGAGGGGCTCAGCGCGCGCCATCCGGCGGCGCGCGCTGGCGCGCTGGCGATCGACAGTGTCGACCTCAAGGTCGAGCGCGGCGAGCGAGTCGCCATCATCGGCCCCTCAGGCGCCGGCAAGACCACTTTGTTGCAGGCCATCGCCTGTGCCTTGCGGCCCGTGCAGGGCGAACTGGCCTTGCTCGGCGCCGTGCCTTGGGCCTTGTCGCGACGGCGTTTGCACCGCCTGCGCGCGCGCCTGTTTCTCGCACCTCAAGTACCGCCCCTGCCGCCACGCCAGCGCGTCGTCACCTCGGTGCTGGCCGGGCGGCTCGCGCATCGGGGGTTCGCGACCAGCCTGCGCTCGCTGTTCTATCCCGTGGACGCACAAGCCGCGCACGACGCCCTGGCGCAGTTCGACATGGCGGAAAAGCTGTTCGAACGTGTCGACAGGTTGTCGGGCGGCGAGCGCCAGCGCGTCGGCCTGGCGCGCGCCTTGGTGTCGGGAGCTGAATTGCTGCTCATCGACGAGCCGCTCTCTGCGCTCGACCCGACGCGCGCCCGGCAGGCGATCGCGGCTCTGGTCGGCGCGGCGCTCGAGAGCGGCGCGACCCTGGTCACGACCCTGCACCAGGTGGAGGTGGCGCGAGCCAGCTTCGAGCGCATCGTCGCACTGCGCGACGGCTGCGTGATGTTCGATTTGCCGGTGGCGCGAGTGAGCGATGCGATGCTGCGCGAGTTGTACGCCGATCACGAAGACGAGTTGACCTCGCAGCTCGAAGGTGCCGCGCCGTATCCATATACGCTGCCGGGTGAACTCGACGTCGAACGGCCGATGACCTGCCGCTGAGTGCCATGAGTCACACCGGTCCAGCGGTATTGCGCGTGCCACTGCCGCGCCGCGCCATCCCCGACCCGGCCGCACCGAAGCGCCTGGGCGTCGTGCTCTTGATCGCCGTGCTGCTCTGGCCGATGCTGGTGTGGACCGAATTCCGCCCCTGGGAGTTGTTCGACGCGCGCAGCCTCAAGTTCACCGGCAGATTCCTCGCCGATTTCGCGCCACCGCGCCACGACGCCGAGTTCCTTAACCTGTTGTTGCGTGAGACATGGCGTACCGTGGCGATCGCCACAGCAGGATTGACCCTCGCCTTCGGTCTTGCAGTCCCCTTGGCCCTGGTGTCGAGCGCGCGCTTGTCGATCAGCGCCTTGACGGGTCGCATGGCGGCCATGCCCTACATCCTGCGCCAGGCGGCGCGCTGGGCCGCGATCGTGTTGCGCAGCATTCCCGAGCTGGTCTGGGCCCTGCTCTTCGTGCGTGTCGTCGGCCTGGGACCGACCTCGGGAGTGATCGCGATCGGCATCGCCTACGGCGGCATGCTCGGCAAGGTCTACGCCGAGATCCTGGAGAGCGGCGAGGCCGCGACCACGCAGGCCTTGCTGCGCAACGGCGCCGGGCGGCTCCAGGCCTTCCTCTACGGCACCCTGCCGCAGTGTTCGACCGAACTCGTCAGCTACACCGTGTACCGCTGGGAATGCGCGATCCGCTCCTCGGTCGTGCTCGGCTTCGTCGGCGCCGGCGGCCTGGGCCAGGAACTCGACAATGCGTCGAAGATGTTTGCCGGCGCCGAGGTCAGCGCGATCCTGCTGGTGTTCATCGTCCTGGTCGCCTTGGCCGATCGCTTCAGCGCCTGGTTGCGCAAAGCCTTGGGGTGATCGGCGTGAACATCCTCGCCCGCGCGCGCTGCACGGCCTGTTGGGTCAGCGTCGGCGTGCTCGCGCTGATCGTCGCGAGCTTCGTCTCTTTGAAGCTCAAATGGGCCGACTTTCTGGCCCCCGACGCCTTGCTCAAGATGGGGGCATTCCTGGCGGGTTTCTTTCCCCCCGAAACCTCGCCGGCGTTCCTGGCCAAAGCCTGGCATGCGCTGCTCGAGACGCTCGCGATGTCGGCGCTGGGAACCCTGTTGGCTGCCGTGCTGGGCCTGGCCCTGGCCTTGCCCGCGGCCAAGGTGCACGCCGACGATTCCGCCTGGGCCAAGCCGGTCACGAGGCTGCTGCTTAACGCCTTGCGCAGCATTCCCGAGTTGGTGTGGGCGGCGCTGCTGCTGATCAGTGCCGGCCTGGGCCCCTTCCCCGGCACGCTGGCGCTGGCCCTGCACACGGCCGGCGTACTCGGGCGCCTGTTTGCCGAGAGCATCGAGAACGCCACGCCCGGACCGGCCTTTGCGCTGCGTGTTCGCGGAATTTCCGAGTCGCGCATCTTCCTGTACGCGACCCTGCCGCAAATCTGGCCGCAGATCATCAGCTACACCTTGTACCGCTGGGAGAACAATATTCGCGCTGCCGCCGTGCTCGGGGTTGTCGGCGCCGGCGGCCTGGGGCAGATGTTGAGCTATCACCTGGGGCTGTTCCATATGCGCGAAACCTCGACCGTGCTGATCGGCATGATGGCCCTCGTTGCTCTGGTCGATGCCGCGAGTTTCCTGGCGCGGCGCTGGTTGAACCGCTGACCCTGGCTCTGCCGAGCTTGCGCCACAATCGCGCCCACGATGGACGCTGCAATCGATTCGACGCATAGGCGCGACCTGGCCGGCAAGCACATCGTGCTCGGCTTGACGGGTGGAATTGCCTGCTTCAAGGCGGCGGAGCTGGCGCGCTGCCTGGTCAAGTCGGGTGCCGGCGTGCAGGTCGTGATGACGCAGGCCGCGGAGCAATTCATCAGCGCCGTGACGATGCAGGCGCTGTCCGGCCGCAGCGTCTACACCAGCCAATGGGATGCGCGCGATGCGAACAATATGGCGCACATCAACCTGACGCGCGACGCGCACGCGGTGCTCGTCGCGCCGGCCAGCGCCGACTTCATGGCCAAGCTCGCGTCGGGGCACGCCGACGATCTGCTCAGCCTGCTGTGCCTGGCGCGGCCGCTGGCGCGCTGCTCGCTCCTGGTGGCTCCGGCGCTGAATCGCGAGATGTGGGCGCATCCGGCGACCCAGCGCAATGTGGCCCAACTGCAGGCCGACGGCGCCGTGGTGCTCGGCCCGGCAAGCGGCGACCAGGCCTGCGGCGAGGTCGGGGACGGGCGCATGCTCGAGG
>JBAQUQ010000384.1:0-2093 GCA_049297615.1 Burkholderiaceae bacterium
CCACGACAGTGTTGACGCAGATACACCTCGCCGGCCGCGGTGCACGTCCGCGACCGTGGGCCGGAGAACGGGGGCGCCGCCATCGCCCTGGCGTCGCGAAGCCGGCACGCTGACCGGACGCCGACAGTCCGCTTCGGGCCGATCCCAGCCCACCGTTTCTATGCGATCGAACGCAAATTGGGTTCAGGCCATCGGCCGCAGTTGCTGAAGCAGGGTTGGCACCAGCTCGGTGACCGTCGGATGGATGTGCACGGCGCGCGCGATGACGGTATAGGGCTGCCCTGCGGTCATCACGTCGAGCAGGCAATGCACCACTTCGTCGCCGTTCAGCCCCAGGATCGCCGCGCCCAGCAAGAGGCGGCTGTCGGCGTCGACCAGCACCTTCATGAAGCCCTGGGTTTCGCCGGCCTCGCGCGCCCGCCCGACCCGCTGCATCGGCAGCTTGGCGCGCAGAACCCTGCGGCCGCCGGCACGTGCCTGGGCTTCGTTCATGCCGACGCGCCCCAGCGCCGGGTCGATGAAAAGGGCGTAGCACGCGATGCGGTCGCTGATGCGCCGCGGGTCCTTGTCGAACAGGTTGGCCACGACGATCTCGTGGTCGTTCCACGAGGTGTGCGTGAACCCGCCACGGCCATTGCAGTCGCCCACCGCCCAGACGCCTTCGGCGCTGCTGCGGCACTGTTCGTCGACGACGATGTAGCCGCGCTCATCGGTGCGCACGCCGGCCTGTGCCAGGCCAAGGCCGTCGGTGTTCGGTCGCCGCCCCACGGCGAGCAGCACATGGCTGCCCAGGATACGCCGCTTGTCGGGTCCGCAGGCCGCGCCCACGGCCACCTGCCCACCCTCGCGTGACAGCGACAGGCATTCGGCGCCGAGCTCGAAGCGCACGCCTTCGGCCTCGAGGATGGCGCGCACGCCGGCAGACACATCTTCGTCTTCGTGGGGCAGCAAGCGCACCGAGCGTTCCACCACGGTGACCGCGGCGCCGAAGCGGCGCATCAGGTGGGCGAACTCCAGGCCGATATAACTGCCGCCGACGATCACGAGATGCTCGGGCACGGCCTCGAGCTCCATGATCGACACATTGTCCAGCGCGGCCACGGTGTCGATGCCAGGCAGTTCGGGCCGCACCGAGCGGGCGCCGACATTGAGAAAGATGCGCGCTGCGCTCAGACGCCGGCCGGCGACCTCGAGCGTCGCGGGCGCGACAAAGCGCGCCTCACCGACGATCACCTCGGCGTGTTTCAGGCCACGCATCCAGGCCTCCACGGCCTCGCGCGACGCGCCGACGATGCCGTCCTTGCGCGCCTTGACCCGCGCCATGTCGACGCGGATGGGCCCGGCATCGAAACCGAACTCGGCGCCGCGCCGGGCCAGCTGGACGGCGCGGGCGCTGGCCACCAGGGTCTTGGTCGGCACGCAGCCGACGTTGACGCAGGTGCCGCCGAAGGCGCCACGCTCGATGACGGCGACGCGCTGGCCTTCCTTGCTGCAGCGCGCCGCAATGGCCGGACCGGCCTGCCCGGCGCCGACGACGATTGCGTCAAAGGTTTCGGTCTCCATGCCCATGCCTCCAGCGGATGAACCGGACCGAGTATGCGCGCGCTGGGCGACCAGGGCGATCGAGCGCCTGGTCGCGGCGCTCGCGGTGCACGGCAAGGTCGAGATGACCCTGCAGGAGCGCCTGGCGCGCGGGCTCAGCCTTGCAGGCCGCGTTCTCGCAGAGCTCGAACCCTTCGCCAGCCGCCAGTCGCCTTCCGGCGGCTGGCGCGCGGGCTCAGCCGATCGTCATCAAGCTCGCATTGCCGCCCGCCGCAGCGGTGTTGATGCTGAGCGAGCGCTCGATCACGAGCCGTTCCAGCGGCACGCCCGGATCGCCTGGGGTCAACCCGGTCAGGCTGACGATCGGCCCGGCGCGTTGCGCCAGGGCGGCACTGGTGGCGAGCAGTGCGTTCGCCGAGCCATGCTGCAGCACGGCGTCGAAATGCACGCCCGGCTGGGACCAGTCGTGCGCCAGCGAGACGGACTCGCGCACCTCGGAGGGCAGGCGCTCGCGCAGCGCGCCGGCCTGGCTCGGCCAGACGGCCTGGCTG
>JBAQUQ010000385.1:0-21362 GCA_049297615.1 Burkholderiaceae bacterium
CGTCGGCGCCATGCGCGCCCGGCACGCCGAACACGCCCTTCATGAAGGGCAGGGCCGTGGCCGCAGCGACGATGTCGGCGCGTATCGCGTCCGCGCCATAGCCCGGCTGCATCACCAGGGCAGCGGCGCGGGTTCGTGCGAGCAGTTGCACGATTTCGGCGACGCTGTAGTTCTGGTGCAGCGAGGGGTTGCAGACATAACCATTCCTCGCGCAGGCGAGCAGGCTCACGACGCTCTCGGCGCGCGAGGGCAGCCAGACAGCGACGCGCTGGCCGCGGCGCACGCCGGCGCTGTGCAAACTTTGTGCGAGCGCGTCGACCCAGGCGAGCAGCTCGCGCCAGCTCAGGCGCAATCGCGCATCGCGCAGGGCAAAGCCTTGCGGTCGCTCGGCCGCATGCCTTTGCAGCAAGGAGTACAGCGTGTCCTTGCGCCACGCGCCCGATGCGTAGTGGCGCGCTGCCTCTTGCGGGTTGAGGAGGGTCAGGACCGTGTTCATGGCGGCTGCGAGCCTGACGGGCTCCTAATGGCCGAAGGCGTCCGGGTCGGGTTTGCGCTTGGCGCGAAACGCCTCGGAGAGCTCGTGCGATTCGTCGCTCTCGAGGTAAGGACGCAGCAGCAGATCGTGCGCGACTCGCGCCAGGCCCGAGACGCCGCCGTGGCGCGCGTTGAAGGCCGCCTTGATCGAGGCCAGGGCGAAGGCGCCGCGCTCGGCGAGCTCGAGCGCCATCTTGCGCGTTTCCTCGCCCAGCTCGGCGTCGGGAACGACGCGGTTGACGAGCCCGATGGCGAGCGCCTCGCGCGCGCTGAGCTTGGGGTTGAGCATCCACAATTCCTTGGCCTTCTTCTTGCCGACCAGGTCTTCGAGATACCAGGTGCCGTAGCCGGCGTCGAAGCTGCCCATCATCGGGCCGACCTGGCGGAACACCGCGCTTTCCTTGGCGATCGTCAGGTCGCACACGACTTGCAGCACATTGCCCCCGCCGACCGCGAAACCGTTGACCGATGCGATGACGGGCTTTTGCAACCGGTCGATCGCTTCGTACATCTCCAGCGTGGGCAGCACGCCGGCGTAGAGCAGGGTGTCGGGCAGGCCTTCCTTCCTGCCGCCGATGCAGAAGAACTTGTCGCCCGCGCCGGTGATGACGAGCACGCGGGTGCGCGTCTCGCGCCGCACCTCGTTGATGCAGTCGCGCACCTCGTGGCACATCTGCGGCGTGAACATATTTCCGTCGTCGGGACGGTTCAGGGTGAGCCAGCCGATCGGCCCGTCCTCGTGATAGAGAATGGTTTCGAAGCCCACAGGGTCGCCTCTTCAGCTTGCGTCGGGTGATGGCACGAACCGGCGCAGACTACCATCGCCCACGACCTGCGGCGCGCCCACCTAGGGTCATCCCTTGTCAGGCAAGACGCTTGCTTGACCGTCGGCCCGGTTTACTGCACCATCGTTCGAACCATCAGGAGACACCCATGCAAGCAATGAAGAGAGTTGTCGGCGCTGCCGTGATCGCCGCGCTGCTGCCGGCGTTCGCCGCTGCGCAGGAGGCGCCGCTCAAGATCGGCGTCGTCACCTTCCTGTCCGGGGCGGCCGCGGGGCCGTTCGGCGTCCCGGCGCGCAACGGCGCCGAGATCATGTTCGAGATGCTCAATGCCGGCAAGCTGCCCGAGCCCTACGCCAGCAAGGGCTTCGGCGGCGCGCCGCTGCAGATGCAGCTCGTCGACGAAAACGGCGGCACCACGGTGCAGGTGACCGAGTTCCGCAACCTGGTGCAGCGCGACAACGTCGATGTCGTGATCGGCTACATCTCGAGCGGCAGTTGCCTGGGCATCGCGCCAGTGGCCGAAGAGCTGAAGAAGCTCACCGTGTTCTTCGACTGCGGCACGCCGCGCATCTTCGAAGACCGCAGCTACAAGTACGTGTTCCGCACCGCGTCGACCGCGACCATGGACAGCGTGGGCGCGGCGCTCTACGTGAAGGACCTCAGGCAGGGCAAGATCGGCAGCATTGCCGGGCTGAACCAGAACTACGCCTGGGGTCAGGACTCCTGGGGCGACTTCGAAGCGTCGATGAAACAGCTCAGCCCGGGCGTGAAGGTCGCGACCTCGCAGATGCCCAAGCTCTTTGCCGGCCAGTACAACGCCGAGATCTCGACCATCCTCGCCGCCAAGGCCGACGTCGTGCACTCGAGCTTCTGGGACGGCGACCTCGAAGCGCTCATCCTGCAGGGCGGCCCGCGCGGACTGTTCAAGAGGAGCACGGTGATCCTCACCACGGGCGAGACCGCGATGTACAAGCTCGCTGACCAGATCCCCGACGGCGTGGTGATCGGCGCGCGCGGTCCCTATGGCCCCTTCGCTCCGGACAACGCGCTGAACAGATGGTTTTCGTCGACCTTCCTGGACCGCTATGGCGTGCCGCCGAACTACGCCGCGTACCAGATGGCGCAGGCGATCCTGGGCACCAAGGCGGCTTGGGAGAAGGCACAGGCCGCCAATGGCGGCAAGCGCCCGAACCCTGACCAGGTGATCGCGGCCTTCGAGCACCTGAGCTTCGACAGCCCAGGAGGCAGGATCGAGATGGCGATCGGCGCGGGTCACCAGGCGATCACCGAGACCGCCTATGGCGTGACCAAGAAGGTGAAGGGCAAGATGACGGTGGCCAACGTCAAGCGCTATCCGGCCACGATGGTCAACCCGCCCGAGGGCGTGAAGGCCGAAGAATGGATCGCCAAGGGGTTCAAGAAGTAATCACTCCGAACGACCCACGGCTGCTCCAGCGGGCAGCCGTTTTTTCTTGCGGGTAGCGCGTGGAACAACTGCTCGCCGTCCTCATCGACGGCATCATCTATTCGGCCTGGCTGTTCGTCGCGGCGGTCGGCCTGACGCTCATCTACGGCGTCATGAAGATCGTCAACGTGACGCACGGCAGCTTCTACGCGCTCGGCGCCTACGCCGCCGCCTCGCTCACCGGCGCCCTGCTCGCCGGTGGCATGCCGCCTTACCTTTCCTACGCGGTGCTGCTCGGCGCGGCCCTGCTGGTGACGCTGATCGTCGCGCCGCTCATCGAGCGCGGCATTCTGCGCTTCATGTACGCCAAGGACGAAGTGGTGATCCTGCTCATCACTTATGCGCTGTTCCTGATCCTCGAAGACGTGATCAAGCTGGTCTGGGGCGTGAGCCCGTATTTCATCGCCGAGCCCTATGGCCTGCTCGGCAGCTTCGACGTGCTCGACCTCACCTACCCCTACTACAACCTGATCCTGGTCGGCGTGGCGATCGCCTGCGGCGCGGGCCTGACCTGGATGCTCGGCAGCACGCGCACCGGCAAGCTGCTGGTGGCGGTGATCCACGACACCGAGGTGAGCCGCGCCATGGGCATCAATGTCGAACGCATGTACCTGTTCACCTTCACCTTCGGTTCGTTGCTCGCGGCGATCGGCGGGGCCTTCACCGCGCCGACGGTTTCGGTGGTGCCGGGGCTGGGCATCGAGGTGATCGTGCTGTCGTTCGCGGTGGTGGTGATCGGCGGCCTGGGCAGCCTGCCCGGCGCGGCGCTCGGCGCGGTGATCGTCGGCCTGGTGCGCTCGGCGACCATCCATTACCTGCCCCAGGTCGAGCTGTTCGTGATCTACCTGGTGATGGCGCTGGTGCTCGGATTCAGGCCGCGCGGCCTGTTCAGCATCGCCGAGGCGCGCAAGATATGAGGGCCGACCGCACGCCCCTCATCCTCGTCCTGATCCTGGTCGCGATCCTCGCCGCCGGGCCATTCGCGCCGCAGTGGACGCTGTTCATCCTGACCGTGGCGATCGCCAAGGGATTGGTCGTGCTCGGCCTGATGCTGCTGCTGCGCTGCGGCCTCGTGTCCTTCGGCCAGGCGCTGTATTACTGCATCGGCGCCTACGCTGCGGGCATGCTCGGGCGGTTCTACGGGGTGAGCGGCGTCTTCACCCTGATGCTCGCCGGCATGGTGGCCTCGGCCCTGCTCGCCCTGGTGTTGGGCTTTCTGCTGGCGCGTTACCGCAGCATTTTCTTCGGCCTGCTGAGCCTGGCGATTTCGATGATCCTCTACGGGCTGCTGGTCAAGACCGAGGCGCTCGGCTCGAGTGACGGCTTCAACGTGCTGCCCTCGACGCTGTTCGGCGTGCGCCCCGCCGACGCCTGGGTGCGCTACGTGGTGCTGGCGGTCGCGGTCCTGGTGGCCTTCGTCGCCGCGCTGGCCGTGCACCGCTACCTGCGCACCCCGCTGGGCAAGCTCGCGCCGGCGATCAAGGACAACGAGATTCGCGTCGAGTACATGGGCGCCTCGGCACGCTACGCGATCCACGTCAAGTACGTGATCGCCGCTGCGCTCGCCGGCTTGGGCGGCGCTCTGGCCGCCACCACGGTCGGGCACATCGACCCCGAGATGGCCTACTGGACGACTTCGGGCGAGTTCATCTTCATCACCATCCTGGCGGGAACCGGCAACGTGATCGCGCCCTTCCTCGGCGCGCTCATCTTCGGCATCATCCAGACGGTGGCCTTCGACATCTCGCCCAATACCTGGCAGATGGTGCTCGGCGCTTCCCTGCTCGCGGTGATCGTGTTCCTGCCGCAAGGGCTGTGGTCGCTGTTCCGGCGCAGCAAAGGCGCTTGAGATGGCCGCCATCCTGCACGCCCAGGGCCTGAACAAGAGCTTCGGCGCGGTCACGGCGGCGAGCGACATCAATGCGGCCATCGAGCGCGACTCGGTGGTCGGCCTGATCGGGACGAATGGCGCAGGCAAGACCACCTTCATCAACATGATCACCGGCTACCTCAAGCCCGACAGCGGCCACATCCACTACGAGGGCCGCGACATCACCCCGCTCGCGCCGCGCGACGTGACCCGCCTGGGCATCTGCCGCTCGTTCCAGATACCGCAGCTCTACGCCTCGCTCAGCGCCTACGAAAACATGATGATCGGCATCGGCGTGGTACTGGGCAATGCCGGCCGGGGCGGATTCTTCTCGCGCGGCCGGCCCCTGGTGCCCGGCTACGACCAGCCCGCCGAAGACGTCGCGCAGCAGAACCTCGAGCGCTTCGGCCTTGCGCAATACCGCGACAAGAACGCCCAGGTGCTGCCCGGGGGCGTGCGCAAACTCCTGGACATCGCGCTCACCATGGTGGCCAGGCCGAAGATCCTGCTGCTCGACGAGCCCACCAGCGGCGTCTCGGCGCAAGAGAAGTTCGAGATCATGGAGATGATCATGAAAGCGGTGCGCGCCGAAGGCATCACCGTGCTCTTCGTCGAGCACGACATGGAGGTCGTGAGCCGCTTTGCGCAGCGCGTGCTCGCGTTCTACGACGGGCGCATCATCGCCGACGGGCCGCCCGGCGAAGCGCTCGACGATCCCGAGGTGAAGCGCTATGTGGTCGGCGGCGAATTGCAGCGCCTCGACGAGGCGCCCCAGCGCGTCTAGCCAGGAAGCGCAGCCGCATGCTTAGGCTCGACAAGGTCGACGTTTCGATCCAATCGGTGCAGATCCTGCGCGGCGTGTCGCTCGAAGTGCCCACCGGCACGATGGCGGGCCTGATCGGGCGCAACGGCGCGGGCAAGACCACGCTCATGAAGAGCATCATGGGCATTCTCGAGCTGGCGGGCGGCTCGATCAGTTTCGACGGCGCCGACCTGGTCGCAGCGCCCACCTGGCAGCGCACGCGCATGGGCATCGGCTATATGCCCGAGGACAGGCGCCTCATTCCCGACCTGAGCGGCGAAGAGAACCTGCTCTTGCCTGCCTGGGCGGCCAAGCAGGCCGACGCCGCCGCTCGCCTGGCCAAGGTCTACCGGCTGATCCCCGAGCTGCGCGACTTCGCCGCGCGCAAGGGCTCGCAGCTGTCGGGCGGCCAGCAGAAGATGGTGGCGATCGGGCGCGCGCTGATGTGCGGCGACAAGCTGCTCCTGCTCGACGAGCCCTTCGAGGGTGTGGCGCCGGCCCTGGCGCACCGCCTGGTCGAGGTGGTGGGCAGGCTCAAGCGCGAGGGCATGTCGGTGATCCTGTCTGAATCGGACCTGCAGCATTCGCAGCGCATGGTCGACCGCATTTTCGTCATCGACCGCGGCGCGGTCAGCCTCAGGAGCTGAAGCCGGGGCCGGGAGGGACGCGCGGCAAGGCGAAATCGCGCCGATCCGCACGGTCGGCCTCGCGCCGATGACTGGGGCAAATCCGCCTGCCTCGATCCGTCACGCAGCGCTATGATGGTTCGAGCCGCGTGTTTGCGCGGCCCGCTCGAAGAACCCCGACCAGGAGAAACGCAACGATGAAACCCGCACTCATTGCCGGCGCTGCGCTCGCCGCTGCGCTCACCGCGCCCGCCCTCGCGCAACAAGTGACCTTCATGACCGGCCCGCAAGGAGGGGTGTGGGTGCCGCTCGGCGGCGCGCTCAAGGGCATGTGGGAGAAGGCCATCCCGGGGCTGAATGTGACGGCCAGCCCGGGCGCGGGAATCGCCAATGTGCGCGGCATCGACGAGGGCAAGGCCCATATCGGTTTCGCCAATTCGAGCACCACGGTCGACGGCCTGGCCGGCCGCGCGCCCTATCCGAAGCAGGTCACCAAGGTGTGCCAGCTCGCCAACATCTATCCGCAGTACTTCCAGGTCGTGGCCCTGGCCGACTCGAAGGTGAATTCGCTGGCCGACCTGAAAGGCAAGTCGCTCGTGACCCAGCCCAAGGGCAATACGGCCGAGTTGTTGACCGACACCGTGCTCAAGATGAATGGCATGAATTACCAGTCGCTGTCACGCGTCAACTTCCAGGCGTCGTACACCGACGCCGTGTCGATGATGAAGGACGGCCACGCCCAGGTGTTCACGCTGGGGACCACGGCACCGGCGTCCTCGGTGATGGACCTGGCCAGCGCGCGCGACGTGCACCTCGTGGGCGTGGACGATCAAACGATGAACGAGCTGAAGAAGAGCAATGCCGGCTACAACAAGCTGGTCATCAAGGCGGGCACCTACCCCAAACAAGACAAGGACGTGCCGGTGATCGGCTACTCGACGCACATCATCGCTTCCTGCGACCTGCCCGAGGACCTGGTCTACACCATGGTCAAGACGATGGCCGCGAACGTCGAGGCGATGTCCTCGGTGAACAAGGCGATCGCCGGCATCACGCCCAAAGACATGGCCATCGACATCGGCGTTCCGCTGCACAAGGGCGCCGCCAGGTTCTACAAGGAAGTCGGCGCGCTCTGAGCGCCCCCGAGGGCCGGGCTGCGCCCAGCCCGCTCCGGGGGTCGAGGAAAGTGGCGAAGCCGCGTTTCCTCGAGAGCGCGTGACGGCACCCATCGAAGGGCGGCACGAGCCGCCCTTTCTCATTGCGGGAATCGAGCATGGCCACCAGTGTCATATCGGACGAGAAACCGCGAACCGCTGCGACTTCCCCGTTGCTGAAGTGGACGGTGACGGTAATCGCGGTTCTGATGTCGCTGTACCACATGCAGGTGGTCGCCTTCGGGCCGCCCGAGGCGGTGATCTTCCGCGGCAACCACTTGATGTTCGCCCTCGTCCTGGTGTTCCTGCTCTACCCCTCGCGCAAGGGCGGCGGCTTCACCTGGCGCGCACTCGACTTTGCCCTCATCACCGCCGGCCTGGCCTTCGTCCTGCACATCTTCGTGACCTACGAGGCTTTCACGAACCGCATCATCTATATCGACGACCTGACGATCTGGGATCAACTCTTCGCGGTGATCGCCGTCCTCGTCGTCCTGGAGGGCACGCGCCGCGTGATCGGCCTGGCCTTGCCGATCACGGCCATGTGTTTCCTGATCTATGCGATGTTCTTCACCCAGGTGAAACTGCCCGTCTTGATGGAGCAGATCTACCTGTCCACCGAGGGCATCTTCGGCTCGACCCTGGGCGTCTCGGCGTCTTACGTGATGCTCTTCGTCATCTTCGGCGCCTTCATGGAAAAAAGCGGTACCGGCCAGCTCTTCATGGACTTCGCCATGTCGCTCACCGGCCATACGGCGGGCGGGCCGGGCAAGGTCGCGGTGGTCAGCTCGTCGCTGTTCGGCACGGTGTCGGGCAGTGCCGTGGCCAACGTGATGGTCGACGGACCGATCACGATTCCCCTCATGAAGCGCACCGGTTTTCGCCCGCCGTTCGCCGCCGCCGTCGAAGCGGTGGCATCGACCGGAGGGCAATTGATGCCGCCGATCATGGGCGCCGCCGCTTTCGTGATGGCCGAATTCCTGGCCGTGCCCTACGCCCAGGTGGCGCTCTGGGCGCTCGTCCCGGCCATGCTGTATTACGTGGCGGTCTTCTTCGCCGTGCACTTCGAGGCCAAGCGCTTCCGGCTCGCCGGCGTGCCGCGCGAGGAACTGCCGCGCTTCGTGCACGTCATGAGCGAGCGCGGCCATCTGTTCGCGCCGATCGTCGTCATCCTCGTGGGTCTGCTGCTCGGTTATTCGGCGCCCCTGTGTGCCCTGGTGGGCACGCTGTCGTGCATTCCGGTGGCCCTGCTGCGGCGAAGCACGCGCGCCGGAATCCGCTGGCGTTCCGTGACCGAGGCCCTGGAAGAAGGAGCGAAGAACGCGCTCTCTGTCGCGATGGCCTGCGCCTGCGCCGGGATCGTGATCGGTTGCGTCACGATCACCGGCCTGGGCATCGTGTTCACGCAACTCGTGATCGCGCTGGCGCAGAACTCGCTCATCCTGGCGCTGATCCTCACCGCAATCGCCGGCATCGTGCTCGGCATGGGCATGCCCACGACGCCGGCCTACATCGTCATGGTGGCCCTGCTCGTGCCGGCCATCATCAAGATGGGCGCCGTGCCGCCGGCCGCGCACATGTTCGCGTTCTACTTCGCGATCCTCTCGGCCATCACGCCCCCAGTGGCCCTGGCCGTGTTCGCGGCCGCCAGCCTGGCCAAGGCCGACCTGTGGCAGACCGGCTGGGCCGCGATGCGCGGCGCGGCGCCGGCGTATATCGTGCCCTTCATGTTCATCTACGAGCCGATGCTGCTCCTCATCGTGAAGGACTGGAGCACCGAGTGGATGAACGTCGCCTGGGCGGTCACGACGGCGATCGTCGGCGTCATCTGCCTGGCCGCCAGTCTGTTCGGGTGGTTGATCGCACACGCCCAGCGCTGGCAGCGCGTGCTGCTGTTCGCAGCGGCGCTGTGCCTCATCAAACCGGGCCTGTGGACCGATGCCATCGGTCTGGGCCTGCTGGCCCTCGTGGCGGCGACCCAGGTCGCGCAAGCGCGACGCGGTTTGCCGCGTGTGGCCTGAGCCTGCGGCGCGATTTCGAACCGCGCTCTGAATCAGCCCGCCGCCTGCCTCGCGGCTGCACGCCGCCGCGCCGCTGTGAAGACCACCCGCAGCACCGGCACCAGCACCGCCGCCAGCGCCGCGACGGTCAGCACAGCCGCGATCGGCCGCATGAAGAATATCCCCAGCCCCGCCTCCGAGATGATCAGCGACTGGCGCAGCGCGCGCTCGGCGAGCGGCCCGAGCACCAGGGCGAGCACGAGCGCGGCGGGCGAGTAGCCGAGTTTCTTCATCGCGTAGCCGAGCACGCCGAACACCAGCATCTGGCCGACGTCCCAGACGCTGTTCTTCAGCGAAAACGCGCCCGTGATGCAGAAGATGATGATGATCGGCATGAGGATGGCGTAGGGCACGCGCAGCGCGCGAACGAACATCGGGATGAAGGCGGTGCACAGGATGAGCAGCATCACATTGGCGATGTACTGCGAGGCGATCAGGCCCCAGACGAACTCGGGGTTCTTCTCGAACAGCAGCGGCCCCGGGCGCAGCCCCCACATCATCAGGCCGCCGAGCATGATCGCGGTGGTCGCCGAGCCCGGGATGCCCAGGGTCAGCATCGGCACCATCGCGCCGGTGGCGGCGGCGTTGTTCGCCGACTCGGGCGCGGCCACGCCTTCGATCGCGCCGCGGCCGAACTCCTGCGGATGTTTGGAGACTTTTTTCTCCAGCGCATAGGCCAGGAAGGTTGCGATCGTCGGGCCGGCGCCGGGCAGCACGCCGACGAAGAAACCCAGCACCGTGCCACGCGCGATGGCCCAGCGGCTGCGCAGCCAGTCGCGCGCATCGGGCATCAGGTCGCGCAGGTGATAGCGCAGATTGACGATCGCCCGGCCCTTCGCCGCTTCCGCGCCGGCGAGCACTTCGCCCAGGCCGAACAGGCCGATCGCCACCGGCAGGAAGTCGACGCCGTCCATCATCTCGGGGATGCCGAATGCGTAGCGCGCGTCGCCCGAGATGATGTCAAAGCCCACCATCGCGAGCATCAGCCCGAGCACCATGCTGATATAACCCTTCACCGGGTTGTCGCCGGTGAGCAGGGTTACCGTGGTCAGGCCGAGCAGCATCAGGGCGAAGGTTTCGGGCGGGCCGAAGGACAGGGACCAACGTGCCAGTGCAGGCGACACCAGCATCAGCAAGATCACGCCGAAGGTTCCGGCGACGAACGAGCCGATCGCGGCGATTCCCAATGCCGGCCCGGCGCGCCCCTGCAGTGCCATCTGATGCCCGTCCAGGCAGGTCACGACCGAGGCCGATTCGCCCGGCGTATTGATCAGCACCGAGGTGATCGTCCCGCCGTACATGGTTCCGGCGTAGAGCGCGGCGAGCATGATGATTCCCGAGGTCGGGTTCATGCCGAAAGTGAGCGGCAGCAGCAGGGCGACGCCCGAGGGCGGGCCCACGCCCGGCAGGGCGCCGATCAGGATGCCCAGGGTCACGCCGGCCACCGCCATGAGCAGGTTGAACGGCGTCAGTGCCACCGAGAAGCCCATGGCGAGGTTGGCGAGGAAGTCCATCGCTTGCCTTGGGGAACTTCGTCAGAAACCGAGCAGGCTCACCGGCATGGGCACGCGCAGCCAAACCGTGAAGATCAGGAAGTTGACGCCGGCCACCGCCGCCGCCACCGCCAAGGTGAGAGGCCACGGCGTGCGATCGAGAAAGCGAATCAGCACGATCAGGAACAGCGCCGTTCCCAGGACCATGCCGACGACCTTGAGCAGGGCCACCAGGGCGATCGTCGCGCCCAGCACCAAGCCGAGGCGCTTCAGACCCTCGGTGCCTGGCAGCCATGCCTGGCCCGGATCGCGCGAGCGCAGTGCGCCCCCCAGCAGCAGGCAGGCGAGCACGGCCATCACCCCACCCAGCCAGAACGGCAGGAAGGCCGGCCCCGGGCCGTTCGGACCCGAGTAGGAGTAGTGCGTCAGCGCTCCCGCGCTGAAGGCCACGGCCAGGGCGAGCAAGGCCGCGCCGGCGATGACGTCAGCGCGGCGCACGTCGGGCTGCCTTGCGCCTGCCTTACTTCTTCAGACCACCGAGCGCGCCCAGGGCGCTCTCGTAGGAGCCGGTGATGCTGTCGAGGTACTTGTTCGCCTCCTCGCCGACCCACGCCGTGGGCGTGAGCAGGTTGCGCCTGATGTAGTCTTCCTGCCATTTTTTCGTCTGCGTCACGCGTTGAAGCGTGTCCTGCCACCAGGCCACCGCTTCGGGCGCCATGTTCGCCGGCCCGACGACGCCGCGCATCTGCTCCCAATAGAACTTGTGGCCCTTCTCGGCAAAGGTCGGAACCTCGGGCGCGTCAGGCATGCGCTTGTGCGCCGCGACCGCCAGGTTCTTCGCCTTGCCGGCTTCGACCTGGGCCGCGATTTCGTTCGGGTTCATGATGCCCGCGTCGATGTGGCCGCCCATCAGGGCGGCCGTCACCTCGCCGCCCGAATTGAAAGGCACGTACTTCAGCTTGATCCCCGCGGCCTGTTCGAACAGATGGGAAAAGATGTGATCCTCGTTGTGCGTGCCGGTGCCGCCCACGGTCAACTGGCCGGGCTTGGCGCGCGCGGCAGCGACAAACTCCTCGATCGTCTTGAACGGCGATTCGCTGCGCACCGAGATCATGAGTTCGTCGATGGCGACGATCATCAGCACGGTGATCGCGTCACGATGGTTGCCGCTCAAGCGCCCCTGCAGCTTGCCCGAGACGACCATCGGCGTCGCGCCCGCCACCACGTGCGAATCGCCCTTCTTGTTGATCAGATAGGTGTAGCCCACGGTGCCGCTGCCGCCGGCGCGGTTGTTCACATTCAGCGCCACCGGGGACCATTTGTTCTCGTCCATGATGCCGGTGATCATGCGCATCAGGTTGTCGGTGCCGCCGCCCGGTGCGAAGGGGACGACGATCTCGATGTTCTTCGATGGGTAAGCCGCCTGGGCCAGGGCGGCGCCAGGGGCGGCGAGCGTCAGCGCCATGCACAGAGTCGACGCGGCGAGCAAAGCCTTCGAGTCCATCTGGAGATCTCCTTCAGTGATGCACAGCCGCAGGCGCGAAATGCCCCGCTGCGGGCAACGATGGACCACTCTAGCAGGCGTTGCACGGCCCTCGCCTTGGTATTGGCCCTAGCGAGCAAGCACCTCGACCCGACTGCTACGATGCGGCGCCAAACTCGCAGCAAGGCAAAACTCCCGTGGAAAACACCGCTCCCGCCAGCGACCATGTGCTCGTCACGCGCGACGGGGCCATCGTGACGCTGACCTTCAACCGCCCCGAAGCGCGCAATGCGATGACCTGGGACATGTATGGGCGGCTCTTCGAGGTCTGCGAGCAAGTCGACGCCGACGACACGATTCGCGTCCTGGTGCTCAAGGGGGCCGGGGGCAAGGCCTTTGTCGCGGGCACCGACATCGGCCAATTCACCGAGTTCAAGGGCGGCGAAGACGGCTTGCGCTACGAGCGCGACGCCGACCATCGCTTCGGCCGGATCGCGCGCGTCAAGAAGCCGGTCATCGCGCAGATCCAGGGCTTCGCCGTCGGTGGGGGCTTCGGCATCGCCGCCGGCGCCGACGTGCGCGTCGCAACGCCCGACTCGAGCTTCGGCGTTCCGATCGCCCGCACCTTGGGAAACTGCTTGTCGATGAAGGCTTACGCGCGCTTCATGGATCTGCTCGGACCTTCGCGCCTGAAGGAGATGCTGCTCACGGCGCGGCTGCTCCCGGCCGCCGAAGCGCTCGCCGCGGGCTTCGTCCACGAAATCGTGGCCGCGCAGGAGATCGAGTCTCGCGTGCGCGAGCTCGCAGAAAAAATCGCCTCGCTCGCGCCGATCACCCTGTGGGTGACCAAGGAAGCGGTGCGCCGCATCCAGGAATCGCGCGCCCTGCCCAACGGCGACGACCTGATCGCCGCGACCTATGGCAGCGCCGATTTCCGCGAAGGTGTGCGCGCCTTCCTGGAAAAGCGGGCACCGCGCTGGAGCGGCAAGTAGGGCGTGGCCCTAGGAGCAAGTCTGGCTGCTAGACCGCGCAATCGTGAGGCGCCGCTTCGGGGTGCCGATTCGATGAGCACCGCAACAGCGCGGCGAACCGGTCGGGCGAGACGGGCCTGCTGAAGTAATAGCCTTGCGTCTGATCGCAGCCGTGATCGCGCAAGAAGGTTTCCTGCAACAGCGTCTCGACGCCTTCGGCGACGACGGTCAGGCCCAGGGTCTTGCCCATGGCGATGATCGCCTTGGTGATCGCCATGTCCTCGGCATCGTGCGGAATGGCGCTGATGAAGGAACGATCGATCTTGAGGGTGTCGATCGGGAAGCGTTTGATCTGCGCCAGGGACGAATAGCCGGTGCCGAAATCGTCGATCGCCAGGCGCACGCCCATGGCCTTGATGGCGCTGAGCTGCTTGGCCGCGCGATCGACATTGCCCATCACCATGCTTTCCGTGATTTCGAGTTCGAGCAGCTCCGGGGCCATGCCCGATTCTTGCAGCGCCGCAGCGAGATCGTGCGTCCAGTTCTCATCGGCAAACTGGCGCGGCGACAGATTCACCGCCATGCACACCGGCGCCAGGCCCGCGCGCTGCCACGCGACGTTTTGTGCGCAAGCGGTCTGGAGCACCCATTTGCCGATCGGAACGATCAAGCCCGTCTCTTCGGCCAGCGGGATGAACTGCGCGGGCGATATCAGGCCGCGCTCGGGATGACGCCAGCGCAGCAGGGCTTCGACGCCGGCAATCGCACCGCTCGAGAGCTCGAGCTTGGCCTGGTAGTGCAGGAAGAATTCGTCGCGCTCCAGGGCCTGTCGCAGGCTCGCCTCCAAGGTCAGGCGCTCGAGCGACTGGGTCTTCATTTCCTTGGAGTAGAAGTGGAAATTGTTCTTCCCCGCTTCCTTGGCGACATACATGGCGACATCGGCGTTTTTCATCAAGCCTTGTTCGTCCTTCGCGTCGGCCGGAAACATGCTGATGCCGATGCTCGCCGTCACCCGACACTCCTGGCCCAGGATGGTCACCGGCTGCATCAGGGTGCTGAGCAGCTTGCTCGCCACGATCGAGACTTGCTCGGGTTCGCTGAGCTCCTGCGCGAGGACGACGAACTCGTCGCCGCCCAGGCGCGCCACGAAGTCGCTCGCGCGCAGGCTCTCCTTGATGCGCCGCGCCATCTCCTGGAGCAAAGTGTCCCCCGCAGCATGCCCCAGGGTGTCGTTGATGATCTTGAAACGATCGAGATCGATGAAGAGCACGGCAAAGCTGCGCTCGAAGCGCCGTGCGGACTGGATCGCCAGCTCCAGCACATTGCTGAACAATACGAGATTGGGCAGGCCGGTCAGGCTGTCGTGGTTGGCCAGATACTCGATGCGCTGCGCTGCGCGCCGGCGCTCGGCCTCGCGTTCGAAGTTGTCAAGCGCAAAGGCGACGTTCTCCGCCATGCGCTCGAGCAGTCGGACGATCTCGTCGTCGAACGCATTCAACTCGTCGTCGTAGATCAGCACCGCGCCGATGCTGCGGTTTCCCTGGACGAGGGGCAAGGCTGCCGCTGCTCGGCAACCGCACTGGCGCGCGATGGCGTGCCAGGGCCCGGTGCGGGCGTCGTGCAGGAAGTCGTTGCTGACGCCGGTCTGGCGGTTGCGAAACGCCAGGCCCACCAGTCCCTGGCCCTGCGCAAGGTTTTCGTCGAACGAGATGTTCGCCTCGCGCAGCTGATGGACCGCCCGGCCCGCGCCAGCCACCGGCTTGGCCTGATGCGTGCTCGGATCGATCAGGAAGATCGACGTGTTGATGAACCTTCCGCCGTGTACGGCGGCGTCGCAGACCCGCTGGTACAGGTCGTCGGGCGATTCGGCGTGCAGGATGGCGTCATTCGTTTCGCTGAGCGCGGCAAACATTCTCGCGAGCCGCAGCGCTGCCTGCTGGGAGTTCTTGCGCTGCAGGAACTGGCCGAGCTGACTGCCGATCACGCCGATGGCCTGGAGCAGTTGCTCGTCGGGTTCGCGGATTTCACGGCTGTGGAAGATCAGCACACCGATGGTTTCGCCCTCCGAGGCCACCGGCACCGCAAAGGCTCCGTGCATGCCGGTTTCGCGGGCCAGCACGGCGCGCGCGACGCGGGCGTCCTGGCCGATGTCGGCCACCCAGAGCGGCTCGCCGGATTGCCACACTCGACCCACGACTCCGACGCCGCGGCCGTAAACCATGGTGCGCGAGGCCTCGATGTAACGCTCGATGTTCGCGCCGGGGACGCTCCAGGCCTCGCCGAAACGCAACAGGCCGGCCGGCGCATCGACCCGAAGGTAGCGGCCGCATTCCCAGCCCTGCGTTTCGCAGATGTGGCCGAGCACCCGTTTCAGGGCTTCCTGAACGCTGTCCGCCTCGTTCAGGCTGCGGTTGACCGCGTGCTCCAGGGCGCGCAATTGCTCGGCGCGCTTGCGCTCGGTGATGTCCACGGCAACGCCGCGGTAACCGAGAAATCGGCTCTCGCTGTCGAACATCGGCTCGCCGCTCGTGCTCATGCAGCGTTGCTGTCCATCCGGGTAGGTGCGCCACATGAGGGCGTCGCGGAACGGCCTGTGGGCCTGGAGAAGGGCGTCGTGCGCCACCCAGCCGCCCTCGATCTCGATACCGATCTGTTTGGCGGTCTTGCCCAGGTCGCTCTGCAACTCGCGGCGCTCGCCGGTCGCGTGCCGGCCCTCGAGCCGCGTGAAACGCAATTGCGTGTCCTGTTCCCAAAACCAGTCCGAAGAGAGCTCGTTCAGGCTGCGCAGGCGTGCCTCGCTGTCGCGCAATGCCGCTTCGGCCTGGCGCTGGGCGGTGATGTCGCCCAGGGTCGATACGACGCCGTAGTGCTCGGCTTCGCCGGGCCGGCGCAGAAAGCCCGTGTTCACCGAGAGCCATGTCACCGAACCATCCGCTCGTTTGATGCCGAGAACCCGCCCTGCGAGAGCGTTGCCCGTCGCAACGGTGATGCGCGTCGGGCGGTCTTCAGGCAGGAGGGGTGAACCGTCCTCGCGAATGCAGGGCAGGAGCGACGTGAAGCCGGCAGCACCGCTCAGCTCGGCCAGCGGCAGGCCGATGATGCGTTCGGCGGCCGCATTGCCGGCGATGACGCGAAGCGAGCGGTCGTAGACGAGGATGCCCTCGTTTGCCGAATCGACCACGGCGCGAAAATGTTCCTCGCTTTCGCGCAGCACCTCCTGCGCTTGCTTGCGATGCACGAGCTGGCCGATCTGGGCGCCGATGACGCCGATGGCCCGAATCAGGCGGTCTTCGGGCTCACGCACTTCACGGCTGTTGAAGGCGAGCGTGCCGATCGGCCTTCCTTCGGAGACGATGGGAAAGACGAATCCGCCACGGATGTCGACATCGTCGGCAAAGGCCGACCGCCTTGCACGGGAGTCCTGGGTGATGTCGGCAACCCACAAGGGCTGTCCCGACAGCCACGCAGTACCAGCCAAGCCGACGCCCGGCTGGTAGACGATGCCGCGCGAGCGGGCCAGGAAGCCCTGGATCGCGGGTTCTTCCACGCCCCAGGATTCGCCATAACGCAGCAGGCCCGCCTTCTCGTCCCAGTGAAAGTATCGGCCGCATTCCCAATTTTCGGTTTCGCAGACAGCGCGAATCGCTGCCCTGAGCGCCGCCGCAGCGTTGTCGGCCTCGACGATCGAGCGGCTCACCGAATGCTCCAGGCGCAGCAACTCTTCGGCGCGCTTGCTCTCGGTGATGTCCTTGGCGACGCCGCGGTAGCCCTTGAAGCGCCCCTTGGCGTCGAATTTCGGCTTCCCGCTGCAGCTGATATAGCGCGGCTCGCCCCGCGAGTTGACGAACCTGCAAACAAAGTCGGCAAATGCCTGCCTCGCTTGCAGTGCTGCCTTATGCCTGGCCCAGTTGCCGCCGTCGCCGACCGGCACGGCACCGCAATCCCAGGGCGCCCTGCCGATCAGTTGTTGCAAATCGATACCGGCGAGCTCCAGGTTGCCGCCGGTGAGTGAGGTGAGGCGGTAGGCTTCGTCCTGCTCCCAATAGCCGTCCGTAGACAGCGTCGTCAGGGCGCGAAAGCGTGCTTCGCTGTCGTGCAGCAGCCTGGCGAGCCTGGCCGCACCGGGCAGGGCGCCACCGTCGCCGTCGGCGATCTGGGCAGGTTCTGCGAACTCTCCTTTGACGACACCCAAGGCGGTCTCCCGAGCGCGCAGACCCGGTCCACCAGGAGCCGCGCATGGGCGTCATATCGGCAGTCGGCGGGGCTTGTTGAGGCTGAACTCGAAGCCGCGCCGGCGGGGTGGCGCCGCCTGACGCCCCCTTACTGGGCACAAGCGCACGCATCGGCACCGCCTGGACTCCGGCATGGTGTACCGCGGCCGCCGCTGCGTTCCCGGTGCCGTTCCGCCGCTGCCCCGGCCCGGGGCAGCGCTCAGGCGGTCGGCAGTTGGTAGCTCTTGAACTGCTCGCGCAACCGGTTCTTCAACATCTTGCCGGTGGCGCCGAGCGGAATCGCCTCGACGAAGACCACGTCGTCGGGTGTCCACCACTTGGCGATCTTCCCGTCATAGAAGGCGAGCAGCTCCTCGCGCGTGAGCTCGGCGCCGGGCTTTTTCACGACCACGAGCAAGGGCCGCTCGTCCCACTTCGGGTGGAACGCGGCGATGCATGCCGCCATCGCCACCTTGGGGTGGGCCATCGCGATGTTTTCCAGGTCGATCGAGCCGATCCATTCGCCGCCGCTCTTGATCACGTCTTTGCTGCGATCGGTGATCTGCATATAGCCATCGGCGTCGATGCTGGCCACGTCGCCGGTGGGGAACCAACCATCGATCAACGGGCTGCCGCCCTCGCCCTTGAGATATTCGCTGACGATCCAGGGACCTCGCACCATCAGCTCGCCGGTGGCTTTGCCGTCCCACGGCAACTCATGGCCCTCGGGGTCGGCGATCTTCATGTCGACGCCGTAGATGGCACGGCCCTGTTTGGCCTGCACGGCGTAGCGCGCGGGCGCGTCCATCTCGAGATGTTTGGGCTTGAAGGTGCAAGCCGTTCCCAGCGGGCTCATCTCGGTCATGCCCCAGGCGTGCAGCACATGCACGCCGTAACGCTCCTCGAAGGTGCGCATCATCGCTGGCGGGCACGCCGAGCCGCCGATGATGGTGCGGCGCATGCTGCTGAACTTCAGCCGGTTCGCCTCGACATAGCTCAGCAGCCCCTGCCAGACGGTGGGTACGCCGGCCGACAGGGTGACACGCTCGGCTTCGAACAACTCGTGCAGCGATTTGCCGTCCAGCCCGGGGCCGGGAAAGACGAGTTTCGCGCCCGCCATGCACGCCGCATACGGCAGGCCCCAGGCGTTGACGTGGAACATCGGCACGACCGGCAGCACGACGTCGCGTGCCGACAGGTTGAGCGCGTCGGGCAGCGCCGCGGCATAGGTGTGCAGCACGGTCGAGCGGTGGCTGTACAGCACGCCCTTGGGGTTGCCCGTGGTTCCCGACGTGTAGCACAGCGACGACGCGGTGTTCTCGTCGAATTGCGGCCAGGCGTAGCGATCGTCCTGCGCCTCGAGCAGGTCTTCGTAGCACATCAGGTCAGGAAGCTTGATCGAAGCGGGCATGTGCGCGCGATCCGTCATCGCGACGAGATGGCGCACCGTCTTCAGGCGGCCCGCCACGGCCTCGATGATCGGCAGGAAGGTGAGGTCGAAGAACAGTACCTCGTCCTCGGCATGATCGGCGATGTAGACCACCTGGTCGGGGTGCAGGCGCGGGTTCAGCGTGTGCAGCACCGCACCCGTTCCCGACACCGCGTAGTACAGCTCGAGGTGGCGGTGCCCGTTCCAGGCCAGCGTCGCGACGCGCGTCCCGGGCTTCACCCCCAGGCCGGCGAGGGCCTTGGCCATGCGCCGCGCGCGCGCCGCGAGTTCGCGGTAGTTCAGGCGATGGATGTCGCCCTCGACGCGGCGCGACACCACCTCCTGCTCGCCGTGGTGGCGCTCGGCGTGCACCAGCAGGGCCGAGATCATCAGGGGCTGCTGCATCATCTGGCCGTTCATGGGGTCTCCTCGTGATTCGGGTGCGCTCGGGCGGCGCGCCTGCGTGGCCGCAGTTTATCGAGTTCGGTGGCGCGCCAGGGATGCACGCAGCGCGGCCTGGTTTACGCGGCAGCTCGTGCCGCGGATGCAGTGTCGGCCTTGCGCGCTGAATCGGCGATGAAGGGCCCAGGCCGCTATTCGATCACTTCGTCCGCACGCAGCCGCACCGCATAGGGGATCGTCACGCCGAGCGCCTTGGCGGTGTTCAGATTGATCACCATTTCGAACCGGGTCGGCTGCTCGACGGGCAGTTCGGCGGGCTTGGCGCCTTTGAGAATCCTGTGGATGTAATGCGCCGAACGGCGAAACATCGCTGCATAGCTCGGCGAGTAGCTGAGCAAACCGCCGGCGCGAACGAAGTCCGACCAGCCGGCAACGCTGGCAACGTTGTGGCGACGTGTCCAATCGAGCACGATGTCGCGATAGGCGGTCATGCGCGTATCGGCGAGGACGAAGAGCGCGTCCGGGCGCGACTTCGCGATGCGTTCGAGTTGAAGGTTCACTTGGTCGGCTTGACTGAGTGCGTAGGGCTCTATGCGCAGGCCGAGCTGGGCGGCGGCTCGCGTTGACGCCGCGACGTCGTTCTTGATGACCCTGGACTCGGCGCCCCAGATCAGCGCGACGCGTTTTGCCGACGGCAGGGTCTCGTGCAGCAACTGCATCCGCTTGCCGGCCAGATCAGGTGCCATGGCGGAAAGTCCTGTGACGTTTGCGCCGGGTCTGGCCAGCGAACGCACCAGTCCATGGCCGACGGGGTCGGGCGACTGCGCGAAGACGATCGGAATGCGCGTGCTCGCGGCCTTCGCCGCCAGCGCGGCGGCGTCACCGGTGGCAAGAATCAAATCGACCTCGAGTTTGAGCAATTCGTCGGCGAGCTGAGGCAGGAATTCGGTCTCGTTCTCGGCGGAGCGGTACTCGATGGCCAGATTGCGGCCGATGGCGTAGCCGAGTTTGCCCAATTCGTCGATGAACGCCGCGCGCTCTGCGCTCGGCGGTTCGACCAGGGGCGAATTCACCAAGTAGCCGATGCGCACCGGGCGCGACTGGGCCCATGCGCGCGCCAAGCCTGAGCCGGCCAGGGTGGCGGCCAGTGGCACGAGTACCGCGCGGCGCCGCAGTTTCACTCGATCAACTCGTCGACGCGAACACGCAGCGCTTGCGCAATGGTGATGCCCAGCGCCTTGGCGGTCTTGAGATTGATGACCAGCTCGAAGCGGGTCGGCTGCTCGACGGGCAGGTCGGCCGGCTTGGCGCCTTTCAGAATGCGATCGATGAAGTACGCCGCGCGGCGGTAGATGTCGTTCTGGTTCGGCGAATACGACATCAGGCCGCCCTCGCTGGGAAACAAGCGGGTCGGCGAGATCGGCGGCAGCCGGTGTTTCAGCGCCAGCTCAACGGCAGCCTTGCGCGAAAGACTGGGCTGCACGATGACGGCATCGGCACCTTCCTTGACCATCGCCGCGAAGGCTGCGTCGTACTCATCCACGCCGCGTACCATGATGGGCTGGATGCTGATGCCCAGGGCTCGGCCGCCGAGTTCGATCTGCGCGACGAAAACCTTGGTGAACGGATCGGTCGAATTCGCCAGGATCGCCACGCGACGCGTTCCCGGCAGCATGTCGCGGATCAGTTCGAGGTTTTTTGCGCCGAGCTCGGTCGTCGTTCCCGCCGATCCGGTGATATTGCCGCCCGGCCGAGCCAGGCTGGCGATGAGGCCGGTTGCGACGGGATCCGCCACCAGCGCCATGACGATCGGAATCTCGCTGGTCGCCTGTTTTGCCGCAAAGGCGGCCGGTGTTTGCGACACGACGATGATGTCGACCTTGAGGCTCACCAGCTCCTGGGCCAGTCCGGGCAAGAGGGCTGGCTTGCCGCCCGCCGAACGAAACTCGAATTGGACGTTCTGCCCCTCGGTGTAGCCGTGTTCGCGCAGTCCCTGCCTGAACTCGCTCCAAAAGGGTTCCGCATTGCCGGGCACGAGGACGCCGATCGTGGGTCGATCGGGCAGCTTGCGCTGCTG
>JBAQUQ010000386.1:0-5128 GCA_049297615.1 Burkholderiaceae bacterium
CGCGCAGTCGTGCCCGGGCGTACCATGCTCTTGAATCGGGCTTGCATTCACGATGGCGGCCGGATCACGCAAAGCGACCCGATATGCACGCCTCTGCCACCGATGCCAGCCTGAGTCCCTGCTACGAATTGCGCTTTCGCTCGCTGTGCGACGGCACTCATGACTACTGCTTTCCGTGCGACGCCCTCGGCCGCGTCGATCTCGACACCTTGAGCGAACGCGCGCGCAATAACTACTTCTACGCGCGTGTGGTCATCGGCCGCGAGTTGGCGGCGCCCCAGGTGCACAGCCTGCCCGCTGCCGCGACGAGCAACGCCGCGCACCCCGCCCAAGTTGCACGCGAAGCCGGGCGCGACCGACGCGGCGCCGCCACGGCGTAGCCGCCCGTCAGGCTTCGGATCGGCCTCGGCGGGTCCGCAATCCTTGCCTCAGCGCGACTGCGGCGTCTTGCCCAGCATCTGCGGCGCGCGCATGAAGTCGAAATCGACACCCTGGTCGGCCTGCGTCACGGTTTGCAGGAACAACTTGCGATAACCGCGTTCGGCTGTCGGCTCGATGACCGGGTTATCCCGCGCACGCTGTGCCAGTTCGGCGCCAGACACCCGGAGCGAAAGCTCGCGCTTGGCCACGCTGAGTGCAATCCGGTCGCCATTGCGCACCCAGGCGAGCGGCCCGCCGATCGCTGCTTCCGGTGTCACGTGCAGCACGATGGTGCCAAATGCCGTGCCGCTCATGCGGCCGTCGGAAATGCGCACCATGTCTTTCACGCCGGCCCGCGCCAGCTTGCGCGGGATCGGGATATAGCCGGCCTCGGGCATGCCGGGCGCGCCTTTGGGGCCGATGTTCTTCAGCACCAGCACGTCTTGCGCGCTCACGTCGAGATCGTCGGTGTCGATGCGCTGCGCCATATCTTGCAGATTTTCGAAGACGACGGCGCGGCCCTCGTGCTCCATCAGCTTTGCGTCTGCCGCAGACTGCTTGATGATGGCTCCGCCCGGCGCCAGATTGCCCTGCAGCACGGCGATACCGCCTTCGCGGAAGACGGGCGAAGCGACGCTGCGCACCACGTCTTGCTTGAAACCGGGCCCGGCACGTTCGATCTCTTCGCCCAAACTGCGGCCTGTCACCGTCAGCGCCTCGAGGCGCAGCAAGGGCGCGAGTTCGCGCAGCAGGGTGGCCATGCCGCCGCACTTGTGGAAGTCTTCCATGTAGTACTGGCCGGAAGGCTTGAGATCGAGCAGGACCGGCGTTTCGCGCCCCATGCGGTCCAGGGCCTGCAGGTCGATCTCCAGGCCGACTCGGCCGGCGATGGCTGCCAGATGCACAAGGCCATTCGTCGAGCCGCCGATGGCCAGGAGCACGCGCAGCGCGTTTTCGAACGCGGCGGGCGTGAGGATCTTGTCGACGCTCAACCGTTCGCGCGCCAACTGCACGGCTTGCGCGCCGCTTTGCTCGGCGATGCGGATGCGGTCTGCCGTCACGGCCGGCGGCGATGCGCCGCCGGGCAGCGTCATGCCCAGCCCCTCGGCGATGCACGCCATCGTGCTCGCCGTTCCCATCACGGAACAGGTGCCCACGCTGGCGACCAACTGGTTGTTGACGTCGGCCACTTCGTCGGCGTCGATCTCGCCGGCGCGGAACTTGCCCCAGTAGCGCCGGCAATCGGTGCACGCGCCGACGCGTTCGCCACGGTGCGAGCCGGTCAACATCGAGCCGGTGATGAGTTGAATCGCCGGCAGATTCGCCGAAGCCGCTCCCATCAGCTGCGCCGGCACCGTCTTGTCGCAGCCGCCGATCAGCACCACGGCGTCCATCGGCTGGGCGCGAATCATCTCCTCGGTGTCGATCGCCATCAGGTTGCGCAGGAACATGCTGGTCGGCGCGGCAAAGCTCTCGTGGACCGAGATCGTCGGGAAGGCCATCGGCAGCCCGCCTGCCAACATCACGCCGCGCTTGACTGCCGCGATGAGTTGCGGCGCGTTGCCGTGACAGGGGTTGTAGTCGCTGCCAGTGTCGGCGATACCGATCACGGGGCGATCGAGGGCCGCATCGGTGAACCC
Source organism: Burkholderiaceae bacterium (assembly GCA_049297615.1). Taxonomy (GTDB): domain Bacteria; phylum Pseudomonadota; class Gammaproteobacteria; order Burkholderiales; family Burkholderiaceae_C; genus JAEMQF01. The sequence continues at coordinate 2,061 of JBAQUQ010000386.1, forward strand.
GGCGCCCTTGATGAAGGCCTTGCGCAGAAACAGCGAGAAGTCCGGATCGCCGTAGCTGGTGAGGCCCTTGCGCATTCCGGCCGGCGTCGCTGGAGCGGGCTGGTCTGCGGCATCATCGGCTGGCTTGGGCATGCCCGGGATTGTGCGCGATGGCTGGCGTCGAATCGTCAACTCGCGGGGGCAGCGAGCCAGCGCGGCACCGCGTCGGCATCGGCCAAGGACCACACCTGCGCGATCAGGGTTCGCATCTCGGCCTGGGTGGCGCCGCCGCGGTAAAGCGCCAGGCGGATCGCCTTGTCTTCGAGTTCTGCCCGGCTCAATGTGTTGCCGGGGTCGCCCTTGGGCTCGTCGACCCGGCCTTGCAAGACGCGCCCGTCGCGCAGGGCCACCTCGACCTTGCCGATCCAGCGCGCCGGGTAGGCGGCGTCGACTTCCGTGTCGAGCACCATGGACACGCGCTTGCAGAATGCCTGGGTTTGCGGATCGCGGTAATGCGCGTCGAACTCGGCCAGGCCGGCGCGCCGGTGCAGCGCCACCATCGCCAGCACCGTGCCCATCGAGAACTTCGCCTGGTGCACGGTTTGCGGGTCGACCACGGGCCCGAGCACATCGATCGCGCCCTGGTGCACGCGTGCCGTGACCCGCGCCACGTCATCGGCGCGCAAGTCGTTCTCCTGCATGACGCGCAGCAGCGCGTCGGCGGCAGGATGCGTGTGGCGGCAGGCGGCGTGAAACTTGAACGAGGTCTCGGTGGTGGCCCAGCGCTGCCCCAGGCGATCCGTCAGGCGCGCCGGGTCGGCGTCGCTCGACATCCCCGCTGCCAGGCCCTGCGCGCCGCACAGGATACGGCGCGCGCCGGTGAAACCGTCGGCGGCGAGATACGCCGCGCTCAAGCCGGCGCCGGCCGCGTGCGCGGTGTGCAACTGCTTGGAGTCGGCGGCGTCGCGCAGGAACTCCCACAAACCCGCCGACTGCGTGCCCGCCGAACCGAAGGCGTTCAGCATCTGCGGCGCGTCCAGTCGCAGCAAGCAGCCCGCCGCCGCAGCGCAGGCCAGCGTTCCGGCGGTGCCCGTGGTGTGGAACACCTTGTAGTGCGAGCGGCCGAGGAATTCACCGACGCGAATTCCGACTTCATAGCCCACGACCGCCGCGAGCAGCAATTCGCGCCCGCTGCGGCGCAGCGCCTGCGCGACCGCGAGCGCTGCGGGGAACACCACCGCCGCCGGGTGGAACACCGAGCCGTTGTGCACGTCGTCTTGTTCGGCGAAGTGGCAAGCCGCGGCGTTGCCGGTGGCCGCGACCAGCGGGCTGCTGCCGCGGCGCTGGATCAGCACCTCGGACGGCCCGTCGGCGGGGCCCTGGCTGAGCATGAAGCGCACCAGGCTCTCCACCGACCGCGCCCCCTTGCCGGCGAGCGTGGAGCCGATCCAGTCGAGAAACAGGTCTTCGGTGCGGCGCAGCACCGCATCGGGAACGTCATCGAAAGAAAGCGTCGCAGCGAACTCGGCGAGTTGCTGTTCGGGATGGGCCGTGGCCATGGCACGTGTTGAAGTCGACGGGCGCGTCAAAAGGAACGCGGCAGGCCCAGCACATGCTCGGCCACATAGCTCAGGATCAGATTCGTCGAGATCGGTGCCACTTGGTACAGGCGTGTCTCGCGAAACTTGCGCTCGATGTCGTATTCGCAGGCGAAGCCGAAGCCGCCATGGAACTGGATACAGGCATTGGCCGCTTCCCACGAGGCCTTGGCGGCGAGGTACTTGGCCATATTGGCCTGCGCGCCGCAGGCTTGGTGCGCGTCGAACCGGCGGCACGCCTGCCAGCGCATCAGGTTCGCGGCCTCGACTTCGATAAAGGCCTCGGCGATCGGGAACTGCACGCCCTGGTTCTGGCCGATGGGCCGGCCGAACACGACGCGCTCGCCGACATACTTGGTGACGCGGTCGATGAACCAGTAACCGTCGCCGATGCACTCGGCGGCAATCAGCGTGCGCTCGGCGTTCAGGCCGTCGAGGATGTAATTGAAGCCCTGGCCTTCCGAGCCGATCAGGTTCTCGGCGGGGATTTCCAGGTTCTCGAAGAACAACTCATTGGTCTCGTGATTCACCATGTTCGGAATCGGCCGCACCGTCATGCCTTTGCCGATCGCCTCGCGCAAGTCGACGATGAAGATCGACATGCCTTGCGTTTTCTTCTTCACTTCGGCCAGGGGCGTGGTGCGCGCGAGCAGGATCATCAGATCGGAGTGCTGGACGCGCGAAATCCAGACCTTCTGGCCGTTCACCAGGTAGCGTTCGCCGTCGCGGCTGCGCAGCGCCGTGGTCTGGATCTTCGTCGTGTCGGTGCCGGTGCTCGGCTCGGTCACGCCCATCGATTGCAGGCGCAATGCGCCGCTCGCGATCTGCGGCAGGTAGCGCTGCTTCTGCGCTGCCGAGCCGTGGCGCAACAGCGTGCCCATGTTGTACATCTGGCCGTGGCAGGCGCCCGCATTGGCGCCGCTGCGGTTGATCTCTTCCATGATCACGGAGGCTTCGGCCAGCCCCAGGCCCGAGCCGCCGTATTCCTGCGGAATCAGCGCGGCCATCCAGCCGGCTTGCGTGAGCGCGTCGACAAAGGCCTCGGGGTAGCCGCGCTGCGCGTCGATGGCACGGTGGTATGCGCCGGGATACTGCGCGCACAAGGCGCGCAGCGCGGCGCGGATGTCGGCGTAGGCAGTGTCGTCTTGAAGGTCGTCGTGAGTGGTCGGCATAAGCGGCGGCGATCAGTCCAGCTCGGCGTGGGCTTGCATGGCGCACAAGCCTTCGTGGTCACGCGCCCACAGGGTGGCATGGCGCGACCCGGCGTCGCTGTCGAGGTCTAAACGGCCGCACACGCTGAAGCGGTGGGTATCGAACAGCGGGCGCATCGCGGTGAAGGAAAAGCGCCGCAGACGAGCCTCGCTCTGCTCGCGGCGCAGCAGGTCGGCGAGCAGGGTGGCGATCAGCGGGCCGTGCACGATCAGGCCCGGATAACCCTCGACCTCGGTGACATAGGGCCGGTCGTAATGAATGCGGTGCCCATTGAAGGTG
>JBAQUQ010000387.1:0-8822 GCA_049297615.1 Burkholderiaceae bacterium
GTGCCACGCTGGCGGCCACAACGCCGGCGGCCGGCGCAGTGCCAGCCGGGGATTGCATCGAATCCGAGGGTGGCGGTGCGGCGCCTGTCACTTCCTGCATGCTTCGGTCCGCTTGCCGCGCTGCCGAGAGTCGACGCCTCTCAGGGGAAGCGTACGACCATCTGTGCGTGCACGACCGAGGGCAACTTTTCGCCGCCGCCAGCGAGCGGAGGGATGTAGATGATGTTGAAGCCGAAGCGGTTGTCGAACATATTGATCGACGCCGTGGGCAGCAGACCCGGCGTCAGCTTCATGTCGCCGCGCCAGTTCGACGAGCGATAAATAGCGTAAGCGCCCAGGCCCAGCCCCGTCTCACCCACGCCCGCCCAATGCCAACGCCTCATATACGCAGTGCCCGCGTAGCCACCCCAAAAGCTGCGTGAATCCTGCATCAGGCCACCCGCCCAGCGCCATTCCATGGCATTGCCGTCGTTCGCCCGGCGCTCCACACCGAGCCCGGCGTGTTGTTCGCGCCACTGTCGGTTCGCCGCATGGGTTTGTTCAAAGTGGTAGGACAAGCCCCCGGCATGCATGTACCACTGAGGCTCCCCGGCGCGAGTTGCCGGTGCCAGGGTGACGATGGCGCCGGCCAGCACAGCCCGCAGGTCGATTGCCGAATGTGACTTAATGCGCATACTGAATCATCCACGGCAGCGCGTCGGGTGTACAGAGCGGCACCCACCCCAAGTGAGGGTGGGCGGGCCGAAATGGCCCCCCTAGGTTCCTCTTTTTCGGATTTCACGAAGAGCAGCCCTTGCCTAGCATGACGCCCGGCGCGCTATCGGTGTGCGCCGGCGTGGCAGGGGCGCGCGACCGGCGGCGCAGCTTCACGGCGTTTGGTGCGCACTCCTGCACGAAGAAATGAGCCCCCGAGAACTTGATGCGCGCCAGCGAGCTTTATCGTCGCAGCCGGTACCGGCCAAGCTCTGGGCTTAGCTGTTGAAGGAGGGCGGCCGCACTGCCGCCTTCAACGCCCGCGCTGGCCGAGGTCACAGTTCCACGCAGTTCTCACTGCCCCCGCTCCGAGAGAATCGTCAATGTCGCAAATTGCTCTTGCTTCGCCGGCCCCGACCGCTGTCGTTGCGCTGCGCCCCGGCCGGCTCGCCGCGGTCATGCAATCGGTCTTTGAAGCGCAGGCGAAGGCCCTCGAGCAAAACGCCACGCGCATCGGCGCGGCCTGCGAACGTGCGGTCGAAACCATCGTCTCCGCGCGCGGTCGCGTCGTCGTTTGCGGTATGGGCAAGTCCGGCATCATCGGTCGAAAGATCGCCGCGACATTCGCCTCGACCGGCACGCCGTCTTTCTTTGTGCACCCCGCCGAGGCCTACCACGGCGACCTGGGCATGATCACCGGCGACGATGTCGTTGTGCTCATCTCCTACAGCGGCGAAACCGACGAGATCCTCAAGCTGCTGCCTTATCTGCGCCATGTGCGCTCGCCGGTCGTCGCCATCACCGGCGGTTTGCAATCGACGCTCGCGCGCCATGCCGACGTGGTGCTCGACGTATCGGTCGAAAAGGAAGTCTGCCCCAACAACCTGGCACCCACCACCTCGACCACGGCCACCTTGGTGATGGGTGACGCGCTGGCGGTGGCCTTGATCGAATTGCGCGGCTTTGCGCCACAGGACTTCGCGCGCTTTCACCCAGGCGGCTCGCTCGGCCGCAAGCTGCTGACGCGCGTCAGCGACGTGATGCACGCGAGCTTTGCGCGCGTCGCACCCGAGGCTTCGTTCAAGCAGGTGGTCTCGGCGGTCAGCCGCGGGCGCCTGGGCATCGCGACCGTGCTGGGCAGTGACGGCGAGCTCGCCGGCGTGATCACCGACGGCGACCTGGGACGCGCCATGAACACGCACGACGACACGCGCGGCCTGTTCGCACGCGACATCATGTCGGCGCCGCCCTTGACGATCGCCGCCGGAGCGATGTTCTGCGACGCCGAAGTCCTGATGGAGCAGCGCAAGGTCACCGCCCTGGTCGCCGTCGACGACGCCGGGCTGCCGGTGGGCATCCTGAAGATCTTCGACAGGCCCGCTTGAGCGGCCTGCCTGTACAAGTTCTGCGATGACCAGTGCTTTGAGCGGGAGCAGGCGCTCCCCCTGGCAAGTCCAGCGCGCGGTGTTGTATGCGCTGGTGCTGCGCGAGTTGAAGACGCGCTTCGGCGGGCGCTGGTTCGGCGCGCTGTGGGTGCTTGCCGAGCCCCTGGTGCATGTGCTGCTGCTCTTAATGCTGCTGGGCGCGGCGCGCCATCGGCTGCTGCCTGGGATCGATTTCGTGCTCTTCCTGGTCACCGGCCTGTTGCCGTTCTTCATGTTCAGGAACCTCGCGCTGCGCTCGATGGACGCGATCGACGCGAACCGCGGCCTGTTCGGCTATCGCCAGGTCCGGCCCATCGACGCCTTGCTGGCACGCGCGATCCTCGAAGTGGCGCTGTACAGCGTGGTCTACCTGCTCGTGCTCGCCCTGCTCGGCTGGGGTGGATATGACGTGCTGCCGGCGCGGCCGCTCGAAGTGGCAGCCTCCAGCGCCGCCTTGCTCCTGCTCGGTCTGGGCATCGGGCTGACGCTGGCGGTGGCGACCGACGCCTTGCCGCAGGCGCGCGGCCTGGTGCGAATCGCGTTCTTTCCGCTGTATCTCCTGTCCGGTGTCATCTTCCCGATCCAGAGCCTGCCGGGCGAAGTGCTGAGCTGGCTGCTGTGGAACCCGGTGCTGCACGCGCTCGAGGTCTCGCGCGGCTTTTTCTTCGTGGGCTATCGCCCCGTCGCCGAAGCCAGCGGCGCTTACGTCGCCGCCTGCGCGATCGTCTGCACCGCCTTTGGCCTGAGCCTGTACCGCGTGCGCCGGCAAAGGCTGCTCACGACCTGAAGCGCAGCCATGATCGAGTTGCGCAGCCTCACCAAATCGTATGCCACGCCGCACGGCCGGCGCTACGTCTTTCGCGAGCTGAGTTTTTGCTTTCCCGAGCAGGCCAATGTCGGCCTCATCGGTCCCAACGGCGCCGGCAAATCGACCCTGATGCGCCTCATCGCCGGCATCGACAACCCCGACAGCGGCAGCATCGTCACCGACCGCAGCGTGTCCTGGCCGGTGGGCTTGAGCGGCGGCTTCCAGGGCTCGCTGAGCGGCCGCGACAACGTGCAGTTCGTGTGCCGGCTGTACGGCGCCACCGGCGCGGTCATGCGCGACAAGGTGCAGGCGGTGCAGGCCTTCGCCGAAATCGGCGAGTACTTCGATTTGCCGGTGAAGTCGTATTCGTCGGGAATGCGCTCGCGCCTGGCATTCGGCCTGAGCATGGCTTTCGACTTCGACTACTACCTGATCGACGAGGTGATGGCCGTGGGCGACGCGCAGTTCAAGCTCAAGAGCCGCGCCGCGCTCGAGCGCCGGCTGAGGCAGTCGCGCCTGATCCTGGTGTCGCACAACATGGCCGACATCCGCCAGTGGTGCGATGCCGTCGTCGTGGTGGCCAAGGGTGGGGCCATGCTGTACCACGATATCGAGGCCGGCATCGAGGCTTACCAGGGCCCCGCCGCGGCGCCGCGCCGGCCTCAGGCCGCGCAGCTGCAGGTCGCCGCATGACACCGCACGAAGTGCCCAGGGTGCACCCATGACGCTCGTCACCGCACTCACGCCGTGGCGCCTGAAGCTGCTGGTGGTTGCCCTGCCGCTCCTGCTGGCGTCGGGCTACTACCTCTTTCTGGCCGGCGACCGCTTTGTGAGCACGGCCATCATCACGGTGCGCCAGGCCGACCACGGCGGCGCCGGCGTGCCCGGCATGGCCCTGGTCCTGGCCGGCGTGAATCCGCCGGCGCGCGAAGACACGCTCTACCTGCGCCAGTACATCCATTCGCTCGAATTGCTGCAGCGCCTGGATCGGGAACTGGCGCTGCGCAAGCACTATGAATCGAATCAGTCGGACCTGCTGTTCCGCCTGTTTCCCGGCACCAGCCAGGAATGGCTGCACGAGTACTACCGCAGCCGGGTCGAGGTGCTGTTCGACGACACCGCCTCGCTGCTGACGGTGCGCACGCAGGGCTTCGATCCGGCCTTCGCGCAGCACCTGAACCAGGCGATTCTGCGTGACAGCGAGCGCTTCGTGAACGAGTTTTCGCAGCGCATGGCGCGCGAGCAACTGCGCTTCGCCGAAACCGAATTGAAGCTCACCGCCGCGCGCCTGCAGGCCGCGCAGGGCAAGGTGCTGGCATTCCAGTCGGCGCACAAGCTGCTCGACCCGCTGGCGCAGGCGCAGGCCGCTGGCACATTGAGCACCGAGATGCAAGCGAACCTGGCCAAGCAGGAAGCCGAGCTGAAGAACGCGCTGAGCTTTTTGCACGACGAGTCCTACCAGGTGAAGGCGCTGCGCAGCCAGATCGACGCCCAGCGCAGCCAGCTCGACGCCGAGCGCACGCGCGCCACGGCCGGCAAGGTCGGCGAGCGCCTGAACACACTCGCCGCAGACTTTCAGGCGCTGACGCTGCAAACGCGCTTTGCCGAGGACGCCTACAAGCTGGCGCTCGCCGCCGTGGAAAACGCGCGCATCGACGCGACGCGCAAGCTCAAGAGCCTGGTCGTCATCGAACCGCCGACCCTGCCGCAGAGCGCCGAGTACCCGCGCCGCATCTACAACCTGGTCACCCTGGCCCTGGTCTGCGGGCTGATCTATGCGGTGGCGCGCCTGGTCGTCGCCACGGTTCGCGAACACCATGATTGACGCCATCGGACTGCGCCCGCCCCGGCCATCGAGCTTGCGATGTGCGCTCGCGCTCTGGCTGGCGTGCCTGTGCGGTGCGGCGCCGGCACAGACCGGCAGCGCCGACCCGCTCAACACCGGTCCACGCGGCGCCACCAACTTGGCGCCGATGCGCCCCGTGCCGCTTGCGGCCCCCGCGCCGGCAGGCAATGCCCTGCCGCCCGACCCCAGCACCTCGGCCAAACCGATCGTCTTCGGCTCGCAGATCTTCAGCGGGCGCTTCAGCGGCGAAACCTTTTCGGGCTTCAACCCGAACTACCAGATCGCTTCGGGGGATCGCGTCAGCCTGCGCATATGGGGCGCGGTCAGTTTCGACGCGGTGCAGGTCGTCGACGCGCAGGGCAATATCTTCGTGCCCAATGTCGGCCCGATCGCCGTGCGGGGTGTGCGCAATGGCGAGCTCAACCAGCAGGTTGAGAACCAGGTCAAGCGCACCTTCCGCGCCAATGTGGGTGTCTATGCAACGCTCGATTCGGCGCAGCCGGTCAAGGTGTACGTCACCGGCTTCGTGCGCGCACCAGGGCTGTACGCAGGCCTATCGTCCGATTCGGTGCTGTACTACCTGGACCGCGCCGGCGGCATCGACCCAGACCGCGGCAGCTACCTCGAAGTCGACGTGCTGCGCGCCGGCCAGGCGCACGCCAAGATCAACCTCTACCGCTTCCTGCTCGACGGCCAGATCGCCAGCCTGCAGCTCCAGGACGGCGACACCATCGTGGCGGCGCCGCGCAAGCACACGGTGCAGGTGGGCGGCGATGTGCTCAACCCCTATCTGTTCGAGTTCGCCACGCCGCGCATCAGCGCGGCCGAGCTGCTCGGTGCGGCCCGGCCGCGGCCGAGCGCGACCCACCTGAGCATCGTGCGCCGCGTCGGCGCCGAGCGGCGCAGCGAGTACCACGCCCTGGCCAATGCCGGCAGCGTTTCCATCGAAGACGGCGACGAAGTGACCCTGACCGCCGACAAATACCAGGGCACGATCCTGGTGCGCATCGAGGGCGCGCATGTCGGCGAACGCACCCTGATGCTGCCCTACGGATCGACCCTGCAAGATGCGATGGCGCGCCTCAAGCCCGCGCCGCAAGCGAATCTGGCCGCGCTGCAACTGTTCCGCAAGTCGGTGGCGACGCGCCAGAAGGAAACCCTCGACGCGTCGCTGCGCAGCCTGGAGACCTATGCGCTGACGGCGCGCTCGGCCACCAGCGAGGAAGCGGCGTTGCGCACGCGCGAGGCCGAGTTGATCCTTCAGTTCGTCGAGCGCGCCCGCAGCGCCCAGCCGCGCGGCCAGGTGATTCTGGCGAACAAGACGGAAGCGCCGAACACCCTGCTCGAAGACGGCGACGTGCTGCGCTTGCCCGAGCGCAGCAACCTGGTCCTGGTGAGCGGCGAAGTGCAGTTTCCCAACGCCCTGGTGTACGAGTCCGGCGCGGCCGCCGCGGACTACGTCAAACAGGCCGGCGGCTACACGCAAAACGCCGACGCGTCCAAGCTCGTGGTGCTGCATCAGGACGGCAGCGTCGGCGCGGGCGGGGGCAATCCGCTGGTGCCGGGCGACGAGATCATGGTGCTGCCCAAGATCGACACCAAGAGCGTCGAGATCACGCGAGGCATCACGCAGATCATTTATCAGATCGCCGTGGCGGCGAAAGTCCTGCTGGGTTTTTAGGGAGTCGAGATGCATCGTTACTGGCCCATTCTGTTCGAACCGATGCTGCGCCTGGTGCGCCCGGCGGTCGTCGCCGAGCTCGGTTGCGGCGACGGCGCCCTGACTCGCACCCTGTTGCGCTACTGCAGCCAGAGCTCGGCCCAACTGCGTGGCGCCGACCCGCAGCCGCGCTTCGACCATGCGCAGTGGCAACGCGAGCACGCCGAGGTCTTCTCGTTCACGACGGCGCCCGCACTGTCGGCGCTGGAACAGATCGTCCAAGGCGCCCAGGTGCTGTTCGTGCACGGCGAGCCGAACTGGTACACGACGATCAGTCTGTTGCGGCTGCTGGCGCGCCAGGCGCGGCAGGGCGGCGCCAAGTTCCCGCTCACCTTCCTGGGGCAAACCGGCTGGCCCTATGCCCGGCGCGACGGTTATCCCGAGCCGCAGCGCATTCCCGCGGAGTTTCGCCAGCCCTTCGCCGTCAAGGGAGTGCGCCGCGACACGCCCGAGCTGGCCGCCCGCGGCGGCGCCGATCCCGAGCTGGCGCACGCCCTGCTCGAGCATTCGCTGCAAAACGGCGTGCTCACGGCGGTCGAGGACTTCGTCGCCGAAAGCAAGCTGCGCCTGGCCGTGCACCGCTGGACGCCCTTCGGTGGAGTCGCCTTCATTGCGCCCGGTGCCGTGCTGCAGCGCACGACGGGGCTGAGCGAACTGCTCGATTCTCTCCAAGCGCCGCAGCGCAGTGCCGAGCTTCTCGAGGCCGTGGAGTGCGCAAGGGCCCAGGCGCAGATCGCGGCAGGCGAGCAGGCCGCGGATCTTCGCGACATTCGCCTGCGCCAGGCCGACGCACTCGATCTGGCGACTCGCGCCGCAGACAACGCACAGGTCGCGCTGGCCGACCTGCGTCTGCGCGAAAGCGAATTGCGCGGTTCGTTCGGCGCCTTGGAGACGACGCGCGACGCGCAGACACAGCGCATCGCCGCGCTCGAGGCCGAGTCGCGTTTGCGCTGCGAGGTCGAGGCCGCCGACGCGAAGTTCCTGCAAGACGAGCTGCGCCGCCGCGATGCCCAGACGCGCGAACACCAGGCCCAATTGGGCAAGACCCAGCAACAGCTTGCCGAACTCGAGCTCGCTCGGGAGCAGTGGCTGGCCACGCAGGCGCGATCGAGCGAGAGCAGCGCTGCGCAGCTGCAACAGCTGCAGCGCGAGCGCGACGACCTGCGCGTCGAAGCAGCGCTGCTGCGCGGCGCGCTGGACGCGGCGCGCCACGACACCGGCACCAAGCAGGCAGCTCTGGCGGCGAGCGAAGCCGCCGTCGCAGCGGGCGCAGCCGCCCTTGCGTCGACACGCGAAGAACTGGCGCGGGCCCATGACGAGTTGCGGCGCATCGGCGCCGAGCGCGACCGGGCCCTGCACGAGGGCGCTGCGGCCGGGTCGAATCTCGCCGAGACGCTGGCCCAGCGCGATTCCTTGCTGTCTGCGAACGCTGCACTGCACGAGTCGCAGCAGCATCAGCAAGAAGCTTTAGCGCAGACGCGTGGGCGCATCGCCGAGCTCGAGCCGCAGTTGCGCATGGCGCAAGATGAATGGTCCGAGGCCGCACGAAGGGAGGCGGCAGGCGTCGAAAGAGAGTCGGCTCTCGCGACCCGCAACGACGCGCTGCAAGCCAGCCTCGCGGCGAAGGAAGCGGAACTTGCTTCGACACGCGAGGAACTGTCGCGTTCCAACGACGAGTTGCGGCGACTCGGCGCCGAGCACGACCGGGCGCTGCACGACAGCGCTGCGGCGGGGTCCGAGCTTGCCGCCACGCTGGCGCAGCGCGATGCCCTGCTGAGTGCGAACAGCGAGCTGCATGAATCGCAGCGGTTGGTGCAGGACACTTTGGTGCAGACCCGCTCGAGCGTTTCCGTGCTCGAGCTGCAGCTGCGCATCGTGCAGGAAGAATTTTCAGAAGCTGCGCGAAGGGAGGCGGCAGGCATCGAAAGGGAGTCGGCTGGCACCGCCCGCGCCGACGAACTCGCTCAGCGCTGCGCTGCGCTGGAGCGCGAACTCGATGCCGCCAGGCTGGCGGGCGAGGAGCGTGAACGACATTGGGCCGGGTGGCTCGCCGCGCAGACCGTACAAGCCGAGTCGATGCGCCGGCAAGTCGCGCTGTCGCTCGACCGGCAAGCGCAAGAGCTCGAATCGCAGGCGCGCGAACACGCCGCCAAGGACGCGCGCCTGCGCGAGCTCGACGCCCAGCTCGGCGCGCTCAGCGCGGCGTCGGCCGCGACGAAGGCCGAATTGTCGAGCGAGCGCGGCCGCTACGATCGCGCCGTTCAGCGCATCGCCGACAACGAACATCGCGCCGCCGGTGCGGCGCGCAAGCTCGAGCATGCGTTGAAATCC
>JBAQUQ010000388.1:0-5798 GCA_049297615.1 Burkholderiaceae bacterium
CCGCCACCACCGCCGCCGTAGCCGCCACCACCGCCGCCGCCGTAGCCGCCACCACCGCCGCCAGTGCGGCCACCGCCACCACTGCCACCGCCGCCGTAGCCGCCACCACTGGAGCGACCGCCACCGCCAAAACCACCCGGGCGCTCCTCGCGCGGGCGCGCCTCATTGACCACGATGGCACGGCCTTCGAGGGCTTGGCCATTCATGCCGTTGATGCCGGCTTGCGCTTCGGCATCGGTGGCCATTTCGACAAAACCGAAGCCCTTGGAGCGACCGGTATCGCGGTCCATCATGACCTTCGCCGACGTCACGTTGCCGTACTGTGCGAACGCCTGCTGCAGATCCTCGTCACGTATGCCGTATGCGAGGTTGCCGACGTAGAGTTTGTTGCCCATGGGGAAGAGGCCCTTTCAATTGTCGAAAAACGATGTGGAGCTTCTACCCATCGTGAACCATTCAAGCGAAGGCGCGGCGTCCATACACAGAGTCGCGAATATACGGGAATTGAGCCAACGCCGCCGCCGCGAGTGCGTACAAAGTGTTGTTTTCGGGCAGTTCGCGCCGGCCCCTGGCGAGGTCGGGTGCGCCGGCGCGCAAGCGCGCCGAATTCGGCCAGTTCACCAGAGCCTTCGGGCAAATGCGGGTAACCGTGCACCAACGATGCGCGGCACTGCGGCACCTGGAACGCTGCCACCGCTGTCCGATTTGCGCCACGCGACGGGCACGGAGGGGTAACTCCCAATGCCAGGGCAAAACTCTGGACCCTAAAGTTCGGCCACTCGCGAGAGTCACCATCAGCGTGCTTGGCGGGGGCTGAGGAGACGAATTCAGCAATGCCGTTGGGCGCTTGGCCCGGGCAGACAAAGACAGGCAGGGTCGTCGCTTCGACGACGGTCAGGAACGAGCGAGGGCGCCGCCTGGTCGGCGCCCTTGTTTCGTTCCGAAGTGGAGTAGCCCAAGCCGCATATTCGCCGCACCGCCGTACTACATCAGCGCTGGTATTCGCGAGCATTGACTGTGCCGCGGCGTGCGCGGATCATCGCCCCTCACCAGCCCGAGGAGACGTAATACGCGCGATTCGAGACATCCTGAGAGCCACTGTGCGCGTCGCCGCCTTGCCATGCAGCGCCGCTGAGCTCCATGCCCATTGACCCGCAGCTGCGCTCGTTGAAGATCGACATCCCGGCGCAGCCTGAGGCTCTCGTCAAGTTGTCGCTGATGATCAGTGACGAAAACGCGAACCTGCAGGCCATCGGCGCCTTAATCGGCGGCGACATGGCGCTCGCCTCGGCCGTGCTCGAGACGGTCAATTCCGCACTCTACGGCCTATCGGGACGGGTTCGCACGGTGCAGCAGGCGATCACCTACCTGGGCGTGCGCGAGATCGCTTCGGTCACCTTCGCGAAGGGGTTGCGCGCCGTTTTCCCGCAGGCGCCTGAACTCGAGCCGCTGTGGCAACGCGCCAGCGTTCGCGCCATGTTGATGGGGCGTATCGGCCAGGTCATCAAAGTCGATCACTGGGCCGCGCACTCGGCCGGACTGTTTGAGGAATGCGGCAAAGCGGTGCTGTTTCGCCACTCGACCGGCCGCTACCGCGCACTGCTGCGGAGCGCTGAAAACGACGAAGAACTGTTGTTGCTCGAGCAGCAGGAATTCGGTGTCGGGCACGACGCACTTGGTGCTGCGCTGTGCGAAACCTGGGGCTTGGCCGCTGCGGCAGTAAATTGCGTGCGCTATCACGTGATCGTCCACGCGACGCGCCAATTACCTGCGCACACGCCTGCGCAAATCGCCGGGCGCGATATTTGCGTCCTCTCTGCACTGGCCAATGCCCTCATGACCGACCCCGACAAGCTGGAGGAAGTGGCGCATGCCGTAGCGTCGCAGGCCGAACTCGACCCCGAGTTTGTGCTGCGCAGCGCAATCGGCGTCAAAGCCCACATCGAATCCGTGATGGAACGACGCGAAGTCGCTGGGCGCGAACGCAGACAATCCTGAGAAGCGATTGCGCCTTGAAAAGCGCGCGAGCTCTGCAGTCGAGGCAAGGCCGGATACAAACACTGCAGTGCAGGTTTGTGTTTGCCGAACGCTCGGAGCGCTACAACGAGCGGGGCCTGCAAGCCTGAGTTGCGTGGTGACCGACGCGCGAGGAAATCGGCGCCGCAGGCGGCGCTGCCGCCACGACGATTCGCGCCGCGCTGTGGCGTTTCGTCGCATCACCCGTGCAGGTGGTGCGCCAGGCCCGCAGACTGGATGCACCTTCCCGCATCGAGGTGCATCCATGAACCGTCTTCCCCATGCATCCTTGCCCCATGACTCGCGCCGTACGCAGCGGCGCTTGATCTGCTTGGCAATCCTCGGCTCGAGCGTCTCGCTGTCGCTCACCGCCCCGGCGTTGGCTGCGGATGCTGCATCGTTCGACACCGCTTTTCAGGAATTCCAGCGTGCCAACACCGGTGTCGACGCGGCGATCGACACCGCTGCCGAGCGCTTTGGTGCGCTGAGCGTGGCCTCTCCAGGCGACCCAGTGCTGCTGGCTTACACCGGTGCGGCGACGGCGATGCGCGCGCGCACGACCTTGCTGCCATGGAAGAAGATGAGCTTTGCCGAGGACGGCCTGGCGCGGATCGACAAAGCGCTTGGCATGCTCACGCCCGCCCACGACGCACCTATGTACCGCGGCACTCCAGCCAGCCTGGAAACCCGCTTCACGGCGGCCAGTACCTTCCTGGCGCTGCCGGGCATGTTCAATCGATACGCACGCGGCGCCAAACTGCTTGACGAGGTTCTCGCCAGTGCGTTGCTGGCCAGCGCGCCGCTGCCGTTTCGCGGTGCGGTGTGGCTGCGCGCCGGCAGCGAGGCCATCAGCGACAAGCGGCCGGACGACGCGCGGCGCTTGCTGCAACAAGTGGTGAGCAACGGTGCGCCGCAGGCGGACAAAGCGCAGGCCAAGTTGAAGGAACTCTCGTCGTGAGCGCGGGCAACCCAGCCGCGCCGGTGCTCGAATTGCATGGCGTGCGCAAAAGCTATCGTCTGGGCAAGCATGTGGTGCCAGCCCTGCAAGGTATCGACTTGAACGTTCAGCCCGGCGAGATGCTGGCGCTCACCGGCCCGTCGGGCAGTGGCAAGAGCACTTTGCTCAACCTCGCCGGGCTCGTTGACAGGCCCGACGCGGGCGAAATTCGCTTTCGCGGCAGAGCTGTAGCGGCCATCGGCGAAACGCAGGCGACACTCCTGCGGCGCGACGCGATCGGCTTCATTTTCCAGAGCTTCAATCTCGTGCCGGTGATGACGGTGGCCGACAACGTCGACTACCCGCTGTTCCTGGCCGGCGTCGGCAGTGCAGAGCGTCGGCGCCGCGTCGCCGACATCTTGCGTGCCGTCGGCCTGGAAGACCACGCGGGGCACCGGCCCGACGCACTGTCAGGCGGGCAGCGCCAGCGCGTCGCGATCGCCAGGGCACTTGTGAAAGGCCCGAGCCTGGTGATCGCCGACGAGCCCACGGCGAGCCTGGACTCTCAGACCGCCGACCAGGTGCTCGAATTGATGCGCGAATGCGGCCACGCCCAGGGCGCAGCCTTTCTCATCGCCAGCCACGATCCGCGCCTGGTGTGCCGATGCGACCGTGTCGTCGCCTTGCTTGACGGCCGTACGGCAGGCGCGCTGACGAGGGCCGCAGCATGAATATGCGTTGGCTCAGATTCGCCTGGCTCAACACCTGGCGCAACCGCAGGCGCTCAGTCGTCACGGCGGGGATTGCCGCCCTGGGCACGGCGGCGATTCTGCTCGCAGGCGGCTTCGCCCTGTTCACCTACGAGGGGCTGGCGCAGATCTCGGCGCGCAGTACCGGGCACCTGATCGTCGCCAAGCCTGAACAGTTTCAGCGCGACGAAGACACGCCGCTGCAAAACGGGCTGGACGACGTGGCCGCGCTGCACAAGCTCTTGCTCGCCGACTCGGACGTCCGCCATGTCCTGCCGCGTGTCGAGTTCACCGGACTCATCAGCAACGGCGACAAGTCCACCGTGATGATCGCCGCGGGCATAGCCCCGGACGCCGAATTCGCCGTGAAGGGGCCATTCCTGACCGTGCAGGCCGGCGCGGTGCTCGCCTCGGATGAGCGCAACCAGGTCATGCTCGGCGCCGGCCTGGCGCGCAGCCTGAAGGCAGTGCCGGGCAGCAGCCTCACCCTGCTCGTGAGCACCACACAAGGCGCGCTGAACGCGCTCGACGTCACCGTCAAAGGCGTATTTGCCACCGGCATACCCGATGTCGACAAGCGGCTTCTCTATACCGACGTGGAAACGGCGCAACAGCTGCTCGTGACGCAGCGCATCACCAGCTTCGGTGTATTCCTGAGCCGCATGGAAGCAACCGGCCCGGCGCGCGCGCGCATTGGCGCGGCGCTGCCGCAACTCGCGGTGCAGACCTGGCTCGACCAGGCCGTGTTCTACAAGAGCGTCAAAGAGCTCTACAACCGAATCTTCGGCGCGCTCGGTCTCATCATCGGCACGATCGTCACCTTCGTTGTCGCCAACGCGATGGCGATGGCGATCGTGGAACGTACCCGCGAGATCGGCACGCTGCGGGCGCTGGGCACATTGCCTGTGCAGTTGATCCGCTCCTTCGCGCTCGAAGGGCTTCTGCTCGGCGGCGCGGGCGCGGTGCTCGGCAGTTTGATCGCGCTTGTGGTCTCGGCGGCCTTGCTCGTTTTCCCCGTGCAGATGCCACCCCCGCCGGGGCGCAGCAGCGGCTATCCGCTGCAAATCGCGATCGACCCGGCCTTGTATGGCGTGACGTTCGCCGCGATTCTCGTCTTGGCCATGCTCGCCGCTGCCCTGGTGGCCCGGCGCAGCGTCGGCAAAACCATCGTCGACGCGCTGGCGCATGTCTGACGCAAAGGAAACTCGCCATGCACAAGTCAATCTCATCGCCTTGGTACGCGTCCTGCCTTGCGATCGCCCTGCTCGGCGCCAGCGTTGCGGATGCGTCGACTGACGTTCCTGCCCTGCTCGCCGCCGCCGATCGCTATCGCAGCGGCGCCGCGAACCTGCAAGTCGAGACCGAAGTCAAGGTGCTGAACCGCGACGGTTCCACCGACAAGGAGCGGCACTACACCGTGTTCGCGCAGGCGCAGCGCAAGTCTCTGGTGCTGATGCGCTCGCCCGCCGAGCAGGGGCAGAAGGTATTGATGCTGGGCGACGACTTCTGGTTGCTGATGCCCGGCAGCCAGCGCCCGCTGCGCATCACGGCGTCGCAAAAACTGCTCGGCGACGCGTCCACCGGTGACATCGCAACGCTGCGTTGGGCCGACGACTACAGCGGCACCCTCGTCGGCGAAGAAAGCTGCGGCGAGCAGCCATGCCTTCACTTGAGCCTGCAAGCGGCACAAAAAGGCGCGAGCTACCAGCGCATCGAGTTGTGGATCGGCAAGGTGCGCAGCGAACCGATTGCCGCCGGCTTGTACCTGCACTCGGGCAAACTCGCCAAACAAGCGCGTTTCGTGTTCGACCGAGCCGACGCACCGACCACGGTGACGGAAATGGTGCTGCAGGACCGTCTGAGCAACCACAAGGAAACGCGCGTGCGCTATGTGTCGCGCCAAGTCAGGCAAGTCCCTGAGGCCTGGTTGAACCCGATGTTCCTCGCGCGCAATCCGGCGCTGGATTAGGCCCTTGGCACGGCGACCGATGACCTGGCGGCGTCTGTTGGCGGCGGCGCCAGTGGTGTTTGCGGCCCTCGCGGCGCTTGTCGCGGGCGCGGCGCGCGCGAATGCCGACGACGCCGGCGGCGAGCTG
>JBAQUQ010000389.1:0-7493 GCA_049297615.1 Burkholderiaceae bacterium
TTCCAGGTGTGGCCGGCGCTTCGGCCCGGATCAGGGCCCAGAACAGCGCGCCGACCAGCAGCGCGCCGCAGGCGCTGAGGATCCAGACCCATGGCGGCGTGCTCGGGGCTGCGAACTGCTCGTCCGACCGCAGGGGCACCGGCTGCGCGTGAATGCCCGGCACGGCGCCGCGTTCGCGTTCCGAATCGGCACGCCGAAGGGCGTCGAGGATGTAAGACATGGCCGGTCTAACTTTCTGTATCGAGGCGCGGTTCGTCGATGCCCACGGCACGGTTCAATTGCATCAGCGTCGTCGGACCGGCGAGGCCGTCGGGGATCAGCCCCTGCGCAAGCTGGAACGCCAGCACGCGCGATTTCAGCGCGGAGCCGCTGGCCGGCCGCGCCGACGGCGGCGTCAAGCCTTCCAGGCGATCGAGTTGCACGGCGAGCCACTGTGCCATGGTGCGCGACGGGCCGGCGGCACTGCGGTTCGCGTAACCCGGCGGGGCACGCCAGAGCGTCGCGAATTCGCCGCGCCACAACCCAGCCAGCGACAACAGCGAAACGGTCAGGTTCGTGCCCCCCATGCGCAGAGTCGCGCTGCCCTCGGTGAGGCCGGTGAGCAGGGCGAAGAAGGGGCGATCCTCCTCGTCGTACAGGGTCAGGATGCCGGGCCTGCCGATCTGCCGAATCAGCGCCAGCGTGCTGCTGCTGCTGCGGTAGCACTGCACTTGCGTTTTCGACGCCGCGAGACAGGGCTCGCCGGATTCCAGGTTCAGTTGCCAGGCCGGCGCCAGTTCCCGCCAGGCCTCGGCCTCGCTGCGGTGCAGGGTCCTGAAACTCGCCTTGATGTCGGGCGCTGCGACGAAGTCTGCGCCAAAGCTCGCCGCTGGCGCGCTGGCCGCACCCGCAGCAGTGGCCGAAGCCGCCGACGAAGGCAGGGCGAGCCGCGCGAGACCCTGATCCGAAAGCAGGCCCGGCAGCGCACCGTCGAGCGCGACTGTTGCCGCACCGAGCACCACAACACCCGCCAGCCCAGCCAGGCCGATCATGACCCCGCGGCGCCGCCCGGCGGCGGGTCGTTCAGGGGCATGGTCAAACACCTCGCGTGCAGCCTGGTCGAGCGTGGCGCGATTCACTTGCTGGCGTGCGCCGGCATAGGCGCCGAGCAGGGCACGATCGCACAGCATATTGATGCGCCGCGGAACGCCCCGCGACAACTCGTGAATTCGGCGCCGCGCCTCACGGTCGAAGGGGCCGGGTCCGCCGAGCCCGGCGACGCTCAGGCGGTGCTCGATGTAGCGGCTCGTCTCGGGCTCCGACAGCGCGCCCAGGTGGAAGCGAGCGATGACGCGCTGCGCGAGTTGTTCGAGTTCAGGCCGCGCAAGCATGGTGCGAAGCTCGGGCTGGCCGATCAGGACGATCTGCAGAAGCTTGCGCTCATTGGTCTCGAGGTTGGTCAACAGGCGCAACTGTTCCAGAACGTCGGCCGACAGGCTCTGCGCCTCGTCGATGATGAGCACATTGTTTCGCCCCGCGGCGTGGGCCTGCAACAAGAATCGATTGAGCGGGTCGAGATAGTCCTTGACGGTCGCCGTTCCCGGCGCGCGCTGCGGCGCTTCGACATGGAACTCATCGCACACCGACTTGAGCAGTTCGGTGACGGTGAGTTTGGGGTTGAAGATGTAGGCGACGTTGCAATTCGCCGGAATCTGTTCGAGGAAGCAGCGGCACACCGTCGTCTTGCCCGCGCCGATTTCGCCGGTCAGCAGCACGAATCCGCCGCCCCCGCCCAAGCCATAGAGCAGGTGCGCGAGCGCCTCACGGTGGCGCTCGCTCATGAACAGGTAACGCGGGTCGGGCGCGATCGAAAACGGTTCGCGCTGCAGGCCGAAGAATTTCGCGTACATGGCGCGAAGGATACTTCTCCCGCAGCGCCCGGGCGGATCCGGGCTCGGCCCATGCGCTTGTATCGCGGCCGGGCCTTGCAGGCCGCGCCGGGCCTGAGGCCCGGCCCTTCGCTGGGCACCGACCGTCCTCAGGACTGTCGGTGTCCGAGCTCAGCCTTCGCGGGCTCAGTCTCGGGATTGCGCGCGGCGGCTTACAGCCCGAGCCACGCGCCGATCGCCAGCATCGCCACCTCGTCGTACGCGGCGAAGCCCTGAAACTTCGTCGGCTCGAGCTTCTTCTTGCCGTCCTCGGTGCTGTCCAGGGCGAGCAGGTAATCGCGCAATTTCTCCGTCAACTCCGCCGGCAGGGTCGGGCTGGCGATGATGTGCTTGATCGGCACCGGCCTGGACTTGGCCAGCACCTTGCCGCCCTTGGCCTCCCAGGCTTTGATCACGGCCCCGGCGGCGGTGGCGCCCGAGGGTGTCAGGTGGTTCTCGACGAAGAACGGGACGGCGTCCTGGTAGCGCGTGTAGACATAGGAGACCTGGCTTGCGTCGCCCAGCGCGTCGCGCAGCGTCGCGCGCACCATCCACGACGTGATCGAATCTTCGTCGGGGGCGCCGAGCTTGCGGCCCTTCAGGTCTGCGAGCGACTTGATCGGCGAATCGGCATTGACCAGGAAGTTGGCGCTGTATTGTTGATAGCCCTTCGTCACGGCGATCAGTCTGTAGCCCGAGTTCTTCATCGCCTCGATCGACAGGTGGGCGGGATGGACCATGGCGATGTCGTAGGTCCTGTCGGCCAAGCCTTTGCGCAGCAACGGATAGGGGCCGACCGGCTCGATTTGCACCGGCTGGCGCAACAGTTTGCTGAGATCCGCGGCGATCGCCGCGTAGCGCAGGCGAATCTCTTCGGCGGGTACGCGATAGGTCACGCCTTCATTGATCGCAAACACCAAGGCGGCTTGGGCGGGCGTGCCGAGCATGGCAAGCGCCGCGAGCGCAGCGGCGCCGATGCACCGCAGACGACGGGCACCTCCCGAGCTTCCTTGTCCCCCCGGGGCCCTCTCGAGCCACATCGTTTTCATGTCGAGTTTCCCGGCGCGCACACACGCCATAGGCTTTGGATTGTGGCTGCCGCACCGAGCCGGAATGGACAGACAGTCGCGATGTATTGCACGTTTTCTGGGGTCTGTGGCGCGTCTGTGCGGTGGGCAATCCCGGCGCTCAAGGTGTTGCCTTCGCCGCCGCTTTCTTCGCCGCGGCAGGCTTCTTGAGGCGTGGCTCGAAGGCGAACATCACCTTGCCTTCCTTGGGGTCGAACGCCAGATACGCCTTGAACTTGCGGCGCGTCTTGTTCGAGACGAAATTCTCCAGCAGCTCGGTCTTGCCCGTGCTCAGCAGCCTGGTCATCTGTTCGCGTGGCACCGGCTGCTGCAAGATGATCTTGCCGCTCTTGAAGTCGCAGGTGACATGCGCGCCGACGGCGTGTTCACACAGGTAGTTGCTGCCATGCTCGTAGACATGGCCTTTGCACTTCGGGCAGACACCCAGGCTGGTCTGGGCCGAGAAGTCGACCTGCTCGCCTGCTTCGCTGTCGCGCTTGGCGTCTTCACCGAAGTCGAACTCGAGTTTCCAGTTGTCGATCTCGTCGTCGAACGCGAGCCTGAGTTCGGCCGTGAACGGCCAGCCGGCCTTGGAGCGGAAGCCCTCGAGCGGGCCGATCTTCTTGTGGCCGATGAAACGCTCCACTTCGTCGAGCTCGAAGGCGCGACTGCCGGGGATCTTGCTGATTGAAAAACCGCAGCCCTCCTCAGCGCCGCCCTTGCCGGCGCAGGCGTAGCGCCGGTAGTTTTCCTTGACGACACCGGCGCACTTCGGGCAGGGCGTGGCGAGCGTGGCGTAATCGCCGGGGATGGTGTCGCGGTCGTATTCCTTGGCCTTGCGCACGATGCGCTGCGCCATCTGCTCGATCTCGGCCATAAAGGTCTCGCGCTTGAGTTTGCCCTTTTCCATCAGCGCGAGTCGGCTCTCCCAATTGCCGGTGAGCTCGGGCTTGGTCAGGTCCTCCACACCCAGACCGCGCAACAGCGTCATCAACTGGAACGCCTTGGCCCCGGGAACGAGTTCGCGGCCCTCGCGATGGATATATTTTTCGTAGATCAGGCCTTCGATGATGGCCGCGCGCGTGGCCGGCGTTCCCAGGCCTTTTTCCCGCATCGCTTCGCGCATGTCGTCGTCGTCGATCAGTTTGCCCGCACCTTCCATGGCCGAGAGCAGGGTCGCTTCGGTGTAGCGCGCCGGCGGCTTGGTTTTCTGCGCAAGCACCGCGACATCCTCGGTGCGGACCCTCTCGCCTTGCGCCACTGCCACCAGATTCGCGTCGTCTTCCTGCGCTTCCTTGCCATACACGGCGAGCCAACCCGGCTTGACCATCACCTTGCCATTGGTCTGGAACTGATGCTCTTTGGCGCCGACCTTGACGCTGGAAATGCGCGTCGTCACCATGAACTCGGCACTCGGGAAGAACACCGCCAGGAAACGCTTGAGCACCATGTCGTAGAGCTTGGCTTCGATCTCCGTCAAGCTCTTCGGCGCCTGCAGTGTCGGGATGATCGCGAAGTGGTCCGAGACCTTGGCGTTATCGAAGATCTTCTTGTTCGGCTTGACGTAGCCTTCCTTCAGTGCCGTCTTCGCGTGCACCGCCACCGCGCGCAGCGGCCCGGGCAGGGTTTCGGTGGCGATCATCTTCATCGTCTTCTTCACGACCTCGACATAATCCTCCGGCAAGGACTTGCTGTCGGTTCGCGGGTAGGTCAGCACCTTGTGCTTTTCGTACAGGGCCTGCGCGATCGACAGCGTCGTCTTGGCGGAAAAGCCCAGGCGCGAGTTCGCGTCGCGCTGCAGCGTCGTCAGGTCGTACAGCCCCGGCGCGCTTTGGCTGCTGGGCTTGGCTTCTTCGCTCACGCTTGCCGGCTGGCCGCGAACCGCGTCGGCGATGCTCGCCGCGTCCTTTGCGTTCCAAAGGCGATCCGCGCGCTGCTCGGCGTCGTCGGCGTTCTTCTTCCACAACGGATCGAACCACTTGCCTTCGTACTCGCCCGCCTGCGCCGCAAACCTTGCCTTGATCTCCCAGTAGTCGCGCGCGACGTGTTTGCGGATTCTTTCTTCGCGCTCGACCATGATCGACAGCGTGGGCGTCTGCACGCGGCCGACCGTAGTGAGGAAGAACCCGCCGTCGCGCGAGTTGAACGCCGTCATCGCGCGTGTGCCGTTGATTCCCACCAGCCAATCCGCCTCGGAGCGGCTGCGCGCGGCCTGCGCCAGGCCGAGCAACTCTTTGTCGCTGCGCAGGTTTTCGAAGCCTTCGCGGATCGCCGCGGGCGTCATGCTTTGCAGCCACAGGCGCCGCACCGGGTGTTTGCTCTTGCTGTATTGCTCGATCAGTCGAAAGATCAGCTCACCCTCTCTGCCCGCGTCGCAGGCATTGATGAGCGTGCCCACGTCCTTGCGCTTGACGAGCTTGACGATTGCGTTGAGCCGCCCCTTGCTCTTGTCGATCGGGTTGAGTTCGAAGTGCGGCGGGATCACCGGCAGGTGCGCGAAGCTCCACTTGCCGCGTTTCACCTCGAAGGCCTCGGGCGCCTTGATCTCCAGCAGGTGGCCCACCGCCGACGTGACGACGTAGGTGTCGCTTTCGAAGTATTCATCGTGCCTGTCGAACTTGCCCGCGCTGGGCGTGAGGGCACGCACGATGTCCTGGGCGACCGAGGGCTTCTCGGCAATGATCAACGACTTGGTCATGGTGGGATGAATGGCCCTGCGGGGCTCCGATGAGCTTCAATACAATCCGTGCCTCGCGCGCGCTTGCACGCGCGCCTGCACACCTGTGCGCACGCACGCACGCGCGCACCCATGAATTCAATGTACCCAAAATTTCGTTCATGAATCAAGCTGCCGACATTAAGCGCCAAAAGCCCAACGGCAAGGCTGCAGCCTGGGAGCATTCACCCACCAGGGGTCGGCGCATCCAGGTGCGCCGCTCCGGCGTGCACGGCAAGGGCGTTTATGCCGTGGCACCGCTGGCGCGCAGCGAAATCGTCATCGAATACCTGGGCGAGGTGATCAGTTGGAGGGAAGCGCTGCGGCGCCATCCGCACGATCCGAACGACCCGAACCACACCTTCTACTTCCACATCGACGACCGTCGCGTCATCGACGCGGGGCGCGGTGGCAATTCGGCGCGCTGGATCAATCACGCCTGCACGCCCAACTGCGAAGCCGACGAGGTGAATGGGCGCGTCTTCATCAAGACCCTGCGCGCCATCCGCCCCGGCGAAGAGCTGTTCTACGACTATGGCCTGGTGCTCGAGGGGCGCCAGACGCCGACGCTGAAGAAGCAGTTCGAATGCCACTGCGGCACGCGCCGCTGTCGCGGCACGATGCTCGCCCCGCGCCGCCGCAGCGCCCCCTGAACGCACCCAGGCAGCGCTGAGGCCCTCGTGGCAGCCCACTCGGCAACGCATAGCGCAATGCCCGACCCCTGGCGCACGGCGGCGTTGCTGCAGGAGCTCGGTGCCCAGTGGCCGGGGCTGAGGATTCAAGTCCTCGCAAGCGTCGCTTCGACCAATACGAGCCTGCTCGAAGCTTGCCGGTCGCACCAAGGCGCAAGGCTCGATCCGATGTTGTTGGTCGCAGAACAGCAAAGCGACGGGCGCGGCCGTGAAGGCCGGCGCTGGCATTCGGCGCGCGGCGACTCGCTGACGTTTTCGCTCGCCTTGCCCCTGCAGGGCGGGCACTGGTCGGGCCTTTCACTGGCCGTCGGCGTGGCCTTGGCCGACGCCCTCGGGTCGAGCGAGCAGCACGCGCCGCGCCTGATGCTCAAATGGCCGAACGATTTATGGATCGTCGACGCGGCCGGGAATTCGCGCGACGCCGGCCACATGGCCGGACGCAAGCTCGGCGGCGTGCTGATTGAGACGCTCAGCCGCGGCACGCAGCGCATTGCCGTGCTCGGCGTGGGCTTGAACGTGCGGCGCCTGGCTGTGCCCGAGGCGCGCAGCGGCGTCGCATGGCTGCAGGAAATCGACCCCCGGATCAGCGCTCCCCAGGCGCTGCACCGGATCGCCTTGCCGCTCCTGAAGGCTTTGCGCCGCTTCGAGCTTGACGGCTTCGCGCCTTTCGAGGCGCGTTATCGTGCTCTGGACCTGCTGTTCGGCCGCGACATCCTTGCCGGTGCGCTGCGCGGTGTGGCACAAGGCGTCACTTCGAGCGGTGCATTGCGGCTGCGCTGCGACCAGGGGCCTGAGCGCGGCGTGCACGAAATCTTCTCCGGCGAAGTCAGCGTGCACCTCGATTCGCGAGCCCCGCTGCAGCCTCATCCGGACGCGGCCACGCCGCACGCTTCATGCTGAGGCTGCTCGTCGTCCTGCTGGCGCTGGCCAATGCCGGGTTCCTGGTCTGGACCTTGGGCTGGCTCGACGACGCGACGGGCTATCGCGCGCGCGGCGACCGCGAACCCGAGCGCTTGGAGCGGCAGGTTCGACCCGACTCGATTCGCCTTCTGCCGGCCGGCGCTGCGGCACCGGCGAACGCGCCAACCCCTGAAGCGCCGCCGGCTGAGGC
>JBAQUQ010000390.1:0-4468 GCA_049297615.1 Burkholderiaceae bacterium
GCTGCGAAGAAGCCCTAGCGCCCGAGCTGCGGGCGTTGCGCCTGCCCCTGCTGCTCCAGCGGCGGACGGCACGGGTGTAGGCTGCGCCCGTGTGTGAGACCCCTCGACCGGCCATGACCCGAACCCCGCGGCTCACCGCGGCCAGCGCGCCCCTGGTTCAAGACGTGAGCGTTCTGGACGAATATGGCCAGCGACGGACTGTCTCGATCCCAGCCGAACGCGCCCTGACGATGTTCGTCGACAACCGCGAACTCGTCACCTTGATGACGCTGGGCGCTATGCCCGAACTGCTCGTGCTGGGCTACCTGCGCAATCAGCGCCTTGTCGATGCCCTGGACGAGATCGACTCGATCACGGTCGACTGGGACGTGAACGCTGCGGCCGTCAAGACGCGTGCCGGCATCGAGCGTTTCGATGAGAAGACGGCCAAGCGTGTCGTCACCACCGGCTGCGGCCAAGGGACAGTGTTCGGTGACTTGATGAACGAACTCGACGCCTTGCACCTGCCGGGTCTCAACGACCCGCAAGCGCGGCTGAGCCAGGCAACGCTGTACGGGCTGCTCAACGCCATGCGGGTTCAGGAAAGCACCTACAAGTCTTCGGGCTCGGTGCACGGCTGCGCGCTCTTCCAACAAGACCAACTGCTGATGTTTGTCGAAGACGTGGGACGCCACAATGCCATCGACACGATCGCCGGCTGGATGTGGTTGCATGGCGTGGACGGCGCCGACAAGATTTTCTATACCACTGGGCGCCTGACCAGCGAAATGGTGATCAAGTCGGCGCAGATGAGCGTGCCTATCGTCGTCTCGCGCAGCGGCATCACGCAAATGGGCCTGGAGCTGGCACAGCGCCTGGGTCTTGCCCTGTTCGGCCGGGCAACGAACCGGCACTTCATCTGCTATAGCGGGTTCGAACGGTTTGATGCCCAGCCCGAGCCGCCTCGGGTCGGGTCCAGCGCAGAGGGCTTGAAGACCTCGTAGCGACGGCGTGGCACCAGGGTCAGCGCGAAATGCCGGACGCGTGCACGGCGATCACTGCAGGCGTGATCACCGTACACGCTGGGGGGAAGATGGCGTCTCAGGCGATGCGTGCCAGGTCGCGCAGTACGGTGGGCCCGACCCGGCGCTCGATTTCGGCGAGCAAGGGTTTGTTCCAGCCGAGCATGAACATGCCTTCGGCGCTGACGAACATCGGTCCGATCAGCAGACCCACCAGGTCGTCCACGAAGGCTGGCCTCCTGCCCTCGTACCAATGGCCGACGAACTGGATGATCCAGCCCACGACGAAAAAGCCGATTCCCCAGGCGAGCCAGGAAGTGATGCTGCCGCGCGCCAGCATCTGTCCGAGCCACAACAGAGCGGCAACCTCGAGGCTGACAGCCACGCCGAGCAGCAGATTGCCGCGCGTCAGATACCAGGCCGCGACCGGTGCGAACACCAGCCAGGCGGGCGTGAGCGCCGCGTCGCCGATCGCGAAGGCCGGGCGCGCCAGCAGCACGCCCAGGGCGAAGACAATCATCGGCACGCCGATCAGATGGCTGACGATGTTGCGCCGATCTCGGTGGTACTGGGCGTACTGGCTCAGCAGGTCGGTGGCGGAGCGCATCGTGGGTCTCCAAGGGCGTGGCGTGTTGCAGCGCACGAATATTAGGCCAAGCCGGGTCGCCTGACCATCCCCCGTTTCAAATGACCGTGGCGGGTCAATGAGTTGTCCGGCGCCAGGCCGCGCATTGGTAGGATGGCGCCGCACCTCCAGGCACGAACGCGATGCTGCTTCCCACCCACACCCGAATCGTCATCGTCGGCGGCGGTATCGCCGGGTGCTCCACCGCGTATCACCTGAGCAAGCTCGGGGTCGCCGACGTGGTACTGCTCGAACAGGGCAAGCTGACCTGCGGCACGACCTGGCACGCGGCAGGGCTCGTGGGTCAAATGCGACCGAACCGCAACATGACGCGCATGAGCAAGTACGCCGTCGAGCTGTACTCGACGCTCGAAGCCGAGACCGGCCTGGCGACGGGCTGGAAGCAGTGCGGGAGCGTGAATGTCGCGCGCACTGCCGAGCGCTGGCGGGTGTTGAAGAAGCAGGTGTCGCTGGCGCGCAGTTTTGGCGTCGAGGTCGAGCTGATCACACCGCGCGAGGCCGGCGAGCGTGTGCCGGTATTGCGCACCGACGACCTGCAGGGCGCGATCTGGATCCCCGGCGACGGGAAGGCGAACCCGGCCGACTTGTGCATGAGCCTGGCCAGGGGCGCACGCAATCGCGGCGTGAAGATTGTCGAGGACACCGAGGTCACGGGGGTGATCGTCGAGCGGGGCGACGGCGGCGAGCGCATCGCCGGAGTGCGCACGGTCGCGGGTGACGTGCGCTGCGAGGTCCTCGTCAACTGTGCGGGCCAATGGTCGCGCCAGTTCGGCGCCCTTGCCGGGGTCAATGTGCCGCTCTACTCGGCCGAACACTTCTACATCGTCACGGACCGCATCGCCGGAGTGACACCCACGATGCCCGTGGTGCGTGACCCCGATGGCTTCATCTACTACAAAGAGGAGGTCGGTGGCCTGGTCATGGGCGGCTTCGAGCCGCAGGCCAAACCGTGGAAAGTGGAGCCGATACCAAGCACTTTCCAGTTCCAGCTGCTCGGTGAAGACTGGGACCAGTTCGAAATCTTGATGATCAACGCGATCCACCGCACGCCATGCCTCGAAACGGCGAAGGTCAAATTGCTGCTCAACGGGCCGGAGAGTTTTACGCCCGACGGCAACTTCATCGTCGGCGAAGCGGCCGGCCTGCGCAACTACTTCGTCTGTGCCGGATTCAACTCGGCGGGCATCGCCAACTCAGGCGGAGCAGGGCAGGCGATCGCGCAGTGGATCGTCGGCGGCGAGGCGCCGAGCGATCTGTGGGACGTGGATTTGCGCCGCTTCGGCTCGTTCACAGCGAATCGCCGCGCCCTGGCTGAGCGTACCGTCGAGACGCTCGGCCTGCACTACGCGATGCGCTGGCCGCGCCAGGAGCTGGAAACCGCGCGGCAGCTGCGCACCTCGCCCTTGTACGACCTGCTCGCGGCCAAGGGCGCTGAGTTCGGTGCCAAGAACGGCTGGGAGCGCGCCAACTATTTCAAGCGCAGTGTCAATGGTGATCGCCCGCCGCGCCCGGCGTTCAGCCTGGGCACGCCGGGCTGGCTGCCTTGGGTGCAGGCCGAACAACGCGCGACGCGCGAGGCGGTTGCGATCTACGACCAGACATCGTTCGGCAAGTTGCTGCTGCAGGGACGCGATGCGCTGCGCGTGCTGCAGCGGCTTTGTGCCAACGACGTCGATGTTCCCGTCGACCGGATGGTCTACACCGCAATACTCAACCGGCGTGGCGGCTTCGAAAGCGACTTGACCGTGCTGCGCCTGGCCATCGATCGTTTTTTGCTCATCACCGGCTCGGCCCAGCCGCTGCGCGACCACGACTGGATCGAGCGCCACATCGAGCCCAGTGAACACGCCTTCATCACCGACGTGAGCGCCGCCTCATGCGTGCTGTCCGTGATGGGCCCGAAGGCGGCGGAGCTGCTGCGCCGCATCAGCCCGGACGATATTTCGCCACAGGGATTGAAGTTCGCCTGGACGCGCGAAATCGATCTCGGCTTGGCGCGCGTGCGCGCTGCACGCATGAGTTATGTGGGCGGGCCGGGCTTCGAGCTCTACGTGCCCGTCGAGATGGCGCGCCACGTCTACCTCGCGTTGCACGAGGCCGGTGCCGATCTGGGCCTGGCCGACGAGTCGGGCCGCCCCAGCGGCCTGATCGATGCCGGCTATTACGCGCTCGACGCCTTGCGCATCGAAGCCGGCCGGCGCGCCTGGGGCGCAGAGATCGGCCCCGACGAAACGCCGTGGGAGGCTGGCCTTGGCTTTGCCGTGAAGCTGGACAAGGCGGCGCCCTTTCTCGGCCGCGACGCCTTGGACCGAATGCAGGGCCAGATGCTGCCCAAGAAATTGCTGACCTTCGTGCTGGACGATGCCGATGCCTGGGTTTGGGGCGGTGAGGCGATCCGCCTGAACGGCGAAACGGTGGGCGAGCTCAGCTCGGCCGGCTGGAGCCCGGCGGCCGGTGCCTGCATCGGCCTGGGATATGTGCGAGGCGCGGCGGCCCAGAAGGTGCACAAGGGCACGCCGGTCGACATCGATCTATGGGGCGAGCCGGTCGCCGCCACGGCCTGGGATGAATCAGTGTTGCAGCGCAGGCGCTGATTCGCCAGCCTGCTTCGCCTCAGCTGTGAATCATGGTGGTGCCGCAGGCTTGGCGTTGACGAATGCCACCAGGTCATCGAGTACCGGCGCGAGCCTGGTCAGCGGCCAGGCAAGAGCGGCGACCAGGCTCAGGTGGTCGACGCGGGGGTACAGCTTCAGTTCGACAGGCACGCCTGCGCTGCGCAACTTGGTCGCCAGGCCGACGCTGCTGCGCTGCGGATTGACCA
>JBAQUQ010000391.1:0-3682 GCA_049297615.1 Burkholderiaceae bacterium
CACGCCCCTGCACGTCGCGACCTTCGCGCGCCAGCGCGAGGCGATTCGCCTGCTCGTGCAAGCCGGTGCCGAGCTCGGCGCTTTCGAGAACGACCGCTATGACGCCGTGACGATCGCGGCCGTGGCCGATGACGAGGAAACCCTCGCCCTGCTGCTCTCGCTGGGAGCCAGTGCCAAGCTGGTCACGAGCCGCTATGACGGCACGGCCCTGATTGCGGCGGCCCACCTGGGACACGACGGCGTGGTGCGGCAACTCATCAAGGCCGGCGCGCCGCTGGACCATGTCAACAACTTGCATTGGACCGCCGTGATCGAGGCCGTCGTGCTCGGCGACGGCGGACCACGCCACCAATCGACATTGCGCGCCCTGGTGAATGCCGGAGCGAATCTCGAGCTGACCGACCGCTCCGGCCAGACACCCTTGCAGCTTGCGCGCGCTCGCGGCTACACGGCGATGCAAGGCATCCTGGAGGCGGCGCCCAAGCGTTGACGCTGCTCGCTACTCCACCGTGAAGCCCGAAGCCTTGATCGGCGCCTCCCAGCGTTTGTAGTGGCTGGCCTGCACCGCGGCGAGTTCTGCGCCGTCGCTATAGCTCGGCACCAGGCCGAGCGAGTAGATCTTCTCCTGCACATCGCTCTGGCGCAGTGCGTCGCCCAGCACGCGGCTGAGCCGCGCCGTGAGCTCCGGCGCCATGCCCGGCGGCCCGTAGACGCCGAAGAAGGCGTCGGCCGATAGATTGACGCCGAGTTCCTTCAGCGTCGGCACCTCGGGCAGGGCCTTGCTGCGCGCTTCGCCGGTGAGGGCGAGGATGCGCAGCTTGCCGGCGCGATGGTGTTCGATGGTCTCCAGCGGCGTGTCAACCATCAGCGGGATCTGGCCGCCCAGCAGGTCGTTCACCGCCGGCGCGCCACCCTTGTAGGCCACATGGGTCAGCTCCACGCCCGCCGTCTGGCCGAGCAGAACGCCGGCGAAATGCGGCACGGTGCCGGCCCCGGGACTGCCGAAATTGGCTTTGCCCGGGTTCGCCTTCATCCAGGCCAGGACCGCCATCATGCCGCCCGCGGGCGCCGCCGGCCCGGCCGTGATGGCGAAGTCGAAAGTGACGATGCGCGCCACCGGCGTGAAGTCGCGAACCGGGTCGTAGCCGAGATTCTTGTACAGCCAGGGCAGGATCACGAGCGCGCCGCTCGGCGCGAGGATCAGCGCTTGGCCATCGGGCGCAGCGCGCTTCAACTCGCCCAAAGCGACACGCCCGGCGGCGCCGGGCTTGTTGTCGACGATGACGTTCTGGCCCAGCAAGCCGCGCAGCTTGTCGGCGAGCAGGCGCGCCACGATATCGGCCGAGCCGCCCGGCGGAAAACCCACCAGAACCTTCAGCGGCGCCTTGTCTTGCGCCCCAGCGGCCCAGGGAACGGCGGCCCATGCGCCCGCAAGGGCGGTGACCAGAGTGAGAGCGCGACGTTTCATCCTGGCTCCTGGTGGACCGATGCGATTCAGAATTCGAAAATGCGCCTTGCATTGTCGCCGCGAACCTTGTCGCGGCGCGAACCGGGCAAGGAATTCACCTGGGCCAGGCAAGCCACCGGGTCGCCGATGGTGTGCGGGTAGTCCGAGCCGAACAGCACCTGGTCGTCGCCGAAGGTCTGCAGGCACAGGTCGAGCGCTTGCTGGGTGAACAGCACCGAGTCGGCGAAGAGCCGCCCCAGATAGCTCGAAGGCGGGCTTTGCGTCTGGGTGCGGCACGCCGGAATGTTGCGAAAACATTGGTCCAGTCGACCGATCAGGTAGGGCAAGGCTCCACCGCCGTGCGAAGCGATGATCTTCAGCCGGGTGTAGCGGTCGAAGAAACCGTCGAACAACAGACGCGCCAGCGCCAGCGTGGTGTCGAAGGTGAAGCCGACCGACGCGGTGAGCTGGAACTGATTCATCTGCATCGCCTGAACGCCCGGCGGCGCCGTCGGGTGGATCAGCACCGGCAGGGCCAGCGCATCGATCGCCTGCCACACCGGCGCGAACTGCGGCGCGGTGAGCGGCTCGGCGTCGATATTGGCCAGCACCATCACGCCGGCGGCACCGCGCCCCTTGGCACGCTTCAGCTCGGCGACGGCGAGTTCGGCGTGTTGCCAGGGCAGGGAACAAAAGAATTCGATGCGCCCGCGGTAGCGCTCGCGCGCCGCCGCCATGTCCTCATTCATGAGGCGCGCCGCCTGCAGGCTCACCTGTGGCGCACCCCAGTAGACGTTCGGGCAGGTCAGCGAAATCACCGAGACGTCGATACCCACCTCGTCCATCATCTCGATGCGCGCCGTGTAGTCGAACATTTCGGGCACCGGCGTCATGAAAGGGGCGTCGTCGAGGTGAATCGCGCGCAGGCCGCCGGGCACCGTCTTGAACGTGATCCTGGGTCCGGCGTGCGCCTCCAGCAGCGCGAGATAGTCAATGTTCAGCATGTGCGTGTGCACGTCGATCACGGGGGCCATCGGGGGTCCTGGTTCGCTGCGGTCGAGTCGATGCCGCATTTTTGACGCCACGGCAGGTGCGTGCTAGGGTTGGTTTCCCTAGGAGCGCAAAGCCCGATCACCATGAACAACCTCGACCTCGACACCTTGCGCACTCTCAACGCCGCGCTCTTGTCCGACGTACTCGACAGCCTGGGCCTGATGCGCCAGGCCATGCAAGCCTTCCTGCGCCCGCTCGACGATCAGTTGCTACTCATCGGCCGCGCCCGCACCGGCCTGTACACGCCGGTGTACGCACACCGCGCCGGCGAGAACCCTTATGAAGTGGAAATCGCCCTCGTCGACGACTTGCAGCCGGGTGATGTGGTGGTGCTCGCCTGCCACGGCCCGACCCAGCGCATTGCGCCCTGGGGCGAACTGCTTTCAACGGCCTCGAAGGCGCGCGGCGCGGCGGGTTGCGTCACCGACGGCTTGGTGCGCGACGTCAAACAGATCCGCGCGATGAACTTTCCCGTGTTCCACGGCGGCATCGGGCCGCTCGACACCAAAGGCAGGGCGCGCATGATCGAGCGCGACGTGCCGGTGGAATGCGCTGGCGTCGCGGTGCGTCCCGGCGACATGGTGTTCGGCGACGTCGACGGCGTGGTGGTGATTCCGCGCGAACATGAGGCCGAGGTGATCGCGCGTGCGCTCGTCAAAGCATCCGGCGAGAACCAGTCGCGCACGGCCTTGCAGCGCGGCGAATTGCTGGGCGACGTGTTCAAGCGCATCGGCATTCTCTGAACGCGCGCCGCAGTCGCCGGGCACGCCGAGCGACGGCTGCGTGCGGCATCAAGCCCGCCCTGGGGGCGCTACGAGGGTTCCCGGTGCCGCATTGCGAAGCGCTGAAATCAGATTCAGCAGCCGTTCGCGCAGTGCCGCGTCGGCGCATCGGCTGCGCAGCAGTGAGACGAGCCACTGCGCACGCTTGGCCCCATCCACGCTCGGCGCGCCGCGGCCTTCGAGCGCGTCTTTCATGGCGCGCAGTTTCAGGGCGCGACGCGCCGCCAGGCGTTCGGGGGTGGCCGGCAGGTCCAGCGCGGCCTCGAGGTGCACGAGCATTTCGTCCAAGGCTGCATCGGCCGGTGGCGTGGGCTGCGGCGCCAACGCCCAGCGCTGCGCGAGCGCCTGTGCCCACACCGCGGGCAGCTTGGCGGCGGATGTGTCCAAGGCGGCCCAGCGC
>JBAQUQ010000392.1:0-13034 GCA_049297615.1 Burkholderiaceae bacterium
TGCGCCGGCCCTGCGGCACCAGGGCGACGCCGGCGCGTGAAATCGCCTCGGGCGTCGCGGCCTGGATCGCAGCACCGGCGAGCCGCACCGCGCCCGAGCGCGCCGGCAGGAAGCCGACGATGGAGGCGATCGTCGTCGACTTGCCGGCGCCGTTGCGCCCCAGCAGGGCGAGCAGCCGCCCTTCGTCGACCTGCCACGACACGTCGTGCAGCACGTGGCTGTCGCCGTAGAAGGCGTTGACGCGGTCCAGGGCGAGCGCCTCAGTGGCCAAGATAGATCTCGTGCGTGCGCGGGTCGTCGACGACCTGCGCACGCGTGCCGGCGGTGATGACTTCGCCGTAATGCAGCAAGGTGATGCGGTCGGCGAAGGCGAGCGCGGCCTGCATGTCGTGCTCGATCATGACGATCGTGATCTCGCGCGGAATGGCTGCGAGCAGCTCGGTGATGGTGGCGCGCTCGGCTGCCGACAGGCCGGCCAGCGGCTCGTCGAGCAGGAGCAGGCTCGGGCTCTGCGCCAGCGCCATCGCGATCTCGAGGCGCCGCTTCTCGCCGTAAGAGGTCTGTTGCAGCGGCAGCGCCGCGTGCTCTGCCAGGCCCACGGACTCGAGCACGCGAAGCGCGCGCGAGGAGAGCTCGCGGTCGGCCGCAAAGCTGCCCCAGTGGCGCCAGCGCAGCGCCGATTTGCCGAGCAGTGCGAGCTTGACGTTGTGCAGCAGGGTGTCGCTGCCGAACAGGGTCACGATCTGGAAGGTGCGGGCGACGCCGCGCTGGGCGCGCGCCGCCGTGGGCAGATGCGTGACGTCATGGCCGTCGACGCTGACGCGGCCGCGCTCGGCGCGCAGGTCGCCGGCGATGAGGTTGAACAGGGTCGTCTTGCCCGCGCCGTTCGGGCCGATCAGCAGGTGGCGCTCGCCGCGTGCCACGTACAGGTCGACCGAGCGCGTGACCTGCAGGCCGCCGAAGGACTTGCACAGGCCGGCGACGTCCAGCGCGGCGCTCACCCTTGCACCTCGGGCCGATTCGCCCCGGGCGGGGTCGACGTGCCGCCGCGGCGCAGCCGGCGCCAGCCGCGCTCCAGGCCGGCGACGATGCCCCCGGGAACGAATAACACGATGAACAGGTAGACAAAGCCGAGCAGCATGATCCAGCGGTCGACGTAAGCGCTGGCCAGGCTCTTCAAGAGCACGACCAGCGCCGCGCCCAGCGCCGGGCCGACCAGGGTGCCGGGCCCGCCGGCGATCACCATCAGCAGCATCTCGGCCGAATTCGCCAGCGACAGGCTGTGCGGGCTGATGAACTGGTGGTAGTAGACGTACATCAGGCCGGCGATCGCGCCGAAGAAACCGCTGACGACGAAGGTGATCCAGCGGATCAGCCAGACGTTGAAGCCGAGCGTGCTCATGCGCCGGCTCTGGTCGCGCGTGGCACGAATGCTCGCGCCGAAAGGCGAGCGCACCCAGACGACGATGGCGCTCCAGACGAGCAAAAGCACGGCAAGGGTGAAAAAGTAAAAGCGCGTCGGGTCGCCCAGGTCGATGCCCAAAGGGCTGGGCCGCGTCAGGCCCGACAGGCCGTTGTCGCCCCCCGTCACCTCGTTCCAGCGGTACGCGAGGCCCCAGAGGATCTGGCCGAGCGCCAGCGTGATCATCAGGAAGCTGATGCCGGTGGCGCGCAGCGCGACCAGGCCGAAGATCGCGGCCACGGCCGTCGTGCCCGCCAGCGCTGCCGGGGCGGCCGCGCCGTGGCTCCAGCCCAGATTGAGCATCAGCCAGCCGCTCAGGTAGGCCGACAGCCCCAGGTAGCCCGCGTGCCCCAGCGAGGTCAGTCCGGCATAGCCCACCAGCAGGTTCAGGCTGAGCGCGAACAGCGCCGCGATCAGCACCTGGCTGGCGAGGTTGACGTAGTAGACGCCGCCGGCCCACAGCGGCAGGGTCAGCGCGGCCAGCAGGGCCAGCAGCACGAGCCGCTTCACGCCGTGAGTCGCCCGAACAGTCCACGCGGCCGCGCCGCCAGAATCACGACCATCGGCAGGAACAGGATGATGTAGGCCAGGTTGGGCAAGAGCACCTGGCCGAAGCTGTAGACGAAGCCGATCAGGAAGCTGCCGACGAAGGCGCCCGCCAGGCTGCCCAGGCCGCCCAGGATCACCACCACCAGGGCCAGGGGCAGCATGTCGGTGTCCAGTCCCGGATAGACCGACAGGATCGGCGCGGCGATCACGCCGCCCAGGCCGGCGAGCGCGGCGCCCAGGCCGAAGACGATGGTGAACAGACGCGACGCCGGGATGCCGACGGCGCGCGCCATCTGCATGTCGTCGACGCTGGCGCGGATCATCACCCCCAGGCGCGTCCTGTCCAGCAGCAGCCACAGCAGCAAGGCGAGCCCGACGCTGAACACGACGACGCCCAGGCGATAGACGGGAAAGGTCAGGCCGAACAGGGTCAAACCGCCTTGCAGAAAGACCGGGCCGGACACCGGCCGCGGATCGCCGCCCCACAGCCAGAGGCTGGCGTCGGCGATGACGAAGGCGATTCCCAGTGTCGCCAGCACCTGGGACAGGCTATTGCCGGCGAGGCGCCGCAGCACGAAGCGCTCGACGATCACGCCCAGCAGCCCCACCGCTGCTGCGGCGGCAAGCAGGGCCCAGCCGAAACCCCAGCCTTGGTCGAGAACGCTCAGACCGACATAGGCGCCGAGCATGAAATACGCGCCGTGCGACAGGTTGGCCACGCGCATCAGGCCGAAGATGAGCGAGAAGCCCGCTGCCAGCGTGAACAGCACGCCGCCCAGGGCCAGGCTGTTCAGGCTCTGGATCAACCAAAAATTCATCGTCGGCGGGGCGCCGCTGCGAGGGTCCCGGCGCTATCTACCTCTCGATGTTCTTCGCCGGCGGGTGGTCGCGCGAATAGACCGGGCCGGCGAGGAATTCGGAGCGGCCATAGGTCCAGAACTGCGACACATCCGGGTAGACCTTGATCACGCTGTTCACAAGGCGGCCGTCCTTGCGTTCGACCTTTCGGATGTAGACATTCATCACCGGATTGCCCAGTGCGTCCAGGCTGATCTTGCCGCGCGGGTCGTCCTCGACCTGCACCTTGCGCAGCGCGGCCATGAAGGCGGCCTTGTCCTCGATCTTGCCCTTCACCGCCTTCAGCGCATGCTCGAGCATCAGCGCCGCGCCATAGGTGCCCACCGAGTAATAGCCCGGGTCCTGCTTGTACTCGCGGTTGATGCCGGCGGCGAAGCGCTTGTTCACCGGGTTGTCGATCGCCGCGGTGTACCAGCCCGACGAGATCACGCCCAGCGCCTCGTCGCCCATGGACTTGAGAATGCCCTCGTCGACCGTCGTCATCGAGGTCAGCAACGGGATCTTGCCCTTCAGGCCGTAGTCGCTGTACTGCTTGAGGAACTTGATGCCGTTGCCGCCGGCGAAACCGGCGAACACCGCGTCGACGTCGGGCTTGATCTGTCCGATATAGGTGCCGTAGTCGGCCACGTTCAGCGGCGACCAGAGCTTCTGCACGATCTTGCCGCCGGCGTCCTCGAAGGTGCGCTGGAACCCCGAGGCGGTCTCGTGGCCGAAGGCGAAGTCGTCGGCGATCATGGCGATGCGCTTGTACTTCAGCTCCTTGGCGGCGTAGTCGCCCAGTGCATGGTTGGCTTGCGCCGAGGTGCCCACGGCGCGCACGAACCAGGGGTTGGGCTTGCGCTGGGTCAGGTCTTCGGCCGCCGCCGAGGGCGAGATGATCGGCGTCTCGGTCGTGCGGATGTAGTCGTCGATGGCCAGCGCCTCGAAGGCGGCGAGCGGCCCGATGATGACCTGCACCTTGTTCTTCTCGACGAGTTCCTGCGCCTTGGTCTTGGTCACTGCCGGCTGGCCCGCCGTATCACCGACGAAGAGTTCGACCTTGCGGCCGGCGATCATGTTGTTGCGCTCTTCGAGGAACAGGCGCAGGCCGTCTTCCATCTGTTTGCCGCCGGCGGCGAGCGCGCCGGACTTGATGGTCAGAAAGCCCAGGCGGATCGGGTCGGCGTCGGCCGCCAGCGCCGATGAGCTCATTGCCCCGGCGAGCAGGGGTGCGCACAGCGCATGGAGCAGTCGGGTTTTGGACATCGGGGGTCTCCGGTCAGTTAAATCGTGTCGAACATGATGTATCACGTTTTCCGGAATGTCAAAGCGTGAAGTCCCGGAGTCGGCACCGCGCAGGGCCCAAGCGCCGGAAGGAAGGCCTGCCGGATGGGGACCTGGGGTTGTTCTGATGTATTACGGCATCGCCTTCGTTCAGCTTGTGATATTCTGAATCGCCCATGAACGCCGCGCCCATCTTAGCCCCGGCCAGCGACAGCGGCCTGCTGCGCGGGAAGGTCTACCGCGAGCTGCGTGCCGACATGATCCAGTGCCGCCTGCCCCCGGGCACCGAGCTGCGCGAGAGCGAGCTGGCGCTGCGTTTCGGCCTGAGCAAGTCACCGGTGCGCGACGCCCTGATGCGCCTGGAGCGCGAGGGCCTGGTCATCACCCTGCCGCGCCAGGGATACCGCGTCGCTCCGGTGTCCCTGGCCGACGTGCAGGACATGTTCCATCTGCGCGACGCGCTCGAGCAGGCCTGCATGGAACGCATCGTGCGGCGCGCCGGCGACGAGCAACTCGCCGA
Source organism: Burkholderiaceae bacterium (assembly GCA_049297615.1). Classification (GTDB taxonomy): domain Bacteria; phylum Pseudomonadota; class Gammaproteobacteria; order Burkholderiales; family Burkholderiaceae_C; genus JAEMQF01. Next base: position 4,653 of record JBAQUQ010000392.1, read on the forward strand.
GCTGGAGCGCTTCCGCCGCTTCGACGCCGCGCAATGGGACGGCGGCTTCGTCGCCTACAACCGCGAATTCCACCGCTGCCTGGCGCGCATCGCCGACAACCCGCGCATGCGCGACCATCTGATCGACCTCATCGATCAGATGGAACGCGCGGTCCAGCTCAGCCTGAGCAGCCTCAAGAAGGGCGACCCGCGCTCGCTCGTCGACGAACACTGCCAGATCATCGACGCCTTGCAGGCGCGCCAGGCCTCGCGCGCGCAGCGCCTGGTGAGCCGGCACATCGCGCAAGCCGGCAAACGCGTGATGCAAGCGATGTCGCGCGTCGTCATCGCCGGCTAGATTCCAGGCCCCGAAGGAAACCCCATGCCCCCTAACAATTCAACGTCGGCCAAGGCGCGAGTCCACGGCCTGTTCATCGACGGTCGCGAAGTGCCGGCCTCGCAGGCCGAGCTGCTCGACGTGCTCAACCCGGCCACCGGCGAGTTGATCGCGCAGATCGCCCACGCCAGCGAGGTGGACGTCGACCGCGCCGTGCGCAGCGCGACTGTCGCGTTCGAGCGGCCCGACTGGAGCGAGCTGGGGAATCGCACTCGCGCCAGGCTGATCAACAAACTCGCCGACGTGTTCGAAGCCCACCTCGACGAGATGTACCACCTGGAGACGACCAATAACGGCAGGTCGCTCAACGAGACTCGCGCCCAGATCTCACGCCTGCCCGACTTCTTTCGCTACAACGCCGGGCTGGCGATCGCGCGGCGCGATGCGGTGATCCCGGTCGAGGGCAATTACCTGAACTACACGCTGCGCACGCCGATCGGCGTCGTCGGCAACTCGACGCCGTTCAACCATCCGCTGATGATCATGGTCAAGAGCCTGGCGCCGACCCTGGCCTCGGGCTGCACGACGGTGATCAAACCGTCCGAATACACGCCGCTGACGACGCTGCGGCTGGCGCAACTCTTCGTCGAGGCCGGCCTGCCGCCGGGCGTCTTCAATGTCATCACCGGCCTCGGGCCGACCACAGGCAAGGCGCTGGCCGAGCACCCGGGCCTGGCCAAGTGGGTCTTGACCGGCGGCACCGAGGCCGGCCGCATCACCGGCGCGCTGGCGGCGCGGAATTTCGCGCACCAGACGCTCGAGCTCGGCGGCAAGACCCCGGTGCTCGTCTTCGACGATTTCGACGTCGAGCAGGCCGTCAATTACGCTGCCTTCGGCGCCTTCATCGGTGCCGGCCAGACCTGCATCTGCGGCAGCCGCCAGATCGTGCAGGAGGGCATCTACGACGAGTTCGTCGAGCGGCTCGCCGCCAAGGCCCGCACGATCCGCATCGGCAACCCCTCAGACCCTTCGGTGCAGCTCGGCCCCGTGGTGTCGGCGCGCCAGCAGCAGCGCGTGCTGAATTACATCCGAATCGGCCTCGAGGAAGACCGGGCGCGCCTGGTCGCGGGCGGGCGCGTGCCGAGCGATCCGGCCCTGGCGAAGGGCTTCTACGTCGAGCCCACCGTGTTTGCCGACGTCACCGCGCGCATGCGCATCTTCCAGGAGGAAGTGTTCGGTCCCTTCGTCTCGGTGAGCAAGTTCGCCACCGAAGCCGAAGGGCTGGCGCTGGCCAATGATTCGCCGTTCGGCCTGGCCGGCGCCATCCGCACCCGCGACGTGACGCGCGCGCATCGCGTCGCCGCCAAGCTCAGGTGCGGCATCGTCTGGATCAATGACCACCACCGCCTCGACCCGGCCTCGCCCTGGGGCGGCTTCAAAGACTCGGGCGTCGGCCGCGAAAGCGGCAGCGAATCGTTCGACCAGCACTTCGAGACCAAGAGCGTGATGCTGCGCCTGGACGAAACGCCCTTCGATTGGTACCACGACACCGCCCATCAGCCGCGCCTGAACTGATCGCACCGCAGCACACCCCTATCACCAGGAGAGCGACGATGGCTGAACTGTCCGCTGCCCCACCCGTGGATTTCAAGCGGGTAACGGTCGAACTCGCAGGGGCGCGCCTGACGATCGAGGTGGGCGGCAAGGGCCGCCCCATCGTGCTGTTGCACTCGCTGCTCGCCGACCGGACGAGCTTCGAGAGCGTCGCAGCGCCGCTCGCGGCGACGCACCAGGTCCACGCACTCAACCTGCCCGGCTTCGACGGCTCGGACTTCGTCGAAGGCGGCCTGGAGGCCGTCGCCGACCGCGTCGCGCAGGCCTTGAAGTCCCTGCATCTTGCGCAGCCGGCGATCCTGCTCGGCAACGGCTACGGCGGCTTCGTCGCCCTGCTCATCGCGATCCGCCACCCGCAGTTGGTGCAGCGCCTCGTCCTCGCCGATTGCGGCGCGGCATTCAGCGATGCCGGGCGAGCGGCGTTTCGCGGCATGTCGGCAGCGGCTGAAAAGGGCGGCCTGGCCGCCATCGCCGACGTCGCGATGCGGCGCCTGTTCGCACCGGACTACCAGGCCCTGCACCCCGATCTCATCGCGCTGCGCAAGCAGTCGTTTCTGTCGCTCGACCTGCGCACCTTCCACAGCGCGTGCGAGGCGCTGGCCACGCTCGACCTGCGCGCCCAACTCGCGTCGGTGCGCGTTCCCGTGCTGGTATTGGTGGGCGAGATGGACGAAGCCACGCCGCCGCCGATGTCGCGCGAACTCGCCGCCGGCCTGCCCGACGCCCGGCTCGTCGTCCTGAGCGGCTGCGCGCATGTGCCGCAGTTGCAGGCGCCGCAGCTCTTCCTCAGCACGATCGCTGAGTTCATCGCGAGCCCATCATGACCCTCCTGCTCTACGGCTTCTGGCGCTCGCTGGCGACGTTTCGCGTGCGCGCGGCGCTCAATCTCAAGCGCCTGGACTACACCGAGACCAGCGTCGACCTGAGCCAGGGCGAACAGTTCGGCGCGACCTACCACCGCATCAATGCCCAGCATGTGCTGCCGGCGTTGCAGCACGAGGGGCTGCTGCTGACGCAGTCGCTGCCGATCATCGAATACATCGACGAGACCTGGCGCGACGCGCCCCTCTTGCCCGGCGATCCGAGCGGCCGCGCCCGGGTGCGCGCCTTGGCGCAGATTCCGACCGCCGACGTCCACCCCCTGATCGTTCCGCGCGTGCGCAATTTCCTCGAGGCCGAGTTCGGCATCGCCGAGCCGCTGCGGCTGAAGTGGATTCGTCATTGGTTCGACCGCGGCTCCGAGGCCATCGAAGCCCGGCTGCGCGAAGCCGACTCGGCCGCGGGCTACGCGCACGGCGAGGGCATCACGATCGCCGACCTGGCCCTGGTGTCGCACGTGGTCGGCGCGCGCCTGTTCCAGGCCGATCTGGCTCTGGCCCCGCGCCTCGTTGCGCTGGCGGATCGCTGCCTGGCACTGCCCGCCTTCGCGCGCGCCCATCCGCTGGCCCAGCCCGGCGCGCCCGCCGGCTGATACGCTTTCGCGATCGATCGACCCAGATCCCGCCCGTGGTCGGTGCCGGGTGGGTCGCTCGATGACCCGCACGGAACGGCTGGCGGTTACGGCGCGAAGGGCTGCCGCAGATCGGGCAGTGGTCGAATCACGCACCGGTTCGATCGGTAAGTCTCGACCCGGAGCGGTCCAACGAACCCGGAAGGAGCGGCCGCTCGAGAGGCCTTGGGCGGTCTTCAAATATCCGGCAGCAGCCATCCGGCAGCAGCCCGGTTCGCGAAGGCTCACGAGCTAAACGAGGCGCGGGCCGGTTCAATCAGGTACCTGCAGCGGTAGAGCACCAACCAAGAAGGGGCAAGGCTGGCGCAGCAGCCGCTCAATGGCGTGGTGTACGAGGCACGGAGTCGGCAAGGTGCATCGACGTACACTACCCTGAATCCTGTACAAATCACCAGTATCCGGTGATAAGATGCGACTGCAACAAGCGAACAACGCCACATCCATGCCCACTGTTGAAGATCTGTTTGAGACCGACCTGCCCATCCAGGCACCCAGGCGTCGCTCGGCGGCGCTTCGATACCCTGGCAGCAAGTGGTCGTTGGCCCGGGACATCGTCAACCAGTTCGGCGCGCACTACCACTACGTTGAGCCGTACTTCGGCTCCGGCGCGGTCTTCTTCTCGAAGCCCGTCAGCCCGCACGAGCTGATCAACGACATGAACAGCCTCGTGGTCAATTTCTTTAGGGTTCTTCGAGATCGGACGGACGACTTGCTCTTCGCCCTGGAAGCCACCCCTTGGAGCCGCGACGAGTACGACTCAAGCCATGTCCTGACTGACGACGCCCTGGAGGATGCCCGCCGCTTCGTCACGCGCATCTGGCAGGCACACGCGTCGGACCTCGCCAAGAAAACGGGCTGGAAGAATCGCGGTTCCAAGCAACCGGCACGCGGCATGTCCGTGCGCTGGCAACGTGTTCCTACCGAACTGGCCGAGCTGGCGATCCGCCTAAAGGACGCCGAGATCGAAAACCGGCCCGCCGTCGAGGTCATGCAGCGCTTCGCCACAGAGGACACGCTGATCTATGCTGATCCGCCGTACCTTATGGAGACGCGCACGCAGAAGATGTACGCGAACGAGATGAGCGTCGATGAGCATCTGGAGATGCTCGACGTCCTGTCCAGCCATCCTGGACCTGTCGTGATTTCGGGCTACGAAAACTCGATCTACGACAAACGCCTGCGTCGTGGTTGGAATACGGTCAAGGTCAAGCCGCCGAAGGTGGAGAAGCAGGCGGCACGCATGGAAGTACTCTGGGTCAAGAGCTGAGACGTTCAGCGAGCCCTACTCGCCGAACAAGCGCGAGGCTTTAGCCCGCAGCGTCTCGACGGTCGGCTTGGGCACCTCGAAAAGGTCAGTGCCGTTGAGCCGTGAACTCAGCTTCGGGTAATACTTGAACTGGCTGCCAGAGAGAGCGTACCACTCGTAGAGATTCGCCCCGTCTGCATCCTTGCCGACAAGCGCCTTGCCCGCAAAGACCCAGGTGGCCGGCTTGGGCAACTGGACAAGGAACGTCGAGACCAACCAGCTTCGCTCACCCTTCACCTCCGATGAGTACAGCACCGATATGAAGACGCAGTCCTTTGTCACGAAAATCTTGTTGGGCTGCCCGGCGATATACGCGTGTTCGCTGGCTTGCCGTTCCTGTTGTTGCCGCGTCAGGATGACTTCGCCGAACTTCTCGGGATGCTTGTGCGCCGCGAAGTCCGCTTCGGTCAACCCGTTGTCCTTGCAAAGTGCCCAGTCCTTCGCGCTAGCGTTGGAGAGTTCCAGGTACGAGCGCACGGTCGCATTCTGCTTCGCGTAGTCCCGCAGCTTGGCTGCTTGCTTCGACTTGATCGACGCACCACGGACCGCGATCCCGCCGCTCTCGTTGGACTCCACAACAAAGTCGTAGAACGCCTTGCTCTCGGTCGTTCGACCGTGGAGCAACTCCGCGAAACAGCGCTCGATCTGCCTGGAGTCGGCACGTGAGCTTCCATCACTTTCGCGATTGCCGCCAGTTCCATCGCGATACGTCGCCAGGAACTTCTTCAGCAGCGCCAGTTCCCCCGCCGTTGGCGGACGGGTCAGGAAAGCTCTCTCCATGCAACTCATTCTGACATGCCAGCATGCCAGCCATGGAGACGTAGCCTTGGTTCGGGCGGGGTACCCGCGTGCTTTGCGCGCAGCGCCCCGCAATGGCGTTGCCGCGAAGGCGGTGGGTCGATACAGCAAGTTGGCAGTGTTAGTTAGCAGGGCATAGGTGCGCAAAGGGTTGCCGAATCTTCTCACCCGTGGTCGTTCAAATCTCCCCACGCGGTTGAGATGCGTTGTCGTCGTGGGAACGGGCGATGCCGGCCTTGAGCTTGGCTTTGAGGCGGTAGAAGTGGCCGCGGATGTTCATCGTCACGGCGTGGCGCAGAAGGCGGTCAAGGATGCGGTCGCGGCGCGGCCAGGTACCACGAACGACCGCTTCACCGCCGCGTGAACGATGCCCGCTCCTGGCCGATCACCGCCCACCAGCGGTTTGATTCGTTTGTCCGGTGTACCGCACATAGCGGCCCGCCACGCCGACGTGTTCACTGCCTCACAGCCAATAGCGACAGGCAGTTCCTGGTCGATCGAACGCAGATTGGTAGCTGACCCTTGACCCCAGCCCCGCGATCAGTCCTTCAGTGGCGGGTCGTCGCGCGAATAGACGGGAGCCGCCAGGAACTTGGCGGCGTCAAAATTCCAGAACCGCGTCATCTGCGGGTAGGTGGCGACGATCGAGTTCACGAGCCGCCCGTCGCTGCGCTAGCCCTTGCGCCAAGCCCTGCGCTATCCCGCTCGAGCAGCCGATGCGCTTCGCGCTGGTCATCAACGTGAAAGCCGCCAAAGCGCTCGGCCTCACCGCCCCGCGCATCGTCCTGCGGCTCAGGCCGCCGGTCGCACGGGCGGTGTGACCCCGAGCCGCCGCGCCTTGCCCGCGAAGCCCTTGGCGTCGAACGTGAGCAAGGCTTCGCAGCGGCGGCTCGACGCGTGATGCAGCGCGTCCGCAAAATCAAGCTCGCGCCGCAGGTTGCCCAGCGCAGCCTCGACCGCCGGGCGGTCCTCGATCTCGACATGTTCGAGCGACAGCAGGTGGTCGAAGACCCGGCAAACGTCCGTCGGCGGATGGCCGTACACGCCGCGCAACACCCATTCGAGCTCGAGCACCACGGTCTTGGCCACGAACAACTGCGTGCCGCGCCCGAGCAGCGCGCGTGCGGTGGCTTCTCGAGCCCGCGCGGCGCCGCCCTCACGCACGTAGTAGCGCGCCAGGGAGTTGGTATCGAGCGCGAGCATCAGCGCTTGCCGCCGCGGTAGGAATTTTAGCGCGCCCTCATGGAGGGGCTGGTGCAAAGCCCGGCGCGGCCGGCACCAACTTCACCGGGCTGAGCAATCAGGCGGTGGAGACGACTGTCAAGATGCTGCCCTTCAGCCGGGCTGGGACATCGGCGGCGCCAAGAACCGCGCATCCCGCCGAGGCAGCGCCCCGAGTCTTTGATCAAACAAGAAGTACTGCAAAATCGCGCCAAAGGCCGGCTGACAGCTCGCGCCACTGCGTTTTCGAATTTCCGGAGACTTGCCCATGATGCAACGCCGCAACGTATTGAGCCTGGGCGCGATGGCGCTGATCGAACCGTTCGGCTTGGCCGGCGCGTGGGCGCAGGACCTCCCTAACAAGACAATCACCGTGGTTGTCGGTTTCGCCGCCGGCGGGGCTGCCGACCTTGCGGCGCGCGTGGTCGCACGCAAACTGAGCGAGAACCTCGGCTCGAAGGTGGTCGTCGACAACCGGCCCGGCGCGGGCGGCAACATCGCGCACCAGGCGGTGGCGCGCGCCGAACCCGACGGCAGCATCATCCTGCTCGGCTCGATCGGCCCGCTGTCGATCGCCCAGCACCTGCAGAAGATCGGCTACGACCCGCAGAAGGACCTGGCGCCGCTGACGATGGGCGTGGTTTTCCCGAATGTGCTCGTCGTGCCGACCGGCGTGGGCGCCAAGACGGTGGCCGAATTCGTCGCCCTGGGCAAGAAGCAGCCGGGCAAGCTGACCTATGCGTCCACCGGCAGCGGCTCGGCCTCGCACCTGGCGGGCGAGCTGTTCGCCCAGATGGCCGGGGTGGAGATGGTGCACATCCCCTACAAGGGCGGCGCACCGGCGCTGACCGACTTATTGGGCGGGCGGGTCGACTCCTATTTCTCGACCTACTCCACCGCACAGCCGCATATCGACGCCGGCAAGCTGGTGCCTTTGGCGACCACCGGCCTGGTGCGCCCGCCGTTTCTGGAGAAGCTGCCGACCATGGCCGAGTCCGGATTCGCCGGTTTCAATGCCCTCAACTGGTATGCCTTCGTCGCCCCGGGCAAGACGCCGGCGCCCCTGCTCGCGCGCTGGAACCAGGAACTGCTCAAGGTGCTCAACGCGCCCGACGTGAAGGACGAGTTGCTCAAGCACGGCCTGATCGTGCAGGCCGGCAGCGGCGAAGAGCTGGCGCGGGTGATCGAAGCTGAATCCTTGGCCTGGGGCAAACTGATCCGGGAACGCAAGATCAGCGCCGAGTGATGTCTGGAAGGAATCGCCCATGAAGCTCACCGCGGCGCGCCGCTTGTTCCTCGCCGGGGCCGGGGCACTCGCCCTCGCCTTGGGCGCGCTCGAGGGCGCGCACGCCCAGGGCAAGACGGCCTTGCGCATCTCCACTCCCGCCGTGCCCGACGACTGGCACGCCAAGATGTGGAGCGTGTTCAAAGACTCGCTCGACAAGACTGCGCCCGGCGAATTCGACGTGCAGATCCACCTCAACGCGTCCCTGTTCAAACAGGGCACCGAACCGGCGGCGATGGCGCGCGGCAACCTCGAGCTCGCGTCGATCTCGGCCTTCGACATCGCCAAGCTCGTGCCTGAGTTCTCCATCTTCACCGCGGGCTACATCATTC
>JBAQUQ010000393.1:0-5809 GCA_049297615.1 Burkholderiaceae bacterium
GGTGTCGAGCGTCCAGAGGAGTTTCAGGCCGAGTTCGCCGATCAAGGCGGCGTCGCGCGGCGCCTGCTCGAACACCGGGTCGATCAGCACACACTCGCCGCTCAGGCTGTCGCCGAGCAAATAGGTATAGGTCGACGAAGCCAGGTCGAACAGTTGGCGGAAGATCAGCATGCCTCAATGATTCTGCGCGAACGCTTGGTCTGGAATGGACGGGGCTTTCGCTAGGCTCGCTCGCCGGCGATGTAGTGTTCGAGTTGCTCGATGATGAACTTCTGCTGCGAAATGATGTCCTTGACGAGATCTCCGATCGAGACGACGCCGATCAGCCTGCTGCCGTCCATCACCGGCAGATGGCGCACGCGGTGCTCGGTCATCAAGGCCATGCATTCTTCGCTCGTGTGCCGCGGCGGAACGAACATGACCGGGCTCGCCATGATGTCGCGCACCGGCGTTTCCTTCGGTGAGCGTGCCTTCAGGACCAGGTTGCGCGCGACCTCTCGTTCGGTGACGATGCCCCCGACCTGCTGGCCTTGCGCGACGAGCAGGGCGCCGATGTTCTTCTGCGCCATCAGAGTGACGGCATCGAACACCGTGGCCGTGGGCTCGATCGTGTAAGTGGCCGGGTCGCTTTTCGACCTGACGATGTCTGCTGCGGTGGTCATGGATGACGGCTCCTCATTCCAGATGGGTGCATAGGTGCATTCTCAACAGGGGCATTGGCCTGCCTATACTCGAGCCAAGGCTCGTCGCGCCTGCGACGGGCGTGGAGTTCCTGATGGCGCGCATGGTCAAATGTATCAAGCTCGGGCGTGACGCCGAGGGTCTCGACTATTTACCGTATCCAGGCGAACTCGGCAAGCGCATCTTCGCCACTGTGTCGAAAGAGGCCTGGAAGCAATGGCTTGAGCAGCAGAAGATGTTGGTCAACGAGAATCAGCTCAACCTCGCCGACAAGAAGGCGCGCGACTATCTGGTTGTGCAGATGGACAAGTATTTCTTCGGCAGTGGCGCCGACGTAGCTGCCGGCTACACCCCGCCGCAGCAGAAGTAGAGAAGTTCGCGGCGGCGGCACCTGAACACGCCCACTCAATTGAATCCCTCCATGGACGACAACGCACCACAGCCGACTGAAATCAAGCTGCATCAGAAGTCGCGGGTCATGGAACTCGTGTTTTCCGACGGCAGCCGCTTCGAGCTGAGCTTCGAACTGCTGCGTGCCTACTCGCCTTCGGCCGAAGTTCGCGGCCACGGACCTGGCCAGGAGGTGCTGCAAGTCGGCAAGCGCGAGGTCGATATCGCGGCACTCGAGCCGGTCGGTAACTACGCCGTGCAGCCGACATTCTCCGACGGGCACAGCACGGGAATCTACTCCTGGGACTACCTGTTCTGGCTGGGCAGCCAGCGTGATTCCCTGTGGCAGCAATACCTCGATCGCCTCAAAGAGGCCGGGGCAAGCCGCGAACCGGGCGCCGCGCCTTTCGAGCAGCGAGCGCAATCGAAATAGCCCAAGCGCCGATCCCTCGGCGGTGTTCGCAACTCGTCGATCGATGAAACGCGTCCTGCTGCTCCTGCCCACCACCGGCTACCGCAATCACGACTTCGTCGCTGCCGCGAAAACTCTGGGCGTGCAGATCGTCGCTGCGGCCGACTACTGCCACCGGCTCGCGCCGTCCTGGGGCCTGCCACCCATCATGGCCCTGCATTTCGACCGGCCCGAGCAGGCGGCGGACACGCTGCTGCGCGAACTCGGCGGCACGCTCGATGGCGTGCTCGCGGTGGATGATTCGGGCGTCGAGCTGGCCGCCATGCTCGCGCAACGTCTCGGCCTGCCGGGCAACCCCGCCGCTGCGGTACGCCGCTTTCGCGACAAGCTGGCATTCCGCGAGCTGCTGCGTGAGGCAGGGCTCCTCTGTCCCGAATTCCATCATCTGCCGAGCGACGCAGAGCCGCGCGCCCTGCGCGGCGACCTGAAGTTCCCGGTGGTCGTGAAAGCGCGGCGCCTGTCGGGCAGCCGCGGCGTGATCCGCGCCGACGACTCCGACGCCCTGCTGCGCGCGGTCCACCAGGTGCGGGCGATCGCATTGCGCGCCGATCGCGACGCCCAGGAACTGGGCCTGATCATCGAAGACTTCATTCCCGGATTCGAGTTCGCGCTGGAAGGCTGCCTGGAGCAGGGCGAACTCAGGACGCTCGCCCTGTTCGACAAGCCCGATCCCTTGGACGGACCCTATTTCGAGGAGACGCTCTATGTCACTCCGTCGCGCCTGCCGGAGGCGGCTCAGCAAGGCATCGTCCAGGAGGTGGCGCGGGCTTGTCGCGCGGGCGGGCTCTGGAGCGGGCCGGTGCACGCCGAAATGCGCGTCAACGAGCAAGGCGTCTGGCTGCTCGAGATCGCGCCGCGCTCGATCGGAGGCTTGTGCGCTCGGGTGCTGCGGCACTGCCTGGGGATGAGCCTGGAGGAACTGATCCTGCGCCAGTTGGTGGGCGAAGCGCTGCATCCAGTGCGCACGGCGGCCGCAGCGGAAAGCGAGGGTGGGAGCGGCGCCGTGGGCGTCATGATGATCCCGATTCCGCTGCGCGGCATCTATCACGGCGTGCAGGGTGTGGCTGCGGCGCAAGCGGTCGCAGGAGTCACCGGCGTGACGATCACGGCCCAGCCCGGCCAGATCGTCGCACCGCCGCCCGACGCCTCGAGCTACCTCGGCTTCATCTTTGCCCGGGCGTCGACGCCAGCGCAGGCCGAAGCGGCATTGCGCAGCGCGCATCGCCGCCTCGTCCTCGATATCCGGGCGCAGGTCCCGGCCGTGCCGGCCACGCCCTGACGCGCTGCTGCTGCGCGCCGGGGGTCGGCGCCTCAGCCCGGCCGCTGGTATCGCGGCCGTGCCTTCGCCAGCCACAAAACCCCTTCCGGGGTCTTGTGCGCGGGCTCAGCGCTGCGCGCCCAGAGTGCGCTGGATCGCCTCTTGCCACCAGAGCGCGTCGACTCGACCGGGCCAATCGTTGTGCCCGGCGCCTTTGATCAGCATCAGGTGCTTGGGGCTGTGCAGCGATTCGTACAAGGCGGTGCCGAAACGTGCCGGGACGATGCTGTCGTGCTCGGCGACGGCGACGACGACCGGAGTGCCGAGCGTCGCGAGGCGGGCCGCACTGTCGTAGCCGTCGCGCAGCATCCACTTCACCGGCAGCCACGGGTAGTGATGCGAGGCGACGCGCTCGAGCTTGTCCCACGGCGTGATGAGGAGCAAGCCTGCGACCAGGTCCGGCTGGCGCGCAGCCGCCCCAGCCGCCACCGCGGCGCCGAGCGATTCGCCCATCAGCAGGAGCGGTGCGCCGTACTGGCGATGCGCAAGGGCGACGCTCTGCTGGGCATCGTCCACCAGGCTTGCTTCCCCGAGCGCGCCGCCGCGCGGCCCATAGCCCGGGTATTCGGCGAGGATCACCCGCAAGCCGAGCCTGTTGAGGGCGTTGGCATAGAAGACGCGGTGGCCCGCATGCCCCGCATTGCCGTGAAAGACGATTGCCGTGCCGCGCGGCGGCTGCGCCGGCTCAGCGACGAGGCCGCGAAAGTCCTCAGGCGACGGCCACGCGCCCAGCCCGGGCGACGCGATGTGCTCCACACCTGCCTTGGCCGGCATGTAGAGCAGGCGGTCCTGGAACAGATAGATCGCGGCCAGAACGAGCAGGCACGCCAGTGCGAACCACAGCAGGGTCCCCATGAAGCGGATCGGTCTCGAGTCGGGATCGGGCAAGGAGTGACGCGGCAATGCCGATGCGCCGCGCCTCTAGCGCAGCGTCGGCGATCTGTCGTCTTGCTCGGCCTGCTCGAGCAGGGAAAAGCGCACCGGCAGGACTTTGCGTGTCGACACGGTGTCGTTCATATCCTTCTCGATCAAGAGGAGTTGTTGGGCGTCGGGCGGGCCGGCGGGCGTGACCAGCCTTCCGCCGCGCTTCAACTGTTGCAGCAGCGACTGCGGCACCTGATCGGGCGCGGCCGTGATGATGATCTTGTCGAACGGCGCGTGTTCGGGCCAGCCGGCGCGGCCGTCGCCGGTTCGGACCTCGACATTGGCGTAGCCCTGATTGGCCAGGCGCTGCCGCGCCTCCCGAGCCAGTTCCTCGATGAGTTCGATGCTGTAGACGCGCCGTGCCAGTTTGGCCAGCACTGCCGACTGGTAGCCCAGGCCGGTGCCGACCTCGAGCACGATGTCGCTGGGCTGAAGCTGGAGCAGGTCGGTCATCAGGGCGACGATGAAGGGCTGCGAAATCGTCTTGCCGTGCCCACTGGGCAAGGGCGTATCGGCGTAGGCCAGAGGCTGAAGTTCGAAGCGCACGAAAGCGTGGCGCGGCACTTCGGCCATCACATTCATGACGCGCCGGTCGAGCGCCGCCTTGTCCAAGCGCCCGGTCAGGAAAATCGTATGCGCGGCGATGTCCGCAAGCATGGTGCGGCGCAGCGTTGCGAAGTCGGTTTCGGTCATGCGGACTCGCGGCCGAGGCAGGCTCGCATCGTACGCCAGGCGCGGCGCGAACGCATCGGTCCAAACCTGTGGCAAAGAACGGGTCATTGGCGGTGAGCCGCGGAAAGTCTTATGCTCCTGCGCTCGCCTCTCAGTGGTACGCCGCTGAAACCGTCGGTCTCGAGTCCGGCATTTTCAAGGAGCAATCATGTCACTGCGCATCAACGACCTGGCCCCCAACTTCAAAGCCAAGACCACCCAAGGGACGATCGACTTCCACCAGTGGATCGGCGACAGTTGGGCGATCCTCTTTTCGCACCCCAAAGACTTCACGCCGGTGTGCACGACCGAGCTGGGCTATATGGCCAAGATCGAGCCCGAGTTCAAGAAGCGCAACTGCAAGCTGATCGGTCTGAGCGTCGACCCGGTCGACGCGCATGATCGCTGGGCCAAGGACATCGAAGAGACGCAGGGGCACTTGCCGAAGTACCCGATGATCGGCGACACCGATCTGGCCGTGGCCAAGCTCTACAACATGCTGCCGGCGGGCGAAACCGGCACCTCCGAGGGCCGGACCGCGGCGACGAATTCGACGGTGCGCTCCGTCTTCGTGATCGGCCCTGACAAGAAGATCAAGATGTCGATGACCTATCCGATGACGAGCGGGCGCAACTTCGACGAGATCCTGCGCGTGCTCGATTCGATGCAACTCACCGCCAAGCACAGGGTCGCCACACCGGTGAACTGGAAACAAGGCGAAGACGTGATCATTGCCGGCTCGGTCACGGACGAGGAAGCGAAGAAGCTGTTCCCTGGCGGCTGGAAGGCGCCCAAGCCTTACCTGCGGGTCGTCAAGCAGCCTGTCTGAGCCCGCGCGGCAAGCGCCGCCCTGGCCGGCGGCGCTGCCTCGCGTGCCTGTTCAGCGGATGCGAATTTCGCCTGACAAGGCGCTGCCGCGTGAACAAATCGACGCCGGCAGGCGCAATTGAGGCATTCGTGCCGCGCGCACTTGTTGGCCTGCCGAAGCGCAGCGCCAATGCACAGAAGTAACAACGGGCGCCGCCCCGAGTTTCCCCTGATGCCCGCCGCGATGGCCCGGCGCAGGATAGGTGCGTAAAGTGCGCGCGCAACATGCGCTCACGAGCCCTGAACCGGAGGCCCCATGCTGAACCATGCAGACCGCCCCGGCGTCGCCCAGACAGCGGCGAACCGGCAGACCTTGTCCCGTCGCAGCGCCAGGCTCGGCGCAGCGTTCGCCGCCGCGATCTGGCTGCTCGCCGCCTGTGGCGGCGGCGGCAGCGGCGACAGCGGCAGCGGTACCACCATCGGTAGCGGCGGTGGCAGCGGTGGCG
>JBAQUQ010000394.1:0-2138 GCA_049297615.1 Burkholderiaceae bacterium
GCGCCGCTTTCTGCGGCGCTGGCGCGAAGGCCGGGGCTGTTTGCCGAGCGCAGATACATCCAGTAGATCGACACGCGCTCGCGGCGTGCCGCGCGCGTCAGGCGTTCGCGCATGTCGGGGTCCAAGCGGTCGCCGCCGTCGGAGACGAGCATCACGATGCGTGAGCCGGTGTAGGGCCGGCCTTCGAAAACCTGCAGGCCCGCTTCGAGCGCGAGGCCGATATTCGTCTCCGACAAGCCGCGGCCGATATTGCCCGCGGCGATCGCCGCCCGAATGACTTCGCTCTTTTGCGTGAAGCCCAGCACCCGCATCGGCAGGGTGCTGAATACGATCAGAGCGAAGCGATCGTCGGGGCGCTGCGCGGTGAACTCGCCGAGCAACTCGCGCGCCACCTTGCCTTTGGAGTCGCGCAAGCGCGACCAGCCCTGGCTGAAGTAGTAGTCCAGCGCCTCGGGCCCCGTGCCTCGCACCGCCGCCGGAGCGCCGCCGCCGGGCGCAAAACCCATGTCCATGCTGCGGCTGCGGTCGAGCAAGAGGACGATCTCGGCGCCGCGCCCGACGCGCTCGATGTTGTATTCCGCCAGGTAGGGCCCGGCCATGGCGATGACGAGCGCCGCCAGGGCGGTGGCTGCAGCGCCGCGCAGCGCCCAGCCCGCGAACTGGGAAGCGCGATCGCGCGGCGCAATCGCCAGCCAACCGTTGGCGAGCGATTCACCGGGGTCGGCAAAGAACGGCCACGCCGCAAGCGGCAGCAGCCACAGCACCCAGGCGTCGTCGAAGCTCATCTCATGACCCGCCGGGCCGCGAACGCAGTGAGCCAGGGGGCGTCATCCCAGGCCTCGCTCGACGTCGCGGCAGCGCCGGCACAGGCTGACGAGCCCGGACGCGTCGACATCGGCGTGGCTCGTGTCATCGAAGAATTCATCGCGCGACGACTGCATGAACTTCGCGATCTCGTCGCGCACGCCGCGAAACGCCGGCTGGGCAGCGAAGAAGCGCTCCAGGCCCGGCTCGAACAACACTTCGCCGGCGCTGCGATTCAAGGCTTCGTGCATCGTGCGGCACGCGGCTCGCCATTGCGCCTGAGGTGGATGCGCTGGCAGGCGGCGCAATTCGCGCCAGGCGCGGCCAAACGGCCGATTGCGCGCGGCGCGCCAGGCGGGCCCGAAGGACAACAGCGACAGTGCAAGCAGCAGCAACTGGGCGAGCACGGCGCAGGCCAGAAGGCGAGCGCGCATCGGCGCGGTGTCGATGAGAGGCGGCGGCCGGTCGGGTTGCAGCTCGCCCAGGCCGCGGCGCTGCGAGACTTCGAGCGGCGTCAGTGGCGCCACGGTGACGGGCCAGGCTTCGACGCGTACTTCTTCGCTGCGGGTCGGATGTTCGAAGCGCAGCCGCAGCGGCGCGATCTCGAGCGTGCGCACACTCGGTGGCGCGAGGAACACTTGGTACTCCAACGCCAATTCGTGGCGTTGCCCTGCGGGAACGTCGCGCACGGTTGCGGCGACGCGGCGCAGCTCGATGGCCTGGCCGCGTCCCCCGGGGCGGGGCAGCGAGTCTTGTACGAGGCGCCAGCCGGGCGGTGCATCGACGCTGATGTGGCGCTGCACCAACTCACCCACCTGATAGCCATAGGCGCGCGGCTCACTGGCCTCTACGCGCAAGGCCTCGACCGCGACGGCCGGCCCGCAGCACAACGCCACGCATGCGACCCGGCCCAAGGCCCGACAGGCACCTGGTTTCATGCCAGAAAGTGGCGCGTGACCGCGTCGGCATCGAAGGCGCCCTCGATGAACAAGGGAGCCAGACCTCGGGACCGAAACAATTCGAAGAGTGCCGCGCGCCGCATCCGCATCGCTTGCTGCCAGCGCTCGCGCAGCGCGGGGCGCCACCACAGCCATTGGCGTGTGCCGCTTTCGGGTTCGCTCGAGCGCGCCAAGCCGCGCGACGCCTGGAATGCAAATTCGGCTGGCTGCCACAGCACGACCGGCACCACGGCGTGTGCTGCCAGGCCAGCCAGGGTTTGCTCGAGCTCGGCCAGCGGCACATGAAAATCCGAGACGATGAATACCAGGGAGTGTCGGCGCGGCAGGTAGCGATGCGCATGCATCAGCGCGCGCGCCGAGCGGCCCCGCGGGTCG
>JBAQUQ010000395.1:0-1791 GCA_049297615.1 Burkholderiaceae bacterium
GGCTGCGGGCGCATCTCGACCAGGGTCGTGAACCTCCAGTCGGCGTAGCTGCGCGCCTGCTCGAAATCCAGATAGGCCGCAGCGAATTTCCCGGTCTTCAGCGGCGCACCCGCTGCCCGGCTGTGCACGCCGACGATTCGCCCCTGGCCATTGCGAATCAGACCCCACTGCGTGCTGCGCGTCATCGGATCGTCATAGATGCGGCGCAGAAAGCGTCGCGGCGCAGGGCTGCGCGGGTCGAGCAGGAGGTCTTCCAAGTCGCGCGGATAGCGCTCGGCGGGGTCGGCGCCGAACTGCGCATAGGCGAGAATCGCATGGCGAATCTGATCGCCTGCCCACAACAGCTGTGTCTCGCGTTCGCGCCGCTGGGCCTGGCTCCAGAGCGACGCTCCCGCGCCGAGCGCGGCACTCGTGATCGCCACCGCCAGCAGCAAGGCGAGGTAGGTGAGGCCGCGCTGGGCAAGGCCGGCTCTCACCATGTGCTGAACGCCGACCCGTCCAGGGCCGTTGCTTGCGAGCCGCTCCTCACGTCATAGACCCGGCCCCGTTCAGGCTCGGGAGGAGGCGAGGGCACCCAGCTGTCGCTGGCGCCGGTCACCGGATCGAGGGGAACGCTGCGCAGGTAGCGCTTCGCGGCGAGTTCGTCGAGCGACTCGGGGTAGCGGCCGGTGTCGGCGAAATGTTTGTCGATGGCATCGCGCATCAGGGCCAGGTTCTGCTTGAGCGTCGCCTCCTCGGCACGCTTGACGCTGCCGTAGTAACGCGGCACGGCGAGCGACAGCAAGGTGGCGATGATGGCCATCACCACGAGCAGCTCGATCAGGGTGAAGCCGCGCCGCAGCATCATGGGCTTCACCATTGGCGATAGGGGATGCCGTTCATCCCCTGTCCATCGGACAGCGAGTACACGTCGTAGACGTCGCGGCCCTCCTGCGGCGCGTCGTGCGGGCTGTCATAGGAGCGCCGGCCCCAGGTCTGCGCCGCCGGGGTCCTGGCGTCGGCGTGCAAGGGATCGCGCGGCAGACGGCGCAGCAGGTAGAACTTCTGCTTCTTCGCGCTGCGCGCGTCTTCGATGCCCTCGACCAGGACTTCGAGCCTGGGCGGATAGCCGCTCTGGTCGGCCTTCTTGGGCATGCGGCCTTCGTCGCTGGCCTGCTTGTAGGCGTCGATGGCGCCGCGAATGTCGCGCAGCGCGGTGCGCAGTTCGTTCTCGCGCGCGCGCTTGACGCCCAGTTCGGCCAGGGGCAGGGCGACCGAGGCGAGCACGGCCACGATCGCCAGCGTCACCACCAGCTCGATCAGGGTGAAGCCCGATGCGCGGCGCAGGCTCTTCATGGCAGCGACTTCAATTCGAGCGGCACCGAGCCCTCGATCGGGACGCGGCGATTACCCGTATCGATCCCGATCGCCGAGCCGATCTGCAGGCTCGAGCTCGACGCCGCCTTGCGTGCCTTGACATGCAGCTTGATCAAGGCGCCGTCGCCCTTCGCCGCGGCGGCCGCCGGTGCGCCGAGGGTGGCGAAGACGATGCCCAGGCCCGGGTCGATGCGCGGCGTGAACACGGCCGCAGCTCCGGCCTGGTTGAAGAACCCGCCGTCCGCGACCGACACCACCTCCAACAGTTGCGGGTCGTAGCGCAACTGGACCGAGGCGCCCTTGAGCAGGCCTTCGCTGCGCGCCTTCAGTTCGACGACGAATTCCTCGCCGGCCCGGACCGAGCCCGGCCCCTGCCACGACAGGCTCATCGGCAGCGCGGGCGCGGCCGCCGCAGCGGCTGCCGCGGGTGCAGCG
>JBAQUQ010000396.1:0-4799 GCA_049297615.1 Burkholderiaceae bacterium
TAGAAGCGTGCATATCGGGTCGCTTTGCGTGATCCGGCCGCCATCGTGAATGCAAGCCCGATTCAAGAGCATGGTACGCCCGGGCACGACTGCGCGAGCGGGGTAGAAACACCTAGGCGCCGCGCCACCACATCAAGGCGCGGTCGCGCGCCGCGCAACCTCATCAAGGCGCGGCCGCGCGCCGCGCCAAAGCCGCCGCGTCATCCCAGAGAGGCGCCCGCAAATCACGCACATGCCCGCGCCCGAGCTCGGCGCAGCGGTTCACGCCCAGGAGCGCCATGTTGCGGTCGATCTCGTCGCGTAACAACTCGATGGCACGCGCCACCCCGGCTTGGCCGCCCACGGCCGCCGCAAAATTGAAGGGGCGACCCAGGAACACGAAAGCCGCGCCGAGGGCCAGCGCCTTGAGAACGTCGGCTCCGCGGCGCAGGCCGCTGTCGAGCATCACCGGCATGCCTGCGGCACGCTCGACGATCTCGCCCAGCACGCGCAAGGGGGCGATCGCGCCATCGAGTTGGCGCCCGCCGTGGTTCGAGACGACGAGTGCGTCCACCCCGTGCGCGCGGGCGATTTCGCCATCCGCCGGATTGAGAATGCCCTTCAGCACGAGCGGGCCCTTCCAGGTTTTTCGGATCGCCGCGACATGGCTCCAGTCGAAATGGTCACGCTTGGCGAAGTCGCGCAGCACGGTGGACGACAGAATGGGCGCGCCGCGCTCGGCGAATGAATTCTCGAAATAAGGCATGCCGTGGCGCCACAGCGTGGGCAGCACGGTGCCCAGCAGCCAGCCCGGGTGCGACAGGCCATCGAGGGCGAGCCTCAGGCTCGGGCGCAGCGGCGTCGAGAAACCGGCACGGATGTTGTTCTCGCGGTTGCCCGCCACCGGCGTATCCACCGTGAGCATCAGCGTTTCGACGCCGGCCGCGGCGACGCGCCCCAGCAGGGCGGTGATGCGTTCGGGGTCGCCGGGCAGATAGGCCTGGAACCAGCTCGCTGGTGCGGCCTGGACGATTTCTTCGAGACGCACCAGGGAGGCGCCGCTGATGACGGTGGGGATATTGGCCGCGTGCGCGGCACGCGCAAGCACGATATCGCCGCGATACGCCGACAGCGCGAGCATGCCCATCGGTGCGATGCCGAAGGGTGCGGCATAGCTGCGTCCGAGCAGGCTGACCTGTTGGCTGCGCGACGCCACATTGCGCAGCACTCGGGGCACGAGAGCGAGATCGCGGTAAGCGCGGCGGTTGTCGTCGAAGGTGAGGTTGTCTTCGGCCCCCCCGGCCACGTAGGCGAAGACGGGCCGAGGCAAAACCTGCCGCGCTGCGCGCTCGAAGTCGTCGAGGGAAAGCATGCCGGCGCTGCTACGGCCTGGCGGGTGCTGCACGGGGTCCTCACGCGGGTGCATCGGATGGCCTCTTGGGTTGTCGGTTACAGGGGCATTGAATAATGGCCTCACGATACCCACAATCCGAGGAGACACCGATGGTTTCCCTGATCAACTACATCACGCCGGTGCAGTTCGGATTCGGCGCGATCGCGCTGCTGCAGCAGGAATGCGAACGCATCGGCGTCCGGCGCCCCCTGCTCGTGACCGACGCGGGGGTTCGCGCGGCCGGCCTCGTGGATCGCGTGCTTGCGCAGTTGCGCGAGCCCGGTGCCGTGATCGTCTTCGACGCCACGCCGGGCAACCCGAACGAGGCCGCGGTGCGCGCCGCGGTGGCGATGTTCAGGGCCGGCGATTGCGACGGCATCGTGGCGGTCGGTGGCGGCTCGGCCATCGACCTGGCCAAGGGCGTTGCGGTGTGCGCGCGCCACCCGGGGCCGCTGAAGAGCTTCTGCCTTGTCGAAGGCGGCCTGGCGCGAATCACGGCGGCGACGGCGCCGGTCATCGCGATTCCCACGACGGCCGGCACCGGCAGCGAAGTCGGCCGCGGCGCCGTGCTGATCCTCGACGACGGCCGCAAGCTCGGTGTGCTCTCGCCCCATGTCGTGCCCAAGTGCGCGATCTGCGACCCCGACCTGACACTCGCGCTGCCGGCGAAACTGACCGCGGCGACCGGCATGGACGCGATTGCGCATTGCATCGAGACCTTCATGGCGCCGGCCTTCAACCCGCCGGCCGAGGGCATCGCCCTGGACGGCCTGGCGCGCGGCTGGGCGTTTATCGAACGCGCGACGGCGCAGCCCAATGACCGCGAGGCGCGGCTGCAAATGATGTCGGCGGCGATGCAGGGCGCGCTTGCTTTTCAAAAGGGCCTGGGCTGCGTGCACAGCTTGAGCCATGCGCTGGGCGGCATCAACCCACAGCTGCACCACGGCACGCTCAATGCCGTGTTCCTGCCGGCGGTCATCGAGTTCAACCGTGACGCGCCGTCGGTGCGCGAGGAAAACAAACTCGCGCGACTGGCGCATGCGATGGGCCTGAAGGTCGGTGCCGGTACGGGTGCCGACCTCGGCGGCGAAATCAGCGCGGCCATCACGGCGCTGAACCGCCGCCTGGGCCTGCCGCCCGGTCTGCGCGAAATGGGGGTGAGCGAGGCCTGGTTCGCGCGCGTCGTCGAAGGCGCATTGGCCGACCACTGCCACAAGACGAACCCGCGCGAGGCGAGCGCGCAAGACTATGGGGCGATGTTGAAGCGCTCGATGTGATCGATGTCTGTCGCGATTCAGCTCGCGCTGATCACACCACAGGCCAAACGCGCGCCGCCGCCGCCCAAAGGCGCGGGATGGTCGGTGTGGTTGTCGCCGCCCACGTGGATCATCAACGAGCGGTTCTTCACGTCGTCGAGCTGGAGGCGCGGCGCGAGCACCGGATAGTTGGCCTTGCCGTCGCTCAGCACCACCAGGCCGGGCAAGTCGCCGCGGTGCCCTTCGCCCCAGGGTTCGCCGTGGCGGTTCGTTTTCAGCGGGTCGAAGTGGCCGCCTGCGGCCAGTGCAGCCACCGGCGTACCGTCGCGCGACATGGGTGCACAGCTCGGGTTTTCATGGACGTGAAAACCGTGGATGCCGGGCGGCAAATCGGCGAGCGACGGTGTGAACACCAGACCATACGCAGACTCGGTGATGCGCACCGTGCCCAGCAGCTTGCCCACACCCGTGGCGTCGACCTGGGACACCGCCACACTCAGTTCGGCCGCAAGCAATAGCGCGGGCGAACACAACAAAACAATGGGTGCGAACAGGGTTTTCATGGGGATCGATCCAAAGTCAAAGGTGGAAGGCGAAGCGTGGCCGGGGCCTATTCTGCGGCACGGCGCGCGTCGGTCCTCAAGCCAATCAATGCTGCCTGAAGTTTCCTCAGCCCCAAGGCGGCACCCCGGGGGAGCTCTCAACCCTTGGCGCCGATGAGGCCGATCGGTTTCAAGACTGAGCCGCCTTGAAGTGCCCGCGCAAGCGCCGCCAGAGACGTTCGAGCAAGCCGCGTTTGCGGCGCACGCCAGGCGATCGGCGCGGCGGCGTCTCGCCAGCGCCCGCGCGCTGCGCCGGTCCGATGGCGAGCACGCCGCAAAGCGACAGCGAATTGAGCAGGGCGTGAACGGTGCGCTGCGCCAACTGCGCCATGTCGGCCATGGCCGCGATGCCGAGGTCGCGCTGGGCGATAACCTTGCACAGCTGGACGCCCTGCGGGTCGCTGCCGATTTCGCCGAAATCGGGCCAGTTCAACAGACGGTAGGTCAATTGGGCGTTGATCCAGGGTGCGAGGCCGGCGTCGCGTCCCAGGCGCAGGCCGATCAGCCAGCAGAGGCGCTCAAAGGACTCATCGGCGAGTCGAACATTGGGACGCGGCGAGCGTTCCTGGGCCGGATCGATTTCGCGCAAGGCCCCCGCGCCCGAAGCGAGCGCGTCGACGATCTGCTCGAGCGGCCGGGTCGAGTAGATGCGGCCTGCCGCGGCGTCGATCAAGGCCAGCAGGCGCCCGTCGGCCCCCCGGTGCACGGTCACCAGGCGCGCGCGCCGGCCGCGGTTCAACTCGCGCAGCGTGAGCGCCGCATTCAGCAGAGCGCTGCCGGATTCGAGACTGGACTGCATGTTTGAAGTGTCGCGCATGCAGGTGCGCGCGAGCCGATGGCCTCGAGCGCCGATTTGCACACGCCTGAATCGACCTTGTGCAAAACATCACGCGGCGCGGCTGCAGTTGCGGCGCCGCATTCGCGGGCTCAGCCTGCTGGCTTGCAGGCCAGCAGGCCTTCGGTAGCCACAAGGCCGCGCGCAGGCGCGCACTTGTGCGCGACCTCAGCCCGTGCGCTTGTTTCGCGCTCGGGCCTTCGCCAGACGTCACGCGCCTTCCGCCGCGCGACGCGCGGGCTCAGTGTTCCAGCGCGTAGAGCTTCATGAGCGCCACGTCTTCTTCGTAGGCGGTGGCCATCGAGATCCGCGCGCCCTTGCCGGTGCGCAGCAAGTGATAGGCGGTGTGAAACTCCTGCAGCAGGCTGCCGTCTTTGCGCCAAAGCCGCCATTGCACGTTGACGAAGCCGTGGTGGGCGCCGAGCGCAACATGCTGTTCGAAAGCGAATTCGGCACGCGCGAAGTTGTTCAACATGTACACGTCGCACAGCGCGTGCATGTTCTTGCGCATGGGTGCGTCTTCGCTCCACAGCGTCAGGCGTGCCGCGCCGGCGCCGTTCGTGGCGCTGCCGCCGGCGACGCTGTCGGCGATGCAGCTCGGCGTGTGCCACAGATCGGCCACGGCGTCGGCATCGAGCGCGTTGAAGGCGTCGCGGTAGCGCTCGAAAAACGCCTGGGTTTCATGCAAGTTCATGGTTGGCCTTTCTTCAGGCGCGTTGCGCCAGCGCAAGTCG
>JBAQUQ010000397.1:0-39362 GCA_049297615.1 Burkholderiaceae bacterium
AGCCAGTGGCTCGTCCGCATGGCCGGGCGTTCGGCGGCCATGGAACAAGTGCGCAACCTGATCGAGAAGGTCGCGCGCAGCATGGCGCCGGTCTTGGTCAGCGGTGAATCGGGGACGGGCAAGGAACTCGTGGCACGCTCGATCCATGAGGTCAGCGTGCGCAGCTCGCAACCGTTCATTGCCGTGAACTGCAGCGCGATTCCGGAGCAGCTGCTGGAGGCAGAATTCTTCGGCTATCGAAAGGGCGCGTTCACGGGGGCCGCGGAAGATCGCGATGGATTCTTTCAAGCGGCCAGCGGCGGCACTTTGTTCCTCGACGAGATCGGAGATCTGCCGCTGTCGATGCAGTCCAAGTTATTGCGCGCGATTCAGGAAAGACAGGTCCGCCCGGTCGGCGCGGTCAGCGAACTGCCCGTCAACGTACGCCTGCTGAGTGCGACGCACAAGGATCTCGGCGCCGAGGTTCACCAAGGGCAATTTCGCCAAGACCTCTACTATCGGCTCAACGTGATTCAGATTCGTGTGCCGCCCTTGCGCGAGCGGATCGCCGACCTGGGCGACATTGCTGCGCTGGTGCTCGAGCGCATTGCGCGTGATGCCGGGGGTCAAGCCGTTGCTCGACTCACGAACGAGGCGCTCGAACAACTGGCGCGCTACCCATTCCCCGGCAACGTGCGCGAGCTCGAGAATTTGCTGCACCGTGCGGTTGCGTTATCGACAGGCGAGTGGATCGGCGTGGACGATATCGGCTTGCCGGCAATCGCCTTCGCGAACGATGCGTCCACCGAGTTCGATCGACTCGCCAAGGAGATTCCCCCGACCACGCCCCCTGATTCACCCACGGCAGGACCTAGGTCTTCCGATGCAGATGCGCCGCTTCCGCAAAACCTCGCCGAGCACCTGGACGCAGTAGAGCGAGACATCCTCGAACGAGCCCTGGAGCGCTATCGATTCAATCGAACCGCAGCGGGTGCCAGTCTGGGACTTTCACTGCGCCAGATGCGCTATCGCATGGCCCGTCTGGGGGTGACGGTGGACGCCGACACGGGCGGCGAGCGCGAGTGAGTGCGCCCAGTGAGTGGCGCAGTTGAATGCCGCAAGTGAGTACCGCGTGGGATGGTGGATGGTGGCGCAAGGCCGAGCGTTGCGAATCGCCCAACTGCGGCCCTCGCCCGTCGCGAGTCGAGGTCAGCTTGGCATTGATCCATTCGATCAGTCTGCCCCCCGGCGAATACGGCGGCGACGCGATCGAGCGCTTCTTCACAAATCGCCTCGATTGGGACGCCCACCCATACTTCGCGACGATTCGGGGCATGGCGGTTTCAGCGCACTTCCTGATCCGTCGCGATGGCCGGACGTTGCAATTCGTTTCAACTGAGTTGCGAGCCTGGCACGCGGGCAATTCATCCTGGCAGGGACGCGCCAACTGCAATGACTACTCCGTCGGCATCGAGCTCGAGGGCGTCGAAGGCGAACTCTTCGAACCTGCCCAATACGCTTGCCTGGTTCGCCTGTTGAAGGCCTTGGCCAGGCGCTTTCCGCTGGCTGCTGTCGCGGGCCATGAGCACGTTGCAGCAGGGCGAAAGGGCGATCCGGGCGCGGGTTTCGATTGGCCACGCCTGGTCAGCTCTCTGCGGTGGCCACTGGCGATGTTCCCGCACGAGGGTCTGGCCTGATTGCCGCCGTTCGACGGCGCCGCACGCGTCTGTTTCCCCGAAACTGCGGTACGTCGGAACACGCTAGGGATAGCGCTTGATGCCGCACCCGACCCCAGATATAGTGTGCGATCGTGATAGGCTTCGCATCCCAGCCGAGCCACCAGAATCGACATGACGAGTGGCCATCAGGGGAGGCCCGCGGATTGCCAGCGTTGCTGGTCGCTTGTCGCTGAAAACGTGTGCGGGAGGGGCTGACACTCACACTCACAGACCAATCGGTCAAAACATAAAAGGGGATTCAATGCAAGCTGTCACGTCTCGCCATCCGAGCAAACTGTCGACGACGCTCGCGCCCGCCACGGCGGGGCAGGATGTCGCGCCGTACCAGGGCTACCACATCATTCGTCGCAACGGTTCGGTGGTGTCGTTCGCGCCGGACAAGATCGCCGTCGCGTTGATGAAAGCCTTCTTGGCGGTGCATGGAACCCAGGGCGCAGCATCGGCCAGCGTGCGCGAAACAGTGGACGGCCTGACAGAGAGTGTCGTGCGTGGCCTGATGCGTTCTCGCCCTGGTGGCGGAACGTTCCACATCGAAGACGTGCAGGATCAAGTGGAATTGGGCTTGATGCGCGGCGGACACCATGAAGTCGCACGCGCCTATGTGCTGTACCGGGAGCGTCGCGCCCAAGAGCGCTCCAAAAGGGACAAACGCGCCCCCGCGCCGGAATCCCCGCTCAGCGTCATCGACAACGGACGGCGCAGGCCGTTGGACTTGGCGCATCTGCAAAGCTTGTTCGAGTCGGCATGTGCCGGCTTGGGTGAAGACGTCTCGCCCGCACCGATCATGGCCGAGACCAAGCGCAACCTGTACGACGGTGTGGCGATCGATGAAGTGCACAAAGCGGCGATTCTCGCGGCGCGTACGCTGATTGAAAAAGACCCGGGCTACTCGCGTGCCACGGCAAGACTGCTGCTGCATACGATTCGGCGCGAAGTTCTCGGCGAAGAAGTTCTGCCGCTCGACATGGTGAGCCGATACGCCACTTACTTTCCCGCATTCATCCGCAAAGGTGTGAAGGCCGAGCGTCTGGATGAGGCGTTGCTTCAGTTCGACCTGGAGCGCTTGGGCGCAGCGCTGAACTCGACACGCGACCTGCAATTCGATTATCTGGGGCTGCAAACGCTGTACGACCGCTACTTCCTGCACATCGACGAAGTGCGTATCGAGTTGCCACAGGCCTTCTTCATGCGCGTTGCAATGGGCCTGGCCTTGGGCGAGATTGATCGCGAAGCGCGCGCCATCGAGTTCTACGAAGTGCTATCGAGTTTCGATTTCATGAGCAGCACGCCCACGCTGTTCAACGCCGGCACGCGCAGGTCACAACTGTCGAGCTGCTACCTGACGACAGTTGCCGACGATCTGGATGGCATTTACGAGGCACTGAAAGAGAATGCGCTGCTGTCCAAATTCGCCGGGGGGCTGGGCAACGACTGGACGAATGTTCGAGCGCTGGGCAGCCACATCAAGGGAACCAATGGCAAGAGCCAAGGCGTCGTGCCCTTTCTCAAGGTGGTCAACGATACGGCCGTCGCAGTCAACCAAGGTGGCAAGCGCAAGGGTGCTGTGTGCGCCTATTTGGAGACTTGGCACCTCGACATCGAAGAATTCCTGGAGCTGCGCAAGAACACCGGCGACGATCGCCGGCGAACGCACGACATGAACACGGCGAACTGGATTCCCGACCTGTTCATGAAACGAGTGGCGCAAGGCGGCGATTGGACGCTGTTCTCGCCCAGCAGCTGCCCCGATTTGCACGACAAATTCGGCCGCGACTTCGAGGAAGCATATTGCGCCTACGAAGCAAGGGCGGCGCGAGGTGAAATCAAACTGTTCAGGACGATGCGCGCCGGCGACCTGTGGCGCAAGATGCTGACGATGCTCTTTGAGACAGGTCACCCATGGATCACGTTCAAGGATGCCTGCAATGTACGGTCGCCACAGCAGCATGTCGGTGTCGTGCATTCGAGCAATCTGTGCACCGAAATCACCTTGAACACGAATGAGGCCGAAATCGCCGTGTGCAATCTCGGTTCGATCAACTTGGTTCACCATGTCAGCAAGGGCAGGATCGACCAAGTCAAATTGAAGAAGACGGTCGCGACAGCGATGCGGATGCTCGACAACGTGATCGACATCAACTACTACGCAGTCAAGAAGGCGCGCGACTCCAATTTGCGGCATCGCCCGGTCGGTTTGGGCATCATGGGATTTCAGGACGCGCTGTACGAGTTGGGCATTCCATACGGTTCAGATGAAGCAGTTGCCTTCGCCGATGAATCGATGGAGGCGGTTTGTTATCAAGCCTACTGGGCATCCACCGAAATGGCCGCGGAGCGCGGTCGGTACTCGAGCTACTGCGGGTCATTGTGGGAGCGCGGTGTCTTGCCCATTGACTCACTCGATTTGCTGGCAGAGCAGCGCGGCGGCTACGTCGAAGTCGATCGCTCGACGCGCCTGGACTGGGACGCGCTGCGGCACCGAATCGCCCAGCACGGCATGCGCAACTCCAATTGCGTTGCGATTGCTCCGACGGCCACGATCTCGAACATCATCGGCGTCAGCGCATCGATCGAGCCCTCGTTCGGAAACCTGTCGGTCAAGTCGAACCTGTCCGGCGAGTTCACCGTCGTCAACGAATACCTCGTGCGCGACCTGAAGAAGATTGGCCTCTGGGACGACGTGATGGTCCTTGACCTCAAACATTTCGATGGGTCGCTGCATCGCATCGATCGGGTGCCAGAAGCCCTGAAGGCGCTCTACGCCACCGCTTTCGAGATCGAGCCGAAGTGGCTTGTCGAGGCGGCGGGGCGCCGGCAGAAATGGATCGACCAGGCGCAGTCGCTCAACATCTATGTGGCCGGCGCGTCGGGCAAGACGCTCGACGAAACCTACAGGTTGGCGTGGCTGCGCGGACTGAAAACCACCTACTACCTGCGCACGATTGGAGCCACGCAAGCGGAGAAGTCCACGGTCAAAGTCGGCGGGATGAATTCGGTGGCGAGCCACGCAGGCGGTTCGACACAAGATGCGGCGAGCGCGGTGTCACCGGCAATGGCGGCACTCGTTGACTCGGGCAACGTGCCTCAGTCCTGTGCGATCGGCGGTCCAAGCTGCGAGGCTTGCCAGTGACCGATAAGCGCGCAGGGAAAACACGGCTGTCAGTGTTGAACGCCCACCGCGCCGACGCCGTGCCGATGCAATCTGGCAACACAACTGCTGCCGCGCAGTGAGTGATCGCTTGGCGATTTTGTGCATCGCTTTCATAATCCACATCCACAGGACATCAACATGCTGGTTTGGGAAGACGACCTGAGACCCTCGACACTTCAAGACGCGGGAACGGCGCTCGGCCAAAGCTCGGTTGGGCGCGCGAAGAAATTCTCACCTGCGTTCGGCTTCGGTTCCGCGCCGCCTTTGGTGGAATCGTCACGACGGGTCAACGCAGCCGACAAGCGCGTCATCAATGGCCAGACCGACGTGAATCAGCTGGTCCCATTCAAGTACAAATGGGCCTGGGAGAAATATCTCGCGAGCTGCGCCAATCATTGGATGCCGCAAGAGGTGAACATGGCGCGCGACATCGAGACCTGGAAGAACCCCAATGGTCTGACCGATGATGAACGCCGGATCGTCAAGCGCAACCTCGGGTTTTTCGTGACGGCCGACTCGCTGGCTGCGAACAACATCGTGCTGGGCAGCTACCGTCACATCACTGCGCCCGAGTGCCGCCAATTCATGCTCAGGCAGGCCTTCGAGGAGGCGATCCATACCCACGCTTACCAATACATCGTCGAGTCGCTCGGCCTGGATCAAAGCGAGATTTTCAACGCCTATCACGAGGTCGAGTCGATCCGCAACAAGGACGAATTCCTGTTGCCTTTCATTGCCCAGATCATGGACCCGCAGTTCCGCACCGGCACACCGGAGAACGATCGCCAGCTTTTGAAGTCTTTGATCGTTTTCGCGTGCCTGATGGAGGGCCTGTTCTTCTACGTCGGGTTCACGCAGATTCTGGCGCTGGGTCGTCAAAACAAGATGAC
The DNA here is from genome assembly GCA_049297615.1 of Burkholderiaceae bacterium. Taxonomy (GTDB): domain Bacteria; phylum Pseudomonadota; class Gammaproteobacteria; order Burkholderiales; family Burkholderiaceae_C; genus JAEMQF01. The sequence goes on from JBAQUQ010000397.1 coordinate 5,760, forward strand.
GGGCGCTGCGGAGCAGTACCAATACATCCTGCGCGACGAATCAATGCACTGCAACTTCGGCATCGACATGATCAACCAGATCAAACTGGAGAACCCGCATTTATGGACTGCGCAGTTCAAGCAGGAGATCAGGCAGCTGTTTGAGCGTGCCGTCGAATTGGAGTATCGATATGCCGAAGACACAATGCCGCGTGGCGTATTGGGCATGAATGCTTCCATGTTCAAAGGTTACCTGCGTTACATTGCGAACCGACGTGCGACCCAGATTGGACTTGAAGAGCTGTACCCGAACGAAGAGAACCCCTTTCCGTGGATGAGTGAAATGATCGACCTGAAGAAGGAGCGCAATTTCTTCGAGACCCGCGTCATTGAATACCAATCGGGTGGCGCGCTGTCTTGGGATTGAATGGAACGAAGGCGATATGGCGTTGCTTTCCAAGTCTCACCAATCCCTCCAGCACCTCGCCACTGGGCGGGGTGCTCTGAAAGGCGAAGTGTGAAAGGTCAAGATTCGTGGATCGCCTGCAGTGACGCAGAAGCACCGCAGCGATTCGCGCCAGGATTCATCGTACTGGGCCGCCCCTCCTGGGCAGGCCGCGGGCGGTGAATAGCCACAGGGCGGCGAGAACTCGTCGTCGCCGGGTGGTTCTTTTTCAACTTGATCAAGGAGAAACGTAATGGCAACTGCAAAGAAGGCTACGGCCAAGAAGGCGGCAAAGAAGCCCGCGGCAAAGAAGGCCGCAGCGAAGAAGGCTCCCGCGAAAAAGGCCGCGGCGAAAAAGGCCGCGGCGAAAAAGGCTCCGGCGAAAAAGGCTCCCGCGAAGAAAGCGGCAGCAAAGAAAAAAGCTCCCGCGAAGAAAGCAGCGAAGAAGAAGGCCCCGGCAAAGAAGGCTGCCGCCAAGAAAGCCCCGGCAAAGAAGGCTGCCGCCAAGAAAGCAGCGAAGAAGCCGGCTGCGAAGAAAGCAGCGAAGAAGCCGGCTGCGAAGAAAGCAGCTCCGGCTCCGGCCGCCGCCGCACTTCCGACAAAAACGTCGCTCAGCCCACAAGCCGCCTGGCCCTTTCCAACAGGCGCGAAGCCCTGATCGGAGCAGGATCAATCAAGACTGCAACCCGGCTTCGGCCGGGTTTTTTCTTCCAAGCACAAGCGCGGCATCGGCACATCCGGTGTAGCAAGCCGTGGGTTCCATACAATCGCTGCGTTTAATCACTTAGCCGCTGCGGCGCCTGCGTTGTTTCCGCGGTTTTGGGGGTATGTGCTATTCGGGGTCCTGACGCGGTGCCACCTCAAACCCTTTTCGAAAGTCGATTGACTTCCCTGCCGCTGATAGGTCGCGGTAAGGTGCGCGACATTTACGCTGTAGGTTCCGATCACCTCTTGCTGATCGCGAGTGACCGACTAAGCGCATTCGACGTCGTCATGACCGAACCGATTCCCGGTAAGGGTGAGCTGCTCACCCGGATGGCATTGTTCTGGTTCGCGGAACTGGCCGACCTGGTACCAAATCACTTGACTGGCCAGGACCCGGAGAGCGTCGTTACCGCCGCCGAGCGCGACCAAGTGCGCGGTCGGTCGATGCTGGTTAAGCGACTCAAACCGATTCCGGTAGAAGCTGTCGTGCGCGGATATCTCGCTGGAAGCGCTTGGCTTGAATATCAGAAGCTCCAGTCCGTATGCGGTGTCCGATTGCCGGGCGGCTTGCGCAATGCTGCGAGGCTTGAGACTCCCATATTCACACCCGCAACGAAGGCGGTTTCCGGGGGGCATGATGAAAACATCAGCGTACCTGCGGTGCGCGAACTAATTGGATTCGACCTAGCGCAGAGATTGGAAGCCGTCGCACTCAGTCTTTACGCGCGGGCCGCACCTATCGCCCTTGACAAGGGCATCATCATCGCGGACACAAAATTCGAGTTCGGCCTGGACTCAAATAACGTGCTGACCCTCATGGACGAAGTCTTAACGCCCGATTCATCCCGGTTTTGGCCAGTTAACTCCTACGCGGAAGGATCGAATCCTCCAAGCTTCGACAAGCAGATTGTTCGAGACTGGCTTGAAAGTGTTAGACCCTATGGCAAGGCATGGGATAAGTGCAGCCCCGCACCATCGCTACCCGCTGAAATAATTCAGGCTACGGCAGCAAGGTATCGCGAAGCGCTTTTGCACTTGGCGCAATGAGTGAACCTCCTTCCCGCTTTTTGCACCAATTGGACGCGCAAATTTCCGGCGCACTAGATCAATGCACTCTTGACTGCCTATTGGCAGAAAGAGCATGTCATAGAGCAAGGCAAGGGCACCTAGTTGAAGCACAGGAAATCATCCGAGTACTTCGCATACGGTACGGCACTGAGCCGGTGGATGTTGTCATCGCGTGGATAAATTTGGCGGAGGGACTCATACGCCACTTCCGAGACATGGATGAGCTGGCACGCGAACAGATCCACCGGGCGTATGCGTTGAGTGAAATGTCGGAAAACAGGCGATTGATCGCACTGAGCGCTGCATGGCTTGCTCACATGGACTACCTCCGCGGAGATGTCGACTCCATGATCAAACATCTTTCACGTGCATACCAGCAAGCTTCGCCCCATGATCATGCTGCGCTTTCGCGTTCAGGGCTGGTAGTCGCCGATGCATATCACTTTGCCGGCCGCCTCGATAAGGCCCAACCTTGGTACGCCAAAGCGCGAGTGCACGCTACCGCGGAAGGTGATGAGGCGACTATCAGCGCCCTTATGCACAATATGGCGTGGCTACGCGCAGCGAATCTCCGCCAAACCGAACTCTGTGGGCTCGAAAGAACGGCCGACGGCGAGCATGCTCTCACGAGCGCCGACTCGACCCTGAACTTCGATCAGCTTCGTGGTACGAGTAGTCTTAGACATCTTGTCCCCATTCTTAGGGCGCAAATCCTGTCATTGCTTGGCGAATTCATGCAGGCTTTGGATCTTTACGAAGAACACCTTGCGGATGCCTTGAACGAAGGCTTGCGGCGTATGCACAGCGGATTACTGGCCGATCAAGCATGGTGCCGCCTCCAGGTCGGGCAAAGATCTGCCGCAATTGAAGATGCTGCCATCTCACGGGCGCTCATAGATCCGAATGGGCACTATGACGACCGGGCAAGTGCCCACAGCCGGCTAGCACAGCTCTACCGCGCAGTGAGCGAAGAGTCGAACGCAAGAGAACACGCGTCGCGTGCAGCAGAGGCTTGGAGTATGCATGCGCAATTACAAGCAAGCATGATTCGACGTTTGGCGGCTCTGCCCGACATCAATGTTGCATACCGGCCCACCTAGTTTGCACATTCGGCACGAGCGGAAGCGCTGAGGCAACACCGTTTGTTAAAACAACACCATACTCAACCTGCGCCGGTACGAATCAACCACCGGATCCGACGACGTAGCGGCGACGTTTCCTGAGATTTCCAACGCGCTCTTGGGTGCGCTGGGTTCCGTTTTCGCTGACGCAGGCTTGCTCATGATTTCGAGAATCGCGACGACGGTTTTGCGGGCAACTTGGTCCTTCCATGCCTTGTCGCGCATCACGATTTCGAGTAGTTCATCCATCGCGTCGGTGAATCGTTGCGCTGCGAAATGATGTTGGGCAAGTTCGAAGCGTGCGTCGAAGTCGCGCTTGTTCTGCGCAATCGCGGCTTCCAGCGCGCCGGTGGCACGCAAGGACGGCGCGCGTTCGCAGGCGCTGAGCCAGTGGCCGAAGGCTGCCAGGCGGGCGTCGAGCATCACCTTGCTCGCTACCGGATCGAAAGCGCGGCGCGCCTCGGCAATCCGTCCGGCACCCAGTAGGGCGCGCAAGTAGTCGGCGCGCGCGGCGTCGTTGCCCGGGTTGATCGCGACGGCCTCCTGAAGTTTACCCAATGCTTGGTCGACGTCGCCTTCGGCCAGCAGTTCCTTCGCTTCGTCGATGTCTTCCTGCGCCGCCACTACTTCGGCGCTGTCGACATGCTTGTCGAGAAAACTGCGCACCTGCCCCTCGGGGATGGCACCAACGAAGCCGTCCACCGGCTGGCCGCCTTTGAACAGCACACAAAATGGAATGCTGCGCACGCCGAACATTTGAGACAGTTGCCCGGCAATTTCGGGCTGCTCGTCGGAATTGAGTTTGGCAAGCTTGAAGCGCCCGGCGTAGGCCACTTCCAGCTTCTCGAGCACCGGCCCCAGGGCCTTGCAAGGGCCGCACCATGGCGCCCAAAGGTCGAGCAGTACCGGCTGCTGTGTCGACGCATGGACCACGTCGGCCTCAAAATTCTGTACAGAGATGTCAAGCATGGTCGTAGTGTCGGTTGAGGCAATCAGGCTATGCGTGGTGATGAAAAAGCGACGCGCCGCCTACAATTCAAAGTCGATCAAACACATGGAGCGAGCGCATGAACCACGCGCCAGCGGTGGTCGGTGTGGTCATGGGGTCCAGTCGTGATTGGGACACCCTTCGCGCCGCCACCGAGATTCTCGCCGAGTTCGGCATTGCCCACGAGTCGCGCGTCATTTCTGCGCATCGCATGCCCGACGACATGTTTGCGTACGCGCAAAGTGCGGTGGCACGCGGGCTGAAGGCGATCATTGCCGGAGCTGGCGGCGCTGCCCACCTGCCGGGTATGCTGGCTGCCAAAACCACGGTTCCGGTGCTGGGTGTGCCAGTGGCGAGCAAGTTCTTGTCGGGTGTGGATTCGCTGCACTCGATTGTGCAGATGCCCAAGGGCATTCCCGTGGCCACCTTTGCCATCGGTCCGGCCGGCGCGGCCAATGCGGCGCTGTTTGCCGTAGCCTTGCTGGCCAGTCACGACCAGGAACTGCGCGATAAGCTCGACGTCTATCGCGCGCGCCAAACCGAAGCGGCACGCGCCATGAGCGCCGAGCTGAAATGATGCGATTCATTCCTCCCGGTGCGACGCTGGGTGTCATGGGCGGCGGCCAGCTCGGGCGAATGTTCGTGCATGCGGCACAGCGCATGGGTTACTTCACCGCCGTGCTCGATCCCGACCCTGCCAGCCCGGCCGGGCTGGTCGCGAACTACCACATTCGCAGCGATTACCTGGATGAACAAGGCCTTGCGCAACTCATGCAACGCAGCGCGGCGATCACGACGGAGTTCGAAAATGTCCCGGCGCACGCCCTGGTCACCCTGGCAGCGCACCGGCAGGTGGCGCCGGGCCCAGAGGCTGTTGCCATCTGCCAGGACCGCGCCGCGGAGAAGGCGCATTTCAGGCGCTGCGGCGTAGCGTGCGCCGAACACGCCCTGATCGCCACGGCCACCGATCTGGCAACGATAGGCAACGCACTGTTTCCCGCGATCTTGAAGACTGCGCAGCTCGGCTACGACGGCAAGGGGCAGGTGCATGTCAATTCTCGCGCCGCACTCGCTGCCGCCTGGAATGAGCTGGGGGGCGCGACTTGTGTCTTGGAGCAGCGCCTGGCCTTGGCGGCTGAGCTCAGCGTCATCGTTGCGCGTGGCGTGCACGGGGACGCGGTGTATTTCCCGGTCCAACAGAATCTGCATCGCCAGGGCATCTTGGCGGTCGCGTTCTGCCCGGCTACGACGGTCCCGGCGCCACTCGAGGCAGAAGCGATCGCCGCGGCGCTGCGCTTGGCGCAAGAGATGGAGTATGTGGGTGTGCTGTGCGTCGAATTCTTCGTACTGAAAGACGGCCGCTTGCTCGCCAATGAAATGGCGCCGCGACCGCACAACTCCGGCCACGCGACGATCGACTCGTGCGATGTCTCGCAGTTCGAGTTGCAGGTGCGCACCTTGACCGGAGCGCCCTTGACGACACCGAGGCAACACTCACCATCCGTGCTGCTCAACCTGATGGGCGAACTGTGGTTCCGTGCGGCGGACTCGCAAGTGCCGCCCGATTGGGCGAGCGTGCTCGAATTGCCTGGCACCCATCTTCATCTTTACGGCAAAGCAAGCCCCAGGCGTGGGCGCAAGATGGGCCACTTGACGGTCACAGCCGCCACGCCAGATCAAGCACACGCAACCGCTTTGCAGGCCGCGCAACGCTTGGGCATCGAGGCGTTCTAGCACCGTGTTGCTCGACGGACGCGATCCAGCGGCGATTGAGCAGGCCGCCCAGCTCTTGGCTGCCGGCGAGTTGCTCGCCTTTCCCACCGAGACGGTGTATGGCCTGGGCGCGCGTGCCGACGACGACGCGGCGGTGGCGCGAATCTTCGCCGCCAAGGAGCGACCCGCCGATCACCCGCTCATCGTGCACGTCGCGCAAGCCGACGATGTGCATGCATTCGCGACACACGTTCCGGCACGCGCACGGCGCTTGATCGACGCGTTCTGGCCGGGGCCAATGACGATCATTGTGTTACGAACCCCAGGCGTGGCCGACGCTGCGGCGGGCGGGCACGCAACGCTGGGCCTTCGCTGCCCTGCGCACCCGGTCGCGCAGAACTTGTTGGCCGCGTGTCGGCGCCTGGGCGTGCCCGGCGTTGCGGCGCCCAGCGCAAACCGCTTCGGCCGCATCAGCCCGACGCGCGCTGCCCACGTGGGGGCAGAGTTCGTTGACAGGCTCGCCAGCCTGGTCGTGCTCGATGGCTGCGATTGCGCGGTGGGCATCGAATCGAGCATCGTGGATTGCTCCGGCTCGCATGCCGTCCTGCTGCGCCCGGGCATCGTGCCGCGCACGCGCATCGAAGCGGTGCTGGGTGAGCCGGTGATCGATGCCGACGAGTCGGCACCGCGCGCGCCGGGGACGCTCGCCGCGCATTACGCTCCGCAGGCCAAACTGCGCGTCATGCCCGCCGCGATGATCGAGGCGGCGCTGCAGGTGCTCGGCGCGCCGCCCTTGCATCTGGCGGTATATTCACGTTCATTGCCGGCCAGCGCCGCGCTTGGTTTCATTCACCGGCGCATGCCGCTTTTGCCGGAGGCTGCGGCCCACGAGTTGTACGCCTCGCTTCGGGAATTCGATGCGCAAGGCGCGCAACTGATCTGGGTCGAAGAGCCGCCAGCGAGCCCGGAATGGGACGGTGTTCGCGACCGGCTGCAACGCGCGGCAGCCGCCATTTGAGTTTTTCCAGACCGATGCCAGACCCTCGGAGCAAAGCGATGCAGATCAGTTTGGCACAGGCGCGGCGCCGCGCGCGCAGCGCCGTATTGTGTGCGGCAGCGCTGTTCGCGGCGTGCAGCGGCGGGGAACCGATCGAGCGTTTCGTGGCGCAGCGGCTGATCGTCCTCGGCGACGAAACCAGTGTCCTCACCGGCAATGGCGGCAAGCACAGCGTGAACGCACTCGCGGCCGACGGCGTGACTTTGGATTGCAAGGCCAATCCCTTGTGGGTGCAGATCCTGGCCGGTCTCTACGGCCTGACGTTTGCGCAATGCCCCAATGGCAACGCGCCGGTCACGGTGCAGACGTTCGCAGCTGCAGGCGCGCAAGTGGGCGGCATTTCGGCACAGGTCGACTCCGTGGGCGGGTTTGTCGAGAAAGATTTGGTGACCCTGCTGGTCGGCGCGAACGACATTCTTGCGCAGTACGCACTCATCGGCGCGGGCACGCAAACCGAAGCCGGCGCCGTCGCGGTCTTGACGGCAGCCGGCGAGGCGCTGGCTGGCCAAGTCAATCGCATTGCCAATACCGGGGGCAAGGTGTTGATTTCAACCGTTCCCGACCTCGGCCTCACGCCCTTTGCCATCGGCCAGGGGACCGCCAATGCAGACTTGTTGACGCGCTTGACCAGGGAGTTCAACACGAGACTGCGCATCAACATCATCAACGACGGCCGCCGAATCGGCTTGCTGCTGACCGATGAGCTGATTCAAGCCGTCGTCCGGAATCCGGCCGGGGTCGGACTGGTCAATGTCAGAGATGGAGTATGCGTCGCAGGACTCGGACCCACGGAGTGCACCACGCTCACGCTCGTCCCGGTTCCCGCCCCCGCAGCGAGCGCCAGCGCGAGCACCTATCTGTGGGCGAACGATCGCTTGTTCAGTGCCGCCGGTCACTCGCTGCTGGGTAACCTGGCGCTTTCTCGGGCCACGGGCAACCCGTTCTGAAGCCGGCTCAGCCGCCCCGCCCGAGCGCGATCTTCATCGTCAAGATCGCGGACGCCAAGGCCAGCGTAATGCCGTTGGCGATGATGACCGGCCAGGCTTCCAACAACAGGCCATAAACCAACCACGCGACGATGCCGAGCGTGAACACGCTGTACATGGCCAGCGAGATGCCACTGACGTTGCGCGTGCGGAACATCAACCAGGCCTGCGGCACGAACGAAGTGGTCGTCAGCGCCGCTGCCACAAAGCCGAGCGTATCGATCGAGTTGAATGCGTTCATGGGCGTCGATGGTGGCAGCTATGGAACAGTGGGCGCGCATGGGAAGGATGCCCTGGCCTTTGGGAAACACAATTCGCTGGCCTTACCCTAAACTGTGTCGATGACTCTGAGCCAACAGTGGCTGGGCAATTGGCTGGCCATCGGCTGCGCGCTGGCGGTATTGTGCATCTGGTCCTCGTTCATCCTGATCGCGCGTTCGAGCGCGAAGCACACCCTCACTGCATTCGATATCGCCTTCCTGCGTTTCGTTTTTTCCGGGATCGCCGTGTTGCCCTTGCTTGTCTGGCGAGCCGCACGCGCCGCCCGGCTCGATGCGGTGCTGGAGGGATTGAGCCCGGTGCGCGCCCTGGCGCTCGGCGGGATCGCGGGCGTCGGCTACTGCGGCTTGGCGTACAGCGGGTTCTTCTTCGCCCCTGCGACCCATGCCGCCGTGCTGCTGCCCGGCTCTCTGCCATTGTGGACGGCCTTGGTCGCTGCGGTCTTGCTCAGCGAACGCATAAGTCGCCTGCGCTACGCCGGGCTCGCCCTGATCGTCGCCGGCGACCTGATCGTTGGCGCGGCCAGCTTGTTGTCGACATTGGACGGCGGCGAAGTGTGGAAGGGCGACGCAATGTTTCTCTGCGCCTCGCTGACCTGGTCGATCTATGCCGTGTTGTGCCGCAAATGGCGCATCGGCGCGATCACGGCAACCCTGGCGGTGGCCTTCAGTTGCCTCGTGACGGCCGTCCCTGTGTATGCCATCGGCGTCGCGTCGGGCGCATGGCAGAGCCGGCTGGCGCAGGCCAGCTGGAGCGAGATTGCCTTCCAAGCTGTCTACCAAGGCGGGGTCGCGATGCTGATAGCAGGCGCGGCGTTCACGCAGGTGGTCGCGACTTTCGGCCCCTTACGCACCGTAATGATCACGGCGCTCGTCCCGGTGATGACGGCGCTGGCTGCCGTGCCCTGGCTCGGAGAGCCGCTGACGCCGAGCGTCATCGTCGGCCTGGCCTGCGTTACGACCGGGCTCTTGCTCGGCCTGCGTGGGGCAGCGCCAGGAGTGCCGCGGTGACTGCCTTGCTTGCATTCGACACGTCGGGCGAACGCATGCATGTGGGCCTGGGCATCGGTGCGCGGACATGGCTGCACGAATCGGCAGGAGGCGCAAGGGCATCGGCCGATCTGGTGCCGGCCATATTGGCATTGCTGGCTCGCGCCGGCACGCGTCTGGCCGACCTCGACGCGATCGCCTTCGGCCGCGGGCCGGGTGCCTTTACCGGTTTGCGCACGGCTTGTTCCGTGGCCCAGGGCATGGCTCTCGGTGCAGCCAAGCCGGTGTTGGCGATCGACACCCTGATGGCGGTCGCCGAAGACGCGCGCCAGGGCGCGCAGCAGCTGCAGGTGTGGGCTGTCATCGATGCGCGCATGGACCAGATCTACGCCGCCCACTACCTGTATGAACGTGGGCGCTGGAGCGTGCTGGTCGATCCCTTTGTGACAGGCGTAGAGGACTTGAATGAAACCTGGAGGGAGTCCGCCCCGCAGCACGCCGCCGGCAATGCGCTATCGGCCTTCGCCGCTCGGCTTGAATGCAGGCCTGAGCATTGCCACGCACTGGCGGTGCCGCGCGCCGCAGCGCTTCTGGCCTTGGCGCAAGCACATTGGGTACAGGGCGCCGCCCTCGACGCCGGCGCGGCCACGCCGAGCTACGTGCGTGACAAGGTCGCCCAGACGGTTGCCGAGCGTAGCGCCGGTCGGCGCCTGCGCGACGCATGGTCCGGGTCTGTCAAATGAGTGCATTGCCGTCAAGTGCCTCTCCCATGTTGCCGCGCATGTTCCCGATCACGCGACAAAGCCTTGACACCGTACTCGGCATCGAACTGGCAGCCTACGCCTTTCCGTGGAGCCGCGCCAACTTCATCGACTCTCTCGCCGCGAACCACGACTGTGGAATGTTGTGCGACGCGCGTGGCGGCGTGCTCGGTTACTTCGTCGCGATGGCGGGGGTCGACGAGATGCACTTGCTCAACCTCACGGTTGCACCCGGTGCACAGGGCCACGGTCACGGCCGCAGCTTGCTCGGTGCTGTGGTGCAGCTCTGCGAGAGTCGTGCAGCGCGCGTGCTGTGGCTCGAAGTGCGGCAAAGCAACCTGCGTGCCCTGCGGATCTATGAGCGCTTCGGGTTCGAAGCCAGGGCTGTGCGAAAACGCTACTACCCGGCGGCGCTCGGTGGTCGCGAAGACGCCGTCGTGATGAGCTTGAACATCGCTGCCGCCTCTGAACACTCCCCCCAGTCCGGCGCCCTGCGGCGTACGCCCGTCGAGCCAAGCAGGGGCCCCTTCGTGGCCCAAGGCGTCGAGCCAGCTTCCGGCGGCCGTGCATCTCCTAGAGCAGGTGCGTGCGATGCGCTGGAGTGAGCGTCAGCTCGCGATGCTGCGCGAAATGGGACTGCGCGTATGGCCCGTCGGCGCTGCCGGCTCGACCGACGCCCAGCCCGCACCTGCAGTCCCCACGGCGTCGACGCCGGCTGCGACTACGCTCGCGGACGACGTCACCATCGATCTGCCGCCAGACCCCGGTGACCGCGAAGCGGTGAGAACGTCCGCATTACCGCAAGCCGTGCAGTCCGGGCCCCGGCCAGCCGGAGTCGAGACAATGGATTGGGGCGCGCTGCGTGAGGCAGTCGCGAAATGCACGGCGTGCAAGCTCTGCCATGGGCGCAAGCAAACCGTTTTCGGCACGGGTAGCACGCGGGCCCAGTGGTTGATCGTCGGTGAGGCGCCCGGCGAACAAGAAGACTTGGCTGGCGAACCCTTCGTCGGCAAATCGGGCCAACTGCTCGACGCGATGTTGCGCTCAATCGGTCTGACGCGGGGCCTTGCCGAGCCGCAGCATCAGGTGTACATCGCAAACACGATCAAATGCCGTCCCCCAGGCAACCGCAACCCTGCGCCCGATGAATTGGCGCAGTGTGAACCGTTCCTGATTCGTCAGCTGGCCTTGCTCCAACCCCGCATCATCGTCGCGATGGGGCGTTTCGCGGTGCAAAGCCTGCTGCGCAGCACTGAACCCGTCGGCCGCTTGCGTGGACGCGTGCATCGCTACCAGGGCGTGCCCTTGATCGTGACCTACCACCCGGCCTACCTGCTGCGCAACCCCGAAGACAAGGCGCGTGCCTGGGACGATTTGTGCCTGGCGGTCGAGACCGCGCAGCTCGCGCCGCCGTAAGCGCTCGAGCGATGCCCGGTTCGGCCTCGCCTACTTTTTCCTGGTCGGTCGCTTCCAGCCTTCGATCACAAGCTGTCTGGCGCGCACCAGGGTCAATTGCCCGGCCGGCGCATTCTTGGTCACGGTGGATCCGCCGCCTATCGTTGCGCCGGCGCCTATCGTGATCGGCGCGACGAGCACGCAATTGCTGCCGACATGCACGTCGGCGCCGATGATGGTGCGGTGCTTGTTCGCTCCGTCGTAGTTCGCTGTGATGCTGCCCGCGCCGTAGTTGACGCGCTCGCCCAGACTCGCATCGCCCAGGTAGGCGAGGTGATTGGCCTTGGCGCCGCGCCCCAGTGTCGAATTCTTGACTTCGACGAAGTTGCCGATATGCACGTCTTCCGCGAGGTCGGCGCCGGGGCGCAGGCGTGCAAACGGGCCGATCGACGAGCCGGCGCCGACTTTGACCCCGAGCGCCTCGCCGTCGATGTGGGTGAAAGCTTGGATCACGACGTCATTGGCGATGCTGGCGTTGCGGATGCAGCAGTTCGCGCCGACGCGCACGTTGTCGCCCAATTGCACTCGGCCTTCGAACACGCAGTTCACGTCGATTTCGACGTCGCTGCCGGTGCTGAGCTCGCCGCGTACGTCGATTCGCGCCGGATCGGCCAGGCGCACGCCGGCCTCCATCAAGAAATCGGCAAGATGGCGCTGGTAGCGGCGCTCGATGTCCGCCAACTGCAGCGGGCTGTTGATGCCCAGAACTTCGATCTCCTGCGTGGCCGTCGTCGCAGTCACCGGCACGCCATCGGCCACGGCCAGCGCCACCACGTCGGTCAAGTAATACTCGCCTTGGGCGTTGTCATTGGTCAGGCCGGCGAGCCAACGCTTGAGCAGGGCCGTGGGCGCTGCCATCACACCGGTATAGACCTCGCGAATCGAGCGTTGCTGGAGCGTCGCATCCTTGTCTTCGACGATGGCACGAACGGCTTGACCTTCACGCACGATTCGGCCGTAGCCCGTCGCATCAGGCAGCGCTATCGTCAACAGCGCCAGGCGCCGGTCGCCGCAGGCCTGGACCAGGGCGCGCAGCGTTGCCGCCTGGATCAGGGGCACGTCGCCGTTAAGGATCAGGGTCGTACCGTCATCGGGCAAGGCCGGCACGGCCTGCTGAACCGCGTGGCCGGTCCCGAGTTGCGGCATCTGGCGCACGAAGCTTAGGTTGGCGGCAGTGACGGCGGATTCGACCGTTTCAGCGCCGTGCCCCGTGATCGTGACGATGCGTTCGGCCCCGAGCGTGCCGGCAGTGTCCAAAACATGCTGCAATAGGCTGCGTCCGGCGAGTTTGTGAAGCACCTTGGGCTGCTTCGATTTCATCCGCGTGCCCTTGCCCGCCGCCATGATCACGATGTTCAACGCCATGATCCGCTCCTTATTTCGATTCGGAATTATTGCGGTGCTCGCCGCCATGTTCGGCCTGCTCGGTGCGTGCAGCGCGTTACGATTTGGCTATAACCAAGCGGACGAGATCGTCTACTGGTGGCTCGACGGCTACGTCGATTTCAATGACGCTCAGACACCCCGAGTCCGCCAGGCGCTGACACAGTGGCATGCCTGGCATCGGCGCACCCAGTTGCCCGATTACACCGCGTTCCTGGTTCAGGCCCAAGCCGATGCGCTCGAGCCCGTCACGGCGCAGCAGGCTTGCCAGTGGTGGGACAGCTTGCGCAGCCGAATCGACGTCGCTGTCGAGCGCGCGATTTCCCCGGGCGCCGAGTTGCTGCTCAGCCTGACCCCGCAACAAATTGCTCATATCGAGCGCCGCTACGCCAAGATCAACGACGAGTTCCGGGGCGACTATCTGCAGGCCGATCCGCCGTCGCGTCTCAAGGAATCGATTCGACGGACGGTCGACCGCGCCGAGGGTTTTTACGGTCGCCTGGACGACGCGCAGCGCGAGCGCATCGCCGAGTCGGTGGCGCGGTCGCCTTTCGACGCCGACCTGTGGTTCAGCGAACGCAAGGCCCGTCAACAAGACGCGCTTCAAATGTTGCGCCGCCTTAAGGCCGACGGGGCAAGCCAGGACGATGCACAGGCTGCCTTGCGCACTTACCTAGAGCGCCTGGCGCATTCGCCACGGCTCGAGTACCGTCGCTACGCTCGGAGCCTAGTGCGCTACAACTGCCAATTCGCCTCAGACTTGCACAACACCACGAGCGTGGCTCAACGCCAATACCTGGTGGGCAAGTTCAAAGCCTGGGAAGCCGACCTTCGCGCTTTGGCGGCCAGCGCCACGCCGTGGCCGGCCGATTCGCCGGGGACTATGGACCCAGTTCGACCGTGATCCGGCGCGGATTGACGCCGACGTGTGGAAAGTCCTTCATGGCAGCCTCGAACATTGCCGTGAGGATCGCTGCATTGGCCGCCGTTCCTCCGCCATTGCTGGCGCGTGCCTCGTACAGAGCCTGTCCCGATTGGCGATCGCGAATCAACAATGCAACTTCCCGCTCGTAACTCGGCGCGGTGTAGTGCACCCCCCAGGCGGGTGAGTAGAAGCCCCGCCGCCAGCGCGCCGAAATGCCGCCGCGCCACCAGAACGGGGCGTCGTAAAGGGAGCGGTCGCTGACCGACAGGCGCGCGCCGACCTGAACCCTGACATCGGCGTCCTTGTCGTCGGCAGCGGGCGTGAAGCCTGCCGCTTCGACCGCGTGGCGCGCCGCGTCTTCGAGTTGCTGCTGTTGCTCGGCGCGCTCCTGCTGCGAGGGCAGCCGCTCGAAGGCATAGCTCGATGGTTTGCGCCCGGCAGGCCATTGGCTGTAGGTCGACACGTCGTTGTCGAGTTGGCGCGTCGTCGCGCAAGCACTCAGCAATGCGAGCGCGACGAGGAGGATCGTCATTCGATACATGTGCTGACCTCCCACTCTGAAGGGCGGGCCGATGGGTTCGCACTGCGCAGCAATGGCGCTGCGGCACTGCCGCATGCGCCGGCCGCGTCGTCGTCAAAGGCGCGGTCGCCGCCGGCATCGACCACACCGCTGGTTTTGAGCGTTGCGAACGGGTAGAGGTTCCTGTCCATCATGTGCGAAGGCACGATGTTTCCCATCGCGGTGAACAGGTTGTCAACGCGGCCCGGAAAGTCACACTCCCATTGGCGCAACATGCGCTTGATCTGGACACGCTGCAAGTTTTGCTGGCTGCCACATAGCGTGCAGGGAATGATCGGGAATTGACGATACGCGGCCCAATGTTCGAGATCGGTTTCCGCAACGTAGGCGAGCGGACGAATCACGATGTGCTTGCCGTCGTCGCTGACCAGTTTGGGCGGCATGCCCTTCATGCGGGCACCGAAGAACATGTTCATGAACAGGGTCTGCAGCATGTCGTCGCGGTGGTGGCCCAAGGCGATCTTGGTCGCACCCAGCTCACCGGCAACTCGGTACAAGATGCCGCGGCGCAGGCGCGAGCACAGGCTGCACATCGTTTTGCCTTCGGGAATCAGGCGTTTGACGACCGAGTAGGTGTCGCGCGCTTCGATGTGGAAGGGGACGTTGCGCGCGGCAAGGTACTGCGGCAGGACGTGCTCGGGAAAGCCGGGCTGTTTTTGATCCAGGTTGACGGCGACGATCTCGAACCGAACCGGCGCGCGCCTGCGCAGGCTCGACAAGATGTCGAGCAATGCATAGCTGTCCTTGCCCCCCGAGACGCACACCATCACCTTGTCGCCCTCTTCAACCATGTTGAAGTCGGCAATCGCCCGGCCAACGAGGCGGTGCAGCCGTTTGTCCAGCTTATGAATGTCGACGGATCGACTGCTGCGCGTTGCGGCTTGTGCCAGCTCGGTCATGTCGACTCCTTGATCGCAAATCTTTCGCAACCGACCGCCGCGCAGGCCGGATAGACGTCGGGCTTGGCGGTGCGCACGCGAGCGGCGCGCACCTGAGGAAAAGCGAGCATGCACGCCAGCAAGTCGTCGCACAGGGTTTCCTGCAACTCGATGTGGCCATGGCCGATGCGCTCGAAGACACTGCGCCGGATGAAATCATAGTCGAGCACCTCCTCGAGCTTGTCGCGCTGGGGCGTCGACGCGGCGAGCGCGACATACACGTCGACGTCGATCGACACGCGTTGAGGGCCCTGCCGTTCGAAGTCGTGCGCGCCGATGCGAGCCATGACCTCCATGCCGCGCACAAAAAGGCGCCGGCATTGCGTCAGCAGTGCAAGCTCGGTCGCAGGGTTCATGGTCCGTGCGCAACGCTGCGCTGCGCCAGGTAGAGCACGTCGCGGGCTTGTGGCGAGAGATGCTGCCCGCCGTCCACCAGCAAACTCGTTCCCGTGATGGCCGGCGATTCGATGAGGAAACGCACCGCGCGTGCCACGTCCAGCGGTGTGGACGAATGCTGCAAGGGCGTCAAACGCTCGGCGATTCCGAACTCGGCGGCAGTCATCGGCTCGGATGCGAGCGTCACACCCGGCGCGACGCCGCAAACCCGCAACAGCGGCGCAAAGGCTTGCGCCAACATCGCGGTTGCGGCCTGCAACGCCGCTTTGGACAGGGTGTAGGAAAAGTAGTCCGGGTTGAGGTTCCAGAGTTTCTGATCCAGTAAGTTGACAACGCAGCCGCGCGCCGCCCGGCCCAGCAGATGCGCGTGCAGCGCCTGCGTCAGCGCAATCGCAGGCGCGGTGTTCGCGCGCCAATGGCGCTCCATGGACCGTTGGCTGAATGACATCGCGTCGTCGGCTTCGAATATGGCCGCGTTGTTCACGACCGCATCGACGCGGCCGAACCGAGACGCGACCGAGCTGAACAATTCCCGGCAAGCCGCTTCGTCGGCCAGATCGGCCTGAAACGCCTGCCCCTGGACACCCAGTGCGGCTATCGCGGTGACGGTCTCGAACGCCTCGTCTTTCGAGTTGCGGTAGTGCACGGCGACGTCATGACCGTGCCCAGCCAGTTCGAGGGCGATGATCCGACCGATTCGTCGTGCGGCACCGGTCACCAGGCAAACGGGGCGTGGCTGCATGCTTTCTACAATCCGGCGATGCCATCGATTCCAGGTCGCAGTGTATCGACGCCGCTGGTGGGGCTGATCCACGAGGCCATTGCCGATGCAGGAGGCTGGCTCGCCTTCGATCGATTCATGGCCATGGCCCTGTACACCCCGGGCCTGGGCTATTACGCTCGCGAGGGACCGAAATTCGGCGCCCTGCCCGCGAGCGGGAGCGACTTCATCACGGCGCCGGAGCTGTCCCCCCTGTTCGGCCGCACCCTGGCCAACCCGATCCGGCAAGCCCTGGCTGCCAGCGCAAACGACGAAGTCTGGGAGTTCGGCGCCGGCAGCGGCGCGCTCGCCGAGCAATTGCTCGAAGCGCTGGGCGACGGCGTGTCACGCTACTGCATCGTCGAGCTTTCCGGCGTGTTGCGGCAGCGCCAGGCGCAGCGGCTGGCACGGCACGCCCCGAAGGTGTGTTGGCTCGACGAGTTGCCGCAGCACCTGAGTGCAGTGGTCGTCGGCAACGAAGTGCTGGACGCGATGCCGGTGCGTCTGCTGCATTACGACGGTACGGCATGGCGGGAGCGCGGCGTCGCCCGACACGCCGAAGGCTTTGCCTGGAGCGACCGCCCGACCGAGCTGAGCGCGCCGTTCGATCACGGCCTGGTGCCCGATACCACCACGGAGATTCACCCGCAAGCCTTGGCCTTTGTCGCCACCCTGGCCGAGCGCCTGGTGCGTGGCGCCGCCTTCTTCATCGACTACGGTTTCCCTCAGGCCGAGTACTACCATCCGCAGCGCCGGGGCGGTACGCTGATGTGCCACCGCGCCCACCTGTGCGACGACAATCCCTTGCTCGACGTCGGGCTGAAGGACGTCACGGCGCACCTCGACTTCACCGCCATCGCACTGGCCGGGCAGGCGCACGGCCTGTCGCTCCTGGGTTATACGTCGCAGGCCCGTTTTCTGATGAATTCCGGGCTGCTTGAACTGCTTGAGAATGCCGGCGTTCGCGAACGCGCCAACGCCCAGAGGCTGGTCAACGAACACGAAATGGGCGAACTGTTCAAGGTGATCGGATTCTCCAAGGCCTGCGATTTCGAGTGCCTTGGATTCATCCGCGGCGACCGTACGCATACGCTCTGATCCGAACTCGGACCCGTGATGGTCGGCCCTGGCGATGTGCCGTGTCGACCTTCGTCTTCGCTGCGACCACCGCCGCCCCGGCGAGCGCCGGGATCGCCGCTCAGCCAAAGAAGGAAAGCATCTGCGCCAGCGTTTCTTCGCTCGCTTGCTCGGTAGGGTAGTGGCCGCAGGGTAGCGCTGTGCCGCGCACGTCGCTGGCGCGTTCGCGCCAGGCCGCGATCGGCTGGAAGCTACGGTTCACGTGACTCTTTTCGCCCCAGAGCACGAGCACCGGCATTGCGAGCCTGCGCTGCAGATCGGCTTCGTCGTGGACGAGGTCGATGCCGGCTGCGGCGCGATAGTCTTCGCACACCGCATGGATGTTCTCGGCCGTGCAGCAGCGGATGTACTCGGCGAGGGCTTCGGGCGTGAAGCCGCTCATCCCGACGCCCTTCTTGTCGAGCTTGCGGCGGATGTAGCGCTCGAAGCCGTAGGCCTCGATCATCTTTTCGGGGTAGTCGAACGCTTGCGCCATGAAGAACCAGTGGTACGAGTCGATCGCCCAGTCCTTGCTGATGTGCTTGAACACATGATGGGTGGGAACGATGTCGAGGAAGGCCACCTTCCGGACGGCTTCGGGGTGGTCCAGCGCCATGCGGTGCGCCACACGCGCGCCGCGGTCGTGGCCGCAGACACTGAATTGCGTGAACCCGAGTCGGCGCATCACCTCGAGCTGGTCCTCGGCCATGGCACGAAACGAGTACCCGGCGTGGTCGGCGCCGCCTGAAGGCTTGGAGCTGTCGCCATAACCGCGCAGATCGGTGGCCACGACGGTGAACTGCTGCGCCAGGCGCGGTGCGACCTTGTGCCACGCCACATGCGTCAGCGGGTTGCCGTGCAGCAACAACAGGGGCGGGCCGCTGCCGCCGCAGCGCAGGTGGATGAGTGCGCCGCGGCCCTCGATGTCGCGGGTTTCGAAACCGTCAAACACGCTGCAGCAGCCTCGTGAGCTCGGTCAGATCGGCCAGATCGTCGATGCGCCACGCCAGGTCGAGCACGGCCTGCGCGGCGTCGTGGTTCAGCCCACCCCATGCCGCGCATTGGCGGAATTTCTCAGACAACTCGGCGTCGGTCATCGGGTCGGCGGGACTGCCCTTGCCGAAGTCGGCCTGAGCGCGCAACAGCTTGCCGTCGTCCAGCTCGATCTCGATGATCGTCGTCATCTTGTCGAAGCCGGCCGCTTCGGCCTGCGGGTGTACGCCGAAACTCACCCTCTGCATCATCGCCTGCACATCGGGGCGATTCACGACCTCGTCGGTGAACTGCTCCAAGCCGGCCTTGCGCTCGAGCAGCAGGATGGCCATGCAGAACTCCATGCTGAATTTGGCCTGCAGCTCGTTGTTCGGGCGGTGGTGGATGAGCGCGTTGGGCATGTTGCGGTTGGTGCCCACCGCGACACGCTTGACGCGCGCGGCCTGGATGTCGTGCTCCAGGATGAGCCCCATCATCACGGCCATGCCGGGGTGCGTGAGCGAGCCCGAGGGGTGCGGCTTGATCGATACGCCGGGGAAATGAAACGTCCACGGGTCCCCGAGCTTGGCGTGGATCATCTCGGGGCTGTAGCCGCCCCCGGCGGCGCGGAAGAAGCCCCGATCGGCCTCCAGCCCATTCGCCGAGGCGGTGAAACCCAAAGCGGCGAGTTCCGCGGCGGTCACGCCGTTCTCGGCGGCACGCCCGGCGTGAAACGGCTTGGTCATGGTGCCGAAGTTCTCGCGCAGCCCGCCGGCCTGCGTGGCGCCGATGCTCAGAGCGCGCCGCGTGGCCTCGCGATCCAGACCGAGCAGCTTGGCCGCCCCCGCAGCTGCGCCGATCGAGCCGCAGGTGGCGGTGCTGTGGAAGCCGTGCTGGTAGTGGCGCGGGAAGACCGCCTCCGCCACCTTGCACTCGACTTCCACGCCCACCTGGTAGGCGAGCATGAGATCCGCGCCGCTGCGCCGGTCGCGCTCGGCCAGCGCCAGCACCGGCGGCAGGGCTGGCGCCGTGGGATGGGTGAGCAGGCCATAGACCCGGTCCTTGGCGACGGCGAGCTGCGTGTCGTCGTAGTCGTCGGCGTGGATTGCAAGCCCGTTGGCAAAGGCCGCGAAGCGCGCCGGCAGGAGCAGCCCGGCGCCAATCACGGTGCAGCCGTTTGGCGAAGCGATGCCCAGGCCCTCGAGATAGCGCCGTGTGATCCGGCTGCATGCGGCAGTCGCGCCCGCGAGCGCCAGGCCGATGCCGTCCAGCACCGAGCGCTTGCCCAGGTGCACGACGTCCCCAGGGATGTCGCGCGAGCGTGTTCCGACGACGAAGCCGGCGATTTCATCGGTCAGGGCGGAATTCGCCTGCGCCGCGGCCGTCATTTCCATTTTCAGCTTCCTGAGTGTGAACCGTCGCAAGCACCGAAGCTGCCCTGAGTGGCCGCAGACGAGTTCGAGCGTGGCGAGATGGTAACCAAGGCGACAGCAGGACTGGAAGAGTGAATCACGTCCACGCCCACTTACAGGTTCTGGGATGCAAACCGAGTCCAGATGACGATAAGGGTGATGAACCCAGCAAGGAATGCGGTGAATCGAAACGGCACGTGATTGAAGCCGATATGAATGAACGCATGCACAAAGCGAGTTGAGACGAATATCCAAGCCAGAGAAACCTGAACGGCGTCGAATTTCCCCGTAATCAACATGAGCACACAGACGAGGTAGAAGAGGACGGGAAGCTCCAAGAGATTCATATACGCCCTGCTGGGACGCTCGATCCGTTCGGCTGGAGCTTCTGCCGTATATGCCTGGAAGTAGCGCAGGGTCACGGTTCCGCGGACCAAGGAAAAATTTCGATACGCAAGCATCATCAATGCCACGATGGCGGTCAGGCCAGCCAGGGCGACGATGGGCTGGATCAAAGTTTCAGGGCTCTGGTTGACGCGCTCCACAGGTGCGATCCATACAAGCGCCACAAGCATCGCGACAAACACCATGAGCATGGTTCCAATCGCAAGGTGTGTTCTCGCAAGCCTATGCATCAAGCTTTCTCCTCAACTCCAACTGCCATCGTTCAAAGCGGGCGCCCCAGCCGGTTTTCGACCTGCTGACGCTCCCACTGGGGGCCGAGGAACCAGTTAGGTCTGAAAACACGAGAAGCGTGCATGAGAACACCAAGCCCCCAGCCGCCCATGACCCAAAATGCCCACATTCTGTGAGGCGTGACGATCAGGTTGACCGCCAGCAAAACAAGCGTTACGACGATGTACTGAAACAAGTGCGTGTAGAAACCTCGCAATTTGCGAACGTACTTGAAAGCTTCTGCTTCTTGCTGTTCAGCAAGACTATTCACCGTTGAACTCATGTCGCGCTCCGGATTGAGAGTTGCAAACTCGACCTCGAAAACCGCAGCAAGCGACTTGAGAGATTCGGTGCTGGCCGGATAACCGGCTTCAATGCGTTGAACCGTTCGGACGCTCAAGCCGCTGGCCCCGGCGAGTTGTTGCTGAGACCAGCCGTGTTGAAGACGCAATTTCTGGATCAGCATTGCTCACACTCCCGCGGACCGCGCAGTTTGACACCCAGAGAAGCATTTCGCCACGACAGCAATACGACAGTGCCACGTCAGGAACCCGACACCGATGCGAATTCTCGAGACACCCGAGGTATGAGCTACGCGTTCTGCGCCGGATCACCGCCGACTCGCGTCTACTCGCTGGACACCCCTGGCAAGCCGATCAGCGCGCGGCGATCGAAGCGGCCGCTCCGCGAGCCATCTTGCGGCTCGCCGCGAGCCGCGCGCACAGCCGCACCGCACTCTCCAGCGCGCCCGTGGTGGCCACGCCGCGGCCGACGATGTCGAACGCCGTACCGTGGGCAGGCGTGGTGAAGACCGTTCCAAGGCCGCCCGTGACCGTGACCCCGCGGTTGAAGCCCTTCAGCTTGGTCGCAATCTGCCCCTGGTCGTGATACATCGTGAGCACGCCGTCGAAGTCGTCGCCGAAGCCCCGGATGAACACGGTGTCGGCGGGGTAGGGCCCCTGGCACGCGATGCCGCGCTCAGCGGCCATGGCCACGGCAGGCGCGATGACCTCGATCTCCTCGCGCCCGAACAGGCCCATTTCGCCGCCATGCGGATTGAGCGCGGCCACCGCGATGCGCGGACGGGCGATGCCGGCGCCGCGCATCGTCGCGTCGGCCAGGGTCAGTGCCTGGTCGATGCGCTGAGCGGTGATCTGCTCGAGCGCGCTGCGCAGCGACATATGCGAGGTCACGCGCGACATCCACTTGCCGTCCAGCACGTTCATTTCGCCGAAGAAACCCTGGTGCTGGGTCAGGTGGGCAAAGAGCTGATGCTCGTCATTGAACTTCCAGCCGCCGGCGTGCAGCGCCGCCTTGTTCAGCGGCGCGAACGTGATGCCGTCGAGTTGCCCCTGCAAGGCGAGGTCCACCATGCGCTTGAGCGTCTCGCCGGCGATTCGGCCGGCTTCGGCGCTCACCGCTCCGCGCTGCAATCGGGCCGGGTCGAGGTTGCCGAGGTCGACGATCGCCACCTCGTCACGGCTCCAGTCGACGTCGGCGGGCGCGGCGTAGGCCCGGCAACGCAGCTGCACGCCGGCATCACGCGCGCCCTGCTCGAGCAGCCGCCTGTCGCCCACCACGACCAAGCGTGCCGTGTCGGCCAAGCGCGCATCGGCGAGAACGCGCGCGCATTGTTCCGCGCCTATGCCGGTCGCGTCACCCAGCATGAGGCCCAGCACAGGAATGGTCATGACGAGCGCCGATCGGTGAAGAAGTTGATCGAGGCGACCATCAAGAAAGTGATCACGAGCATGGTGACGGACAGCACGGCGATGGGGCCCCAGTCATTGCTTTCGCGCAGGTCGAACATCGTCACCGAGATGGTCTTGGTCTTGGCGGTGAAGAGCAGGATTGTCGCGGAAAGCTCGCGGATCGAGCCGATGAAGATGAGGATCCAGGTGGCGATGACACCGTTGCGGATGAGCGGCGCGGTGATGTCGGTGAGCACGCGCAGCCGGGTGGCGCCGAAGATACGGCTGGCCTCCTCGAGCTCGGGGTGCACGGCCTTGAGCGACGAGGCGACCTGCTGGAAACCCACCGGCAGCTCCTTGGTGAGATAGGCGAGAAAGATGATGACCAATGTGCCGTACAGCACCAGCGGCGGCTGGGTGTAGCTCAGGAACAAGCCAACGGCGAGAACGATGCCGGGGATCGCGACCGGTGCCGTGGCAAGGAACGCGAGGTAGCGATGGCCCCAGACGAGCTTGCGCAGGCTGAGGTAGCCGATCATCACCACCAGGATCGTTCCCACCGTCGCCGCCGAGACACCGAGGATGAAGGTGTTGAGGAATGCAACCTTGGTCTGGCTGAATTCGAAAAACACGAAGCGCCAGTGCTCGAGGGAGAAATTGCCTGCGACCGGCGCCGACCAGTTCTTGACCAGCGCGGTGCGCACCAATACACCGTAGGGCAATGCAATCGAACAGCCGAGCACGAAGGCGAACAGCGCGAGCGCGGGTGCCTTCCACGCGCCCAGCTTGAGGGTGCGGACGCCCGTGCTCTTGCCGCCGATGATCGAATAGCCGCGCCGGCCCATGATCGCGGTCTGCGCGCGCAGCAGCACGACGGTCACGATGAGCAGGGGCAACGAGGCAGCGGCGGCCAGCCCAAGCTGCGGCGGATACTGGAACAGGCTCCAGATCTTGGTCGTCATCGTGTCCACCCCGGCGGGCAGCGCCAGAATCGCGGGCGTGCCGAACAGCGTCATCGATTGCAGGAACGCGACCAGGAACCCCGCCAGCAAGGCTGGCGTCACCAGCGGCAGCGTGATGTTCACGGCGGTGCGCCAGGGGCGTGCGCCGAAGATTGCCGAGGCCTCCTCGAGCTCGCTGGGAATCATGTCCAGGCTATTCGCGACGAAGGTGAAGACGTAGGGGAAGGTGTAGAGCGCCATCACGAACACCATGCCCCAGGCTGAGAAGATGTTGATGAGCGACGCGTCTTCGAAGGGCTTGAGTCCCATCAGCGCGTAGTACCACTGGTTGATCAACCCGGCGTTGGGCCCACCGAGCAGCACCCAAGCGAACGCGCCGAGGAAGGGCGGCGTCACGAACGAGGCGAGGATCAGGACACGCATCAGCCGCTTGCCCGGCAGGTCGGTGCGCGCGACCAGCCAGGCCATGGGCGCGGCGGCGAGCACGCACAGGGTCCCCACCGCGGCCGAGGTCCACAGCGTCGTGACAAGAGGTTCGACGAACGCTGGGTCGATGAACAGGTGGCGGTAATGCTCGAACGTGAATGATTTCGCGTCGTCGCGCAGGCTGGTCACCAGCAGCCAGAACATCGGCAACAGCACCAGGACCGCCAACAGCAGCACCATGGTGATGGAGAAAGGCGCGGTCCAGTCGATCGCTCGCCATGCGGACGGGCGTCGTCCGCGCGGTGCTCGCGAGGGCGCGTCTTGAGGCACAGGCTGGTCTCCCGCCTGAGCGGCGGCGACCTGCTGCGACGACACGTTCAGTTGCCGAAGATCGCCGTGTACTTCTTCTTGATTTCCGCCACCTCGGGCAACATCGCCACCGGATCGTCGGTCAGGATCTTGATCTGCGAAAGCGGCGTGCGACCAGCGGGGTCCTTCGCGTCCGGGTGCACGGACCTAAGCCCGCCCTTGTCCACAAGGAGCAACTGCACCTTGGCTGTATAGAGGAAGTTCTGCAGCACGCGCGCGGCGTTGGGATGGGGCGCGGCGGCGAATATCGCCGTGGGCGAGCCGACGAAAGGTGTGCCCTCGACCGCATAGATGATCTTCACCGGGCTCTTCTTGTCGATCTCGATGAACATGTTGTACTCGTTACCGTCGACCATCACGGCGCGCTCGCCGCTGGCGATGCTCTTGGGCGTGGCGGTGGTGGACTGCAGCTGCTGCACCCCCTGCTTGGCGAGCTTTTCGAGGTAGTCCCAGCCCAGCACCTTGGTGATGGCGAAGGTTCCGGTCAGGCTCGTGCCACTGTAGCCCGGATGCGACTTCGTGAGCTTGCCCTTCCAAGCCGGGTCGAGCAGGTCCATATACCCCTTGGGCACCTCGCCCGCCTTGACCAGGTTGGTGTTGTATCCCATGACCGAAAGCGTGGCGCGCCACGTGGCGAAATAGCCCTCGGGGTCGCGGAAGGCCTCGGGAAACCGCTTTACGTCGGGCGGCGTATGGGCGGCGAGCCACTTCTTTTCCTTCCAGAAGATGAAGTGCGACGCGTCCGAAGAGTTCACGACGTCGACGTTCTTGATGTTCGACCCGTATTCCTGGTTGATGCGCTGGAAGACGCGCTCCGATCCCGAGCGCTCGACGTCGATCGCGATCTTCGGATATTGCGCGCGGAACAGCTCGGCCACCGCCTCGCCGACCTTCACGTCGACCGAGCTGTACCAGACGACTTTTCCTTCCGCCTCCGCCGCTGCGAGCATCGCGGGCGTCGTCGCCTGCGCCATCAGCGTGGCCGGTGCCACGAATACCATTGCCGCAAGCACCTTCTGCATTCGACTCATGAGACTCTCCTCGTTGTTGTCATTCCGATTTTTCATTCCCATCGCTGCCGGTGTGAATCTAGTCTAGCGTGCCAGTGCACGACAGCTCTGCGGGCGAAAGCGCACGTGGACCCTCGATCCCGCAGCCAGCTCGAGCGTGGCCGGGGCGGAGATGAGCAGCTCCTGGCCCACGTCCACCACGTAGTCGCGGTGGCTGCCGAGGTAGGCGTGGCTTTGCACCACGCCCGGAAGGCTGTTGTTGCCCCCGGCGGCTCGGTCAGGCACGATCTCCACGTCGTGCATCTTCACGCAGATGTCCATCTCCTTGCCGGGGCCGGCGAACTCGCCTTCGCCCACGTGCAAGGTGTGGCCGCAGACCTCGACCTCGTCGCCGGCGATGTGCCTGGCACGCAGCACGTTGCTCGCGCCGATGAAGCGCGCGACGAAGGTCGAATTGGGCCGGTCGTAGACGTCCTGCGGGGTGCCGATCTGCTCGATGCGCCCTGCGTTCATCACGACGATGCGATCGGCCATCGTCATCGCTTCGAGCTGGTCATGGGTGACATAGATCGACGTGTTGTGGAACTCATCGTGCAGGCGGCGGATTTCCAGGCGCATTTCGCCGCGAAGGTTCGCGTCGAGGTTCGACAGCGGCTCGTCCAACAACAGAATATCAGGATTGGGTGCCAGCGCGCGCGCGAGCGCCACGCGCTGTTGCTGGCCGCCGGAGAGCTCAGCAGGGTAGCGCTCGGCCAACTCGAACAGCTTGGTCGCGGCGAGCATCGCGTCGGTGCGCGTTCGCGTTTGCGTGGCCGAGACCCCGCGCATGTTCAGCCCATAAGCGACATTTTCCCGCACCCTCATATGCGGCCACACTGCATAGCTTTGGAAAATCATCCCCATGTTGCGGCGCTCGGGCGGCAGCACCCAGCCCGGCGCGGAAATAGCCTTGCCGCGCACCCGCACGTCACCACCGTCGGGCTCGAGGAATCCCGCGATCATGCGCAGCGTCGTCGTCTTTCCACAGCCAGACGGGCCCAGCAGGCAGATGAATTCGCCTGGCTGTACCGCGAGGCTGACTGCGTCGACTGCGGCGACGCCTTCGTAGCTCTTGCTGAGCCTGTCGAGTTCGAGGTGGGTCATGCACCCTTCCTGTGATGGCGTGCGCAACGCGCCACGCCTGTTGATCGTGCAGCTGCAAGGGTTTGATTCCGTCCTTCGACCTCCAGCGAGCGGATCGTTGGACGGCTGACCAGACTACCCATGGTTTGGGTATTATGAAAGTTGATTTGAAATGTCGACAAGGTCCGACAGTAGTGGTGGCTCGGCAAAGGACGATGCCCGATGAGGTCTGCTGCGCTACGCTGCGGACGATCAGACAGGAAGCATGCGCGGTGAACCCGGGTTGCCCAACGCGCCTGGATCGTGCATCTGTAGAAAGGCCATGAACGTTGCGTTGGCTGCTCGTCATCCTTCTCGCGTTGCTGATTTTCAGCGGATTGCGGCCGTGGCTGGAGAAACTCGGCATGGGCAAGTTGCCCGGCGACTTTCGCTTCCGGCTGTTCGGACGCGATTGGTTCATTCCGATCGCCAGCAGCGTGTTGCTGAGCTTCGTGGCGCTGCTGATCGGCCAACTGTTCTAGTCGACGATAGGCCACTCGTGCTCGCACTTGCGGCAGCGCACGACGAGCGGTCCGCCTGGTTTCGCCTGGTCCGGCGCGAGTGACAGTCGGCCATAGGTCTGGCACATCGGGCACACCGCCTGGTTGGCGATCACTTCGGCGTGCAGCAACAAGAAGAGGTAACGCCGCAGCGACCACAGGCCGACAGCGGTGAACAACACGATGGCGGCGACGTCGATCGCTCGATCGGCCCACGGCGCGCCCTTGCTGTACACGGCGAACGATGCCAGCAGGCCGATGGCGCAGACGAACAGCAGCAACAGGTGCGCATGGCTTTGCAGCAGCTCACGCTCATACCACTTGCGAAAGCCGTGCTTGCGAATGCCCTCGCTCAACTGCATCACACTATGCCGGCCGATTGAGTCCCTGCATCGAGGACCCGGTGCCTGGAGGTATCAGCCCAGGATACGCTTGGCCTGCGCGAGCAGGGTGGTGGCGTCGCTGACTTCGAACTTGCCGGGGTTTTCGACATTGAGCGCCTTGACCACACCGTCGACGACGAGCATCGAATAGCGGTTCGAGCGCAGGCCCATGCCGATCGCGGTCCGATCCACACTCAAACCCGCCGCCTTGCTGAAATCGGCATTGCCATCGGCCATCATGCGCACCTTGCCGCTGGTTTTCTGCTCGCGGCCCCACGCGCCCATCACGAAAGCGTCGTTGACGGAGACGCACCAGATCTCGTCGACGCCGGCGGCTTTCAGCGCCGCAGCTTGCTCGACATATCCGGGAACATGTTTGGCAGAACACGTGGGCGTGAACGCGCCGGGCAGACCGAACACGGCGATACATCTGCCTGCGGTCAATTGGTCGACCTCGAACGTGTTCGGTCCGATCGAACAACCATCGGCTTCGATTTCGATGAATTCCCGCAGTTTCGCCGAGGGCAACTTGTCGCCAACCTTGAGCATCGCGTTTCTCCTGAGGGGTTTCGCCAATGGCAACGGCCGGACGCCAGTATCCCAGCGTTGCGGCCGTTTTGCCGACGTGCGCCGTTGCGGGCCGTCGCACCCTGGGCGAATTGACCCTAGACGGTGTACGCCTTCTCGACCAGGCGCGTCACCATCCACGCCTTGGTCTTGGAAATCGGCCGGCATTCCGCGATCTCGACGACGTCGCCCGTCTTGTACTCGCCCTTTTCGTCGTGACAGTGGTACTTGCTCGAACGCCCGACAATCTTGCCGTACAGCTCGTGCATGGTTCGGCGCTCCACCAAGACGGTGACGGTCTTCGCCCGCCTGTCGCTGACAACTTTGCCCACCAGGGTCCGGGTGTTCTTGGGCTTGGCAAGCGCTTCGGTAGCCGTGCTCGTCGCAGTCGAATCATTTGCTTGGGTCATTTGGCGGCCCCTTCGCTCTTCTCGGCCAAGATCGTTTTGGCGCGTGCAATGTCGCGGCGCAACTTGCCCAGTTGGGAATGGTTATTCAGCTGCTGCGACGCCTTTTGCATGCGCAGGCCGAAGTGCGCCTTCAACAGCTCGCTCACCTCCTTTTGCAGGCCGGCAACGTCTTTGGCACGTAGTTCGGATGTTTTCATGGTCACGTCTTCAGTCACAGCATCAGGCACCGACCTGGCGCGCGACGAAACGCGTGCGCAGGGGCAGCTTGGCCGAGGCCAACAGAAAGGCCTCGCGGGCCAATTGCTCCGGCACACCATTGATTTCGTAGAGCACCTTGCCGGGCTGGATTTCGGCAACGTAGTACTCCGGATTTCCCTTGCCGTTGCCCATGCGTACTTCAGCGGGTTTTTGCGAAACCGGCTTGTCTGGAAATATACGAATCCAAATTCTGCCGCCGCGCTTCACATGGCGCGAGATAGCGCGACGCGCCGCCTCGATTTGCCGTGCCGTGAGTCGACCACGCTCGAGGGCCTTGAGGCCGAAGTCGCCAAATGAGACCTTGGCGCCGCGCGTTGCAACACCGGTGTTGCGGCCCTTTTGCTCCTTGCGGAATTTTCTGCGAGCAGGTTGCAGCATCTCTATTCTCCTTTGCTGTCAGGCGCAATCGCTTTGCGAATGCGCTTGACTGCTGGCACTTTGGGTGCCGGTGTGGCTGGGGCGTCGACCGGCTTGTCAGAGCCTTCGGGCGGCACCGCGGCAGCAACGCGACGGGCTGGGCGCTCGGGTGCGGGGCCACGCCCGCCAGGGGCACCTGTACCCGCAGGGCCAGGGCGCGCAGGCCGGCGTGAACGGCGATCGTCTTCTCCCATTTCGGGCTTGACCGCAGGCGCGACCTCACCCTTGCCCAGGCGATCGCCGCGATAGACCCAGCACTTCACGCCGATCACACCGTAAGTCGTCTTCGCTTCCGAAATGCCGTAGTCGATGTCGGCCTTGAGCGTGTGCAGCGGCACGCGCCCTTCGCGGTACCACTCGCAGCGCGCAATCTCGATCCCGTTCAAGCGCCCCGACGACATGATCTTGATGCCTTGTGCGCCCAGGCGCATCGCGTTTTGCATCGCGCGCTTCATTGCGCGGCGAAACATGATGCGCTTCTCGAGCTGCTGCGTGATGCTGTCGGCGATCAGCTGCGCGTCGATTTCGGGCTTGCGCACTTCTTCGATGTTCACCGCCACGGGCACGCCCAGACGACGCGCCAATTCGGTCTTCAGGTTTTCGATATCCTCGCCCTTCTTGCCGATCACCACACCCGGGCGCGCCGAAAAGATCGTGATACGGGCATTCTTCGCCGGGCGCTCGATGAGGATGCGCGACACCGCGGCGCTCTTCAGACGCGTCTTGAGGTACTCCCGGACCTTCAGGTCTTCGGCGAGCATGGTCGCGAAGTTCTTGTTCGACGCGTACCAACGCGACGACCAATTGCGCGTCACCTGCAAGCGAAACCCCGTCGGATGAATTTTTTGTCCCATGATCAGTTCTCTTTAGGTTCCGACGGTCACGAAAATATGGCAGGTCGGCTTGCTGATGCTGTTGCCGCGCCCTTTGGCGCGCGCCGAGAAGCGTCTCAGCGTCGCGCCCTGCTCGACGAAAATCGTCTTGACCTTGAGCTCATCGATGTCGGCGCCGTCGTTGTGCTCGGCGTTCGCAATTGCCGATTCGAGCGCCTTCTTGATGATGCCGGCGGCCTTCTTCTGCGTGAACGTCAGGATGTTGAGCGCCTGATCAACCGGACGGCCGCGAACCAGGTCGGCCACCAAGCGGCCTTTGTCGGCCGACAGCCGCACACCACGAACGATTGAACGGGTTTCCATCCTTGCCCTCCTTTATTTCTTCATGGCCTTCTTGTCCGCCGGGTGGCCCTTGAAGGTGCGCGTGAGGGCGAACTCGCCGAGCTTGTGGCCCACCATCTGGTCTGTCACGTACACCGGCACGTGCTGCTTGCCGTTGTGCACGGCGATCGTGACGCCGATGAAATCGGGCAGGATCGTGGAGCGGCGCGACCAGGTCTTGATCGGCTTCTTGTCCTTCGTCGCAGTGGCCTTTTCGACTTTGACCACCAGGTGATGATCGACGAAGGGACCCTTTTTGAGTGAACGCGTCATGGCGTGGCCCTTTCCTGCGGCTACTTCTTACGTCGCGCGACGATCATCGTCTGCGTGCGCTTGTTATTGCGGGTGCGGTAGCCCTTGGTCAAGGTATTCCACGGTGACACCGGGGCCTGGCCTTCTCCGGTACGGCCTTCGCCGCCACCGTGCGGGTGATCCACCGGGTTCATCGCCACGCCGCGCACCGTCGGGCGGATACCTTTCCAACGCCTCGCGCCGGCCTTGCCGTATTGGCGCAGGCTGTGTTCTTCGTTGCTGACCTCGCCGATCGTCGCGCGGCAGTCGATGTGAATGCGCCGCACCTCACCTGAGCGCAAGCGCAACTGGGCGTAGGTGCCTTCGCGTGCGAGCAAGGTCACGGCTGCACCGGCAGAGCGCGCAATTTGCGCGCCCTTGCCGGGCAGCATTTCAACGCAGTGCACGATCGAGCCCACCGGAATGTTGCGAATCGGCAGCGTATTGCCGGCCTTGATAGGGGCTTCGGCGCCGCTGAGGATCGTCGCGCCGATTTCCAGGCCGCGCGGCGCAATGATGTAGCGGCGCTCGCCGTCGGCATAACACACCAGTGCGATGTGCGCACTGCGATTCGGGTCGTATTCGATGCGCTCAACTTTCGCTGGGATTGCGTCCTTGTTGCGTACGAAATCGACGACGCGGTAATGGTGCTTGTGGCCGCCACCCTTGTGGCGAATCGTGATATGGCCGTTGTTGTTGCGGCCGGCATTCTGCATTTGCGGCTCGACGAGCGAAGCTTCCGGTCGGCCCTTGTAGAGATGCGCGTGCACCACTTTCACCAAAGCACGGCGGCCCGGCGAAGTCGGTTTGACTTTGACGATGGCCATTACGCAGCCTCC
Source organism: Burkholderiaceae bacterium (assembly GCA_049297615.1). Classification (GTDB taxonomy): domain Bacteria; phylum Pseudomonadota; class Gammaproteobacteria; order Burkholderiales; family Burkholderiaceae_C; genus JAEMQF01. The sequence continues at coordinate 36,961 of JBAQUQ010000397.1, forward strand.
CCGCCGATATTGAGTTGCTGGCCTTCCTTGAGCGACACGTAAGCCTTCTTGACATGGTTGCGACGGCCGATGGAGCGGCCGAACTTCTTGACCTTGCCTTTTTGAGTGACGGTCTGGACGCCTTGCACTTCAACCTTGAACATCAACTCGACTGCTGCCTTGATCTCAGGCTTGGTTGCGCTGCGCAGCACTTTGAAAGTGAATTGATTGCGCTTCTCGCTGATGTAGGTCGCCTTTTCAGAGACGATGGGTGCGACGAGTACTTGAGCCAGGCGACCCTCGTCGACCTTGGCCTTGACCACAGTTGCCGCGCTCATGACAGCATCTCCTTGATTTGCGCCATCGCGCCCTTGGTCATCAGGACTTTCTTGTAAAAGACCAGAGACAGCGGGTCGGCGTACCGCGGTTCGACGATCAGGACGTTGGCCAGGTTGCGAGAGGCCATCAGCAGGTTATCGTCGACATGGTCCGAGATCACCAAGACCGAGTCCAGTCCCATCGCCTTGAATTTCGCGGCGAGCGGTTTGGTCTTGGGCGAATCGACCGTGATCGAATCGACCACGGCCAAGCGGCCGTCGCGGGCGAGCTGTGAAAGGATCGCCGCCATGCCGGCGCGATACATCTTCTTGTTGACCTTGTGGCTGAAGTTCTCGTCGGGGCTGTTCGGGAAAATCCGGCCTCCGCCACGCCACAAGGGCGAGGAGGTCATGCCGGCGCGGGCCCGGCCGGTGCCTTTTTGACGCCACGGCTTCTTTGTCGAGTGTTTGACTTGGGCCCGGTCGAGCTGCGCTCGCGTGCCCTGACGCGCATTGGCCTGGAAGGCCACGACGATCTGATGCACCAGCGCTTCGTTGTAGTCGCGCGCGAAGACCGTGTCCGGCGCATCGACCCTCTCGGTCGCCTGGCCTTGTTCATTCAGGAGCTCGAGTTGCATCACTTCGCTCCCGTCTTTGCACCGGCCTTGACGGCCGCGCGAACGACGACGTGGCCGTTCTTCGCCCCGGGCACCGCACCACGAACCAGCAGCAATTGACGTGCCTCGTCGATGCGTACGATGTCGAGGTTCTGCACCGTGCGCGTGACATCGCCCGAATGGCCCGACATCTTCTTGCCCGGAAATACGCGCCCAGGGTCCTGTGCCATCGAAATCGATCCGGGCACGTTGTGCGAGCGGCTGTTGCCGTGCGATGCGCGCTGGGATTTGAAGTTGTGACGCTTGATCGTCCCGGTGAAGCCCTTGCCGATCGACGTGCCTTGCACATCGACCATCTGGCCGACGCTGAACACGCCCACGGGCACCCGCGCACCGGCCTTGTAGGTGGCCAGCAGATCGGCGGGGACACGAAATTCCTTGGTCACTGCGCCGGCTTGCACTCCCGCTTTGGCCAAGTGCCCCGCCTGGGGCTTGGTGACCCGAGACGCCTTGCGCGACCCGAATACGATTTGCAGGGCGTTGTAGCCGTCGGTTTGCTCGGTCTTGACCTGGGCGACACGGTTGTCGGATACATCGAGCACGGTCACGGGAATGGCCGCGCCATCGTCCGTAAAGATGCGCATCATTCCCACCTTGCGGCCCAGCAATCCGAGGCGCCCAGCTGCGCTTGCTGCTGTCATGGTTTTTCTCCAGCCGCGCCTCCGCAAAGAGGCACAGCCTTTGTTGCACGTGCCCGACATCGATTGGCCGGGCTGAATGATTGGCGCTCGCGCTCACTGTTCACGTGAAGGCGACGCACCATCGGAAAAGCTTGCAAGTGTAGCAGCTGAGTTCGGGCCGAGAAAGTCCCTGAGGATCTTTGACTGCCCGACGAAGCCCGCGTCGCTTGCAAGCGACGCCGCAGTGAGCAACCGCAGATGTTGCGGCCGTTATTGCAGCTTGATTTCCACGTCCACGCCGGCAGGCAAATCGAGTTTCATCAGCGCGTCGACCGTCTTGTCGGTCGGGTCGATGATGTCCATCAGGCGCTGATGGGTGCGAATTTCGAACTGGTCGCGCGAGCTCTTGTTGACGTGCGGCGAGCGAAGAATGTCGAACCGCTCCATGCGCGTGGGCAGGGGCACGGGGCCCTTGACGATGGCGCCGGTGCGCTTGGCGGTGTCAACGATCTCAAGCGCGGACTGATCGATCAGCTTGTAGTCGAACGCCTTCAGGCGAATTCGGATTTTTTGCTTTTGCATGGCAGTTCCTCAAAGAGCGATGCGACCCAGGGATCGCGGGGGGTGATGCGGGCCCCACCAAGCGCATTCAGCTGGCAGCCGGCGACGGTGAATCCCACTTATTCGATGATCTTGGCCACCACGCCCGCGCCGACGGTGCGCCCGCCCTCGCGGATGGCGAAGCGCAGGCCCTCTTCCATGGCGATGGGGTTGATCAGCTTGACCGTGATGCTCACGTTGTCGCCGGG
>JBAQUQ010000398.1:0-18129 GCA_049297615.1 Burkholderiaceae bacterium
GGGCACATGCGGTGATGACGCGGCCGAGCGTTGTGGCGCCCGGTGGCGCCCCGCGAGCGTGGGTCGGAGAACGGGGGCGCCGCCGCCGCCCTGCCACCATGACGCTGGCCAGCGCACTGTATGCGCACAGACGCCTCTGGGCCGAAAGCAGCAAGCGCGCTGTTGCAGCCCTGACGCAAATCGAGGTGTGCCAATTTCATCCTAGCGGGGCGCGGGCGGGCAGCGGAGTCGCCATGCTAGCGTCTGTGTTCCAGCTGCTTGTTCCGGTCCGACATTGCGAATGCAAGCAATGCCCTGCGCGCGGCCGGCCGTGCAGCACGGCCTCAGCGCCTGCCGCGTCGATCGGCCGGCTCATGAAAATCAGGAAAAACTCCCGGCCGCATATTCCCTAGGCTGAGAGCCGCCGTCGGGCGGCGAGAATCGCGGGCTTTGTTGCCGAACTGCCAATCCTCGTCCCCATGCTGCGTATCGACTCCCTGACCAAACGCTATGGCGAGCGCGTCGCGCTGCAGTCGTTGTCGTTTTGTGTGCCGCGTGGCCAGTTCGTCGCCCTGCTCGGGCCCAATGGCGCGGGCAAGTCGACCTTGTTCCAGGTGCTGACGGGGCTGTTCGCTGCCGACGAAGGCAGGGTCGAAGTGGCGGGGCACTCGCTGCGCAGCGCGCCGACGCAGGCGCTGCGCCACATCGGCGTCGTGTTCCAGCAGATTTCGCTGGACATGGATTTGAGCGTGCGCCACAACCTGCTGTTCCAGGCCGACTTGCAGGGTTTGCCGCGCAAGCTCGCGCTCGAGCGCATCGATGCCGGGTGCGCGCGCCTGGGAATTGCCGGCGACCTGGAGCGCAAGGCAAGAGAGCTTTCGGGCGGGAACCGGCGCAAGGTGGAACTGATTCGCGCGAACCTGCACCAACCGCCGGTGCTGTTGATGGACGAAGCGACGGTCGGCCTGGACCCGAAGTCGCGCCGCGACTTGCTGGCCGCCCTGCACGCCGACGTGCGTGAACGCGAATTGAGTGTGCTGTGGGCCACGCATTGGGTCGAAGAAGCGCAGGACGCAGACCGCGTGCTGGTGCTGCACAAGGGCAGCCTGCTCGCCGACGGAACGCCGGCCGAAGTGACCCAGGCTCTGGGCGAGGCCACGCTCGAAGCGGGTTTCATCAAGCGCACGAGTTGAAAGATTCCAACCGAAGGAGACGCACCCATGCACCCATGTTCCCAAGCCATGATCGCCCTGGCCTTGGCGCTCGCCGGCACGACAACGCAGGCCCAAGGGACGGCCTATGTGTCCAGCGAAAAAGACAATTCGCTGACGATGATCGATCTGGGAACACTCAGCGTGAAGGGAGTCATCGCCACCTGCAAACGCGCACGCCATGTGCAGATGACGCCTGAGGCGAAGATCATGGTCGCGTGCACCGATTCGAACGCGGCCGACATCATCGATCCGGCAAGCGCCAAGTCGCTGCGCCGCATTCCCTTGGGCAAGGAGCCCGAGGCCTTCGACATCTCGCCCGACGGCAAGATCATCTACGTGTCCAATGAAGACGAAGGCGAAACCAGTTTCATCGACGCCGCAAGCGGCAAGACCCTGAAGACGGTGAAGGTGGGCAAGGAACCCGAAGGCGTGAAGGTCAGCGGCGACGGGAAACTCGTGTATGTGACCTCCGAGGTCGCGAGCATGGTGCACGTGATCGACACCGCCACGGCGAAGATCGTCAAGAACGTCAAGGTCGGCAAGCGGCCGCGCAGGATGGCCATCACGCCTGACGGCAAGGAACTGTGGGTGACGAACGAACTCGACGCGAGCGTCACCATCGTGTCCACGGCTAAGCATTCGGTGATCGGAACCATCAAGTTCGAACTCAAGGGCGCGCGCGCCACCGACATCACGCCGGTGGGCATCCAGATGACGCGCGACGGCAAGCGTGCCTTCGTCGCGCTGGGCCGGGCGAACCATGTGGCCTTCGTCGACGTGGCCTCGCGCAAGGTCACGCACACCGTGCTGGTGGGCAAGCGCCCGTGGAATGTGATGCTCGACAAAGCCGAGGCCCGCCTGCTCGTCGTGAACGGGTTGAGCGACGACGTGACCGTGATCGATGTGGCCGGCGCCAAGGCGCTGAAGAGCATCCCGGTGGGGCGCGTGCCCTATGGCGTGGTGATCGTCGAATGAAGCTTCGGGCCGCGGCCGCGCTGCTGACGCTGGCCGCCGTGCCGGCGCAGTCGGCCACGCTCAAGGCCACCCTGATCGCGCCGCAGGACGACGCGCGCCTGGAACGCACGCGCATCGAGCGCGCCTATCTCGGCCACACCGGCGGTCCTCTGCTGGATGCACTGCAGATGGCCGTCGACGAAAACGAACTCGAACTCGAATCGGCCGGCGCGTCCGTCGTCATCAACACGCAGGCCGTGGCCACGCTCGAAGCGGCACGCAGCGCGGCGATCGCTGCCGAGAAAGCCGGCGCGACCGTGCTGCTGACCGACTTGAACGCAGCCTGGACCCTGGCCGTGGCCGACGCCGTGAAGCTGCCTGTCTTGAACCTGAGCGAAGCGGCGGACAGCCTGCGCCAGCAGGATTGCCGCGCGCGTTTGTTCCACCTGATTCCCAGCGAACGCATGCGCAGCGACGCGCTGGCGCAAACCTTGCTGTCGCGTCGATGGAGCAAGCTGCTGTTGTTGACGGGCTCGTCCGTGCTCGACCAACAACGTGCGGCCACGGTGCAAGCGTCGATCAAACGCTACGGCCTGCAGGTGGTGGCCACCAAGCCGTTCAAGCTTTCGGCTGACCCGCGCGAGCGCGATTTGGCAAACCCCTTGTTGCTGACTGCCGGCACCGCCTACGACGCCGTGTGGGTGGTCGACAGCGACGGCGAATTCGCGCGTGGCCTGCCCTACCGTACCGTGCTGCCCCGGCCGGTGGTCGGCGACGCCGGCCTCGTGCCCTTGGCCTGGCATGCGCAGTTCGAACGTTACGGGGCACCCCAGGTCGTGCGCCGCTTTGCCAAGGCGACCCAGCGCGCGATGACGGCGCAAGACTGGTCGGCGTGGATGGCGGGCAAGGCGCTCGTGGCCGTGCTCACGGCTGCACCCAAGGGACCGGCCGCGGCCTGGGCCCGTGCGCTCGGCAAGACGCCGCTCGACGGGTCGAAGGGAACATCAATGACCTTTCGCGCTTGGGACGGCCAGTTGCGCCAGCCTCTGGTGTTGAGCGACGGCCAGGGCGTCGTCTCGACTTCGCCGGTCGAAGGCCTGATGCACCCCAGCGACGTGCTCGACACGCTGGGCGCCGACGCGCCGGAAAAACTGTGCAAGGTGGCGCGATGAGCGCCGCCGGGCCGCTCCCAAGGCGCTCGCTCCCCCTCGGGGGGACCGGCGCGCAGCGCCGTAGGGGGCACCAATGAGCGGCGTGCTGGCCGATGCCGCCGGCGGTGCCGCACGCCACGGCGCGGCCCACGCCCTGCAGGCGCTGCGCGCCATCGTGCTGCGCGAACTGTTCAAGTTCTTGCAGCAGACCGGGCGCCTGGTCTCGGCCCTGGTGCGCCCCCTGCTGTGGCTGGCGGTGTTCGCCGCGGGTTTTCGCAACGTATTCGGCATCGCCATCGTCGAGCCCTACGATACCTACATTTCCTACGATGTCTATATCGCCCCCGGCCTGGTGGGAATGGTGCTGCTGTTCAACGGCATGCAGTCCTCCCTGGCCATGGTGTACGACCGTGAGATGGGCCTGATGCGCCTGCTGCTCACCGCGCCGCTGCCGCGGCCTTGGCTGTTGTTCGCGAAGTTGTGCGCGACGGCCCTGCTGTCGGTCTTGCAGGCGCTGGCCTTCGTCTTTGTCGCCGCCCTGATCGGCACGACCCTGCCGGTGCTCTCGCTCGCCGGCCTGCACGCGCTGTTCGCTCTGGTTTGCGGCGCATTGATGCTGGGTGCGCTGGGCTTGCTGCTGTCGGTGCACATCAAGCAGTTGGAGAACTTCGCCGGCACGATGAACTTCGTGATCTTCCCGATGTACTTCATCTCGACCGCGCTGTACCCGCTGTGGAAGCTTCAGGAGTCGGGGGCCGAATGGGTGTATTGGCTGGCGCGCAGCAATCCATTCACTTACGCGATCGAATGGATTCGTTTTGCTCTCTATGGCAAAGACCCCGGGCTCGCGCCGTGGGTCGTGCTGGGCTGCCTGGTGGTGTTCTTCACCTTGTCGTGTTGGGGCTACGACCCGCAGCGCGGTTTCGGCGGCCTGGCCAAGAAGGGGCCGCCGGCATGATCGATCGTGCCGGGTTCGCCCGCAGACAGTTCGTGCTGGGCAGCGCCGCCTGCCTTGCGCTGGCCGGTGGCCGGGCGCGCGGCGCCGAAAACTTTCCGTCGCGCCCGATCACGCTTTGGGTGCCTTGGCCCGCCGGTGGCGCCACCGACATTTCGCTGCGCCTGCTCGCCGAACTCACCAGCCAGGCGATCGGACAGAAGGTTCTGGTGGACAACCGCGGCGGCGCCGGCGGCACCCTGGTCATGCCCATCTTGCAGCAGGCCGAGCCCGACGGCTACACGATCGCGCAACTGCCGCAGACCGTGTTTCGCGTGCCCCATACGCAGCGCGTGCTGTGGGACCCGATCCGCGACGTGACGCCGATCATCCAGATTTCAGGCGTGACCTTCGGCATCTTGGTCAGCGCGAAGAGCCCATTGCGCAATCTGCAAGACATGTTCACCTTCGCGCGCGCCAGGCCCGGCGAACTGAGCATCGCGACGAATGGCGTGGGCACGACGCCGCATATGGTGTTGGAAGAGCTGTTCACGCAGCGCGGCCTGCGCTACATCCACGTGCCCTACAAGGGAACGGCGGAACAGTTGAACGCGATCACCTCCGCCCAGGTGATGTCGGGCGTCAACTCCACCGGATTCGGCCCGGCGGTCGAGTCCGGCCAGCTGCGTTTGCTTGCGACTTTCGCGCCGCAGCGCTCCAAGCGCTGGCCCGATGCGCCGACGCTGCGTGAGCTCGGCTTCGACATCGTCGCCATGTCGCCGTTCGGCCTGGGCGGCCCACGCGGCTTGCCGAACAGCGTGCGCGACACGCTGCACGACGCGTTCAAGAAGGCGATGTTCGACCCGGCCTTCGTCAACGAGATCGCCAAGTACGATCAAGACCTCGCCTACCTCGGACCCGCCGAGTACGCGCAAGCCTGCCGCGAGGCGTTTGCCAAGGAGCGGGCTGCCGTCGAGCGGCTCGGTTTGGCACGCCAGCCCGGTTGACCGGCCCGGAGCCGAGCTTCAGGGCAACTTAGGGCCCCAGCAGGGCCACCACGGCTAAATGCCCTTCACGGCGCGCCATGTCCAAAGCCGACAGGCCCCGGTTGTCGCGCGCATCGCGGCGGGCGCCACGCTGCAGCAGGCGCTGCACCACCTGGGCCTGGCCCTGGCCGGCGGCCCACATCAAGGCGCTGAGCTGGTTTTCATAAACGCCGTTCACGTCGACGCCGGCATCGAGCAAGGCGTCGACCGCGTCGGCATGGCCCTGGCCCGCGGCATAGATGATCGCCGGCTTGCGCATGCGGTCCAGCGGCTCGGTGCGCGCGCCTTTGCCGAGCAGTTGCCGCACCAGGTCGGCGTAGCCGCCGTAGCACGCGGCCATCAGAGGCGTGACGCCTTCGAGCGAGGCGAGGTTCACGTCGGCGCCGGCCTCGAACAGCCGCTGCGCGAGCTGCATATTGCCTTTCTCGGCAGCCATCAACAGAGCTGTCTTGCCCAAACGGTTGCGCGCATTGGGCGCCGCGCCATGGGCCAGCATGCGGTCCACGAGAGCCAGATCGTTCTGCCGGGCGCCGACCAGCAATTGCGCATTCAGGCTCAGGAGGCTGGTCGCTTGCGCCTGCACTGCGCCTGCCAGTCCTGCAAGGGCGAACAGCAACAGGGCGTGGCCCCAAGGGCGACAGCGGGTGGGTCGGGTACGGAGCATCGGGTAAGTCCTCGGGCGCGGCACGTCAGCAAAGCAACAGGAACGCTATTCGATTCGGCGCACTTGTTCTATATTCTGGCGCCAGAGTGACGGTGCGGCGACCCTGCACTTTCCCTCTCGGCCCCGGCGAACGGATTGCCCGCCGCGCCGCGTGGTTCATGACCGCAAACAACTCCAGGAGACTCGCATGCCCAGCCATGTCAACAAGATGCTTCGGCCGCTTCCGGCCCTCGGTGCGCTCACCTGCGGCTTGCTTTTTGCAGGCTCCGCAGCCATTGCGCAAGAAGTTTCAGGCCAGAGCGCCGCCACCGGCTCGCCCGTGCCGAAGAACATCTCGGTGTCCCAGGGCAAGCTCGACGCCGCCTCCAAGGACGCCAGCAACTTCCTGCACAGCAATGGCAGCTACGAACAGACGCGCTACTACCCGGCCGCGCAGATCAATGCCTCAAACGTCGCCAAGCTGAAGCCCGCGTTCATCTTCCAGACCGAAGTGCTCGAGTCGATGGAGACGGCGCCGATCGTCGTCGACGGCATCATGTACCTGACGACCTCGTACAACCATGTGTACGCGATCGACGCCGCCACGGGCAAGCAGTTCTGGCACTACAAGCACAAACAAGGTCCGGTGACGACCTACTGCTGCGGCCCGAACAACCGTGGCGTGGCGGTCCTGGACGACCAATTGTTCATGGGCACGCTGGATGCCAAACTCGTGTCGCTCGACGCCAAGACCGGCAAGGTCTTGTGGGCGACGCAAATCGCCGACCCCGAACTCGGCTACTCCGAGACCATGGCGCCGGTGGCCGTGAACAACAAGGTCCTGATCGGCACGAACGGCGGTGAATACGGCGTGCGCGGTTTCGTCAAGGCGTTCGACGCGAAGACCGGCAGCTTGATCTGGACCTTCTACAGCATTCCCGAGAAGGGCCATGAAGGCGTGTGGGCGGTGAACGACGCGACCGGCCGCAATATGCTGCGCGACATCGCCGCCGAGAAGAAGCAGCTCGCCGACAAGGGCGGCGACTTCTACAAGACGCTCGGTGGCGGCGTGTGGATGGCCCCTGCCGTGGACAAGGAAACCAATACCGTGTTCTTCGTCGCCGGCAATCCCAGCCCGGATTTGTACGGCGCCGAGCGCCCGGGCGACAACCTGTACACCAACTCGATCGTCGCCATCGATCTGGACCGGGGCACCTACAAGTGGCATTACCAGTACATCGCGCATGACGTGTGGGACCTCGACGCGGTGTCGCCGGTGATCCTGACCACGGCTGCGGGCAAGGACGGCAAGATGCGCAAGGTCGCGATCCACGGCGGCAAGACCGGCCACGTGTATGTGCATGACCGCGCCACCGGCGAACTGATCCGCCACAGCGATGCGATGGTTCCGCAAGAGAACATGTGGGTCCTGCCGACCAAGGACGGCCAGCGCATGTTGCCCGGTGCGAACGGCGGCGTCGAATGGAGCCCGATGGCATTCAACCCGCAAACGCGCCTGGCCTATGCAGCCAACCTGCACCAGCCGATGACGTATCACGTCGAAGAAGCCAAGTACCCGGGCGGCAAGCTGTGGCTGGGCGGCGCGTTCAAGGTCATCCCCGGCGAAAGGCAATGGGGGCGTCTGGCCGCCGTGAACGTCGACACCGGCAAGGTGGCGTGGAAATTCGACACCGAGCAGCCTCTCATCGGCGGTGTTCTCGCCACTGCGGGCGGCGTGGTGTTCAACGGCGAGAGCAATGGCCTGTTCCGCGCCTTTGACGCCAAGACCGGCAAGAAACTCTGGGAGTTCCAGTGCGGCGCCGGCGTGAACGCGCCGGCCGTGTCTTACAGCGTGGCGGGCAAGCAATACATCGCCGTGGCCGCGGGTGGCAATGTGCAGGTCGACTCCAAACGCGGCAACTCGGTGATCGTGTTCGCCCTGCCGTGAGGCAAGGCGGGCTCGCAGCCGCGTGCTTGGCGGCGCTGGCATCGATCGGCGCCGCCGCCCAGGGCCCGCCGCAGGCTGCGGGCCCAGTTCCCGCAAAGGCCGAGGTCTGCGCCGCCTGCCACGGCCCCGGCGGCAATGCCGTCATTGCGGTTTACCCCAGCTTGGCTGGGCAGAACGCGCGCTACCTCTACCTGCAATTGCGCGATTTCCAGGAAGGCCGGCGCAGCGAGCCCCTGATGTCGGCCATCGTCGCGGGCCTGTCACGCGACGAGATGCGCGAACTCGCCGACTACTTTTCGAAGCAGAAGCTCAGATCGCTGAACTTCAAGGTCGACCCCGACAAGGCCAAGCTCGGCAAACTCAAGGCCGACGAGACCCTGTGCACGATGTGCCATATGGGCGGCTTCGCGGGGCAAAACGAAATCCCGCGAGTCGCCGGCCAAAACTACGACTACATCGTCAAGCAACTGACCGACTTCAAGGCGCGCAAGCGAACCAATGACGCGGGCAATATGACGAGTGTGGCCAACACCTTGAACGAGCGCGACATCGAAAACCTGGCGCACTACTTGACCGGTTTGTAGCGCCGGGCTGAGAGGCAGAGTCAAAGGGCGCAACTGCGGAAGCCGCAGAACATGTCGTCGCGCTGCGGCAAGTAGAAGTTGCGGTACTTGGCGCTGCGCATGCGGCCGCGCGTCGCGAAAGACGCGCCGCGCAGCACTTTGTGGGTACCGAACCAGGGCTGGGAGTAGTCGACATAGGGGCCCGCTGCAAACCCCGGGTAGGGGTGAAACGTGGTGGCGGTCCACTCCCATACGTCGCCCCAGCGAAAACCGCGGGTCGCGCCCAGGTGGGCCGCGGCCTCCCATTCCACTTCGGTGGGCAAGCGCCGTCCCGCCCAGGCGCACCAGGCCTGGGCCTCGAACCAGCTCACATGCATCACCGGCTGGGCCAGGGGGACGCGCATCGGCTGACCAAAGCGCCGCTGCATCACGCCGTGGCGCATCTGGTCCACGTAGCGCGGCGTGCGGCGCTGCAGATCTTTCAGCCAGGCACGCGCTTCAAGGCTCCAGAACGCCGGATCGTCGTAGCCGCCATCTTCGACGAACTCGCCGTACTGCGACCACGTGACCGCTTGCGCGTCGATTTCGAACTCGGGCACAGCGAGCTCGTGGCGCGAGCATTCGTTGTCGAACACGAAGCCCTCGGCGGCGCTTCCGAACATCCAGTGCGTTGCCGGGAACAACAGCGGATCGCGCGGCGCCAGGGTCGCCATCGGCGGCAGCAGGCCTGTGGCGATGCCCAAGGTCTGCGACATGTAGGCAAACGCCTCGACGTGCATGTCTTCGTGGAACAGCGCCAGGCGGTACAGGTACAAGGCCGCGTCATCCTGTGGCGCGGCGTGCAGCAGGTCCAGCGTGGTTTCCAGTGTCTGGACGAGGTATTGCCTGGTGTCTTGAAGGTCGGGCAGGTCGAGCGACCAGCGGCTGTCGTGCGCCACGGTTGACGAGTTGTACCAGCGATCGGCGTGCGCCAGCAAGGACGCGAGTCGCGGCCCGGTGGGGTCGCATGCGGCACCGCGCGCACGCTGCACGTTGCGCGCAATCCAGTATTCCTGAAACCAGCCGATATGACCCAGTTCCCAGCGCGGCGGGTTGATCTCACTGAGCAGCGGCACCTCCAGAGAAGCACCGAGCGCACGCTCATAGGCCGCGATCCAGCGCAACGTATGATTACGCGCATCCATCAGCGCGAGCGACAGCAACTCCTTGCCCGCGCGTCGCATCTGCGCGGACTCTATGTTCGGTGCTTCGATGTCGAGCAAACCTCGCCCTCTGATTTCAATCGTCAGCCCAGCGCTGGCCTCGGCCAACAACGGCAATTGGCACACTGCGTGGCGCTGGTCGCGCATGCTGGCCGGGAATTGTCGCACTGCGATCTCGATGCAGTGGAACGGTGAGGATTGCGCGGCGCTGATCGCATTGCACGCGCGCCGATCCGCCGCGAGCATCGACGGCTTTGCGCGTTCGCATCCCCGACGACCCCTGATCGTCGTGCTGACCGGCACCGACCTGTACCGTGATATCCGCAGCGACTCGGACGCGCAGCGCTCCTTGCAACAGGCGAGTCATCTGATCGTGCTGCAAGACCAAGGGTTCGAGGAACTCGGCCATGAATTGCGGGCCAAGTGCCGCGTCATCTATCAGTCGGCGCCGCGCCTGAAGGCGGGAGCGGCGCCCCGGCGCGTGCTGCGCGTTGTCCAGGTCGCGCACTTGCGCGAGGAAAAGGACCCGGCCACTTTCATGCGCGCCGCGCAGCGCATGAGGCAGCGCGCCGACATTCACTTCGAACATATCGGCGGCGCTCTGGATACCGCCCTGGCCGACGCGGCTCGCGCCACGCAGGCTGATTGCAGGCACTACCGATGGCTCGGCGCGTTGCCGCGGCCCGCGACAAGGCGCCGCATCCAGAGCGCCCACCTACTGGTGAGCACGAGCAAGATGGAAGGCGGTGCGCATGTGATTTTGGAGGCAGCGCAAAGCGGCACCGCCGTGTTGGCGTCGCGAATCGCCGGCAATGTGGGCATGCTCGGCCCGCACCACGCAGGGTATTTCGATCTCGGCGATGATTCGGCCCTGGCAGCTTTGATTGCGCGCGCGCGCGACGAAACCGGTTTTCTGGCCACCTTGCGCCAGCAAACCCTCGCCCGGGCGCCGCTGTTCGAGCCCGCCGAAGAACGGCGCCGCCTGCTGGAACTGGTCCACACTGCATTGGAGAACCCGAGATGAACGCTCCCTTTGAGAAACCGGTGCGCCTGACTTCGCTGTCGCACGGCGGCGGCTGCGGCTGCAAGATCGCCCCGGGGGTGCTGAGCGAAATCCTGAGGAGCTCGAGCGGTTTTCCGGTGCCCAAGGAGTTGCTCGTCGGCATCGAGACCGCCGACGATGCCGCTGTCTACCAACTCAACGACGAGCAGGCGCTGATCGCGACGACCGATTTCTTCATGCCCATCGTCGATGACCCGTACGACTTCGGCCGCATCGCGGCGACGAATGCGATCAGCGACGTCTACGCGATGGGCGGCACGCCCATCATGGCGCTGGCTCTGGTGGGAATGCCGATCAATGTGCTGCCCATCGAGACCATCGGCCGCATCATCAAAGGCGGCGAATCGATCTGCGCTGAGGCCGGAATTCCGATCGCCGGCGGTCACACCATCGACTCGGTCGAGCCGATTTACGGCCTGGTCGTGATGGGCCTGATCCACCCGAGCAAGGTGAAGCGCAACGCCGACGCGAAGCTGGGTGACGTGCTGGTGCTGGGCAAACCCCTCGGCGTGGGCGTGCTGTCGGCGGCGCTGAAGAAGGACGCTCTCAGCGCGGAAGGCTACCGACAAATGATTGCCAACACGACGCAACTCAACACACCCGGCATCACGTTGGCGGATTTGGCCGGTGTGCACGCGCTGACCGACGTGACAGGCTTCGGCCTGGCCGGCCACGGCCTGGAACTCGCGCGTGGCGCCAAGTCTTCGGTGCACATCGACTGGGCGAAAGTGCCCCTGCTGCCCGGCGTGCGCGAACTCGCATCGCAAGGCATGGTCACCGGCGCCTCAGGCCGGAACTGGGCGAGTTACGGCGGCGACGTGACCCTGCCCGCGGGATTTGCCGAGGCGGACCGCGCCCTGTTGACGGACCCGCAGACCAGCGGCGGTTTGCTCGTCTCGTGCGCGCCAGCCCAAGTGGGCGAAGTGCTCGCGATCTTCAAGCGTGGCGGCTTCGAGCGCGCCGCCGTGGTCGGGCAGATCGTCGATGGCCCCGGGCGACTGATCGTCGCCTGAAGCATGAGAAGCGTCGCGCTGCGCCACGCCGCCCTGGCCGCGCGACCACCATCTCACGCGCGCTGAGAGACAGGAAGGCAGCTCTGCCCCATGGGATTGCTGGCACCCCCGGGGGCCGACCCGGCTGCGCGCGTCTTGGTGGCCGGCCGTACCCTGCGCGCCTTCGTCGACGGTTATATCGCCGTGCTGTTGCCGACCTACCTGCTCGCACTGGGGCTGGACGTGTGGGCAGTGGGCGTGCTCTTGACCGCCACACTGCTGGGCTCGGCCGGCGCCACCTTGGCCGTGGGCGCCTGGGGGCACCGATTTGCCTCGCGCAATCTGCTGCTCGGTGCCGCATTGCTGATGGCCGGAACCGGCGTCTCGTTCGCGTTCATCGAGGGCTTCTGGCCCCTGCTCATCGTCGCCTTCGTCGGCACCCTCAATCCGGGCTCGGGCGATGTCAGCGTATTCCTGCCGCTCGAACATTCGCGCCTTGCCGGTGCTGCCCAAGGCAATCTGCGCACCACGCTGTTTGCGCGCTACAGCCTGCTCGCTTCGCTGAGTGCAGCCTGCGGCGCGCTCGCAGCGGGTGTGCCGGCGTGGCTGGTCGCCCACAGCGGCATCGATGAGCTCGGCGCATTGCGCTGCATGTTCGTCGGCTATGCGGCGGTCGGTGCGGCGCTGTTCTTCCTGTATCGCCGGCTTGCGCAGCCGCAGCCGCAAAGCACCCGCGTCGATGTCAATGCGCCGCTGCGCGAATCGCGCGCCATCGTCGTGAAGCTCGCGGCACTGTTCTCGGTCGATGCCTTCGCCGGCGGCCTGGTGGTGAACAGCCTGATGGCCTTGTGGCTGATGCAACGCTTCGGGCTGTCGCCGGCGGCAACCGGTCAATTCTTCTTCGCCACCGGCTTGCTCGCTGCGGCTTCGATGTGGGCCGCGCCTTGGGTGGCACGGCGCATCGGCCTGCTCAACACGATGGTGTTCACGCACATCCCGGCCAACATCTGCCTGATCCTGGCGGCAGTCGCTCCGAATCTGCCGCTCGCGCTGGCGCTGCTGCTGGTGCGCAGTGCCTTGTCGCAAATGGACGTGCCCACGCGCAGCGCCTTCGTCATGAGCGTCGTCACGCCTGTGGAGCGTGCGGCGGCGGCCAGCTTCACGGCCGTGCCGCGCAGCCTGGCCTCGGCGATCAGCCCGAGCCTGGGCGGTGCGCTGTTCGCCGCAGGGTTCCTGGCCGCACCCCTGGTGGCCAGCGGCGCGCTCAAGATCGCCTACGACGTGACGCTGTGGTTCGCCTGTCGCGGCCACGCCCTCGACGCATCATGATCGACAGGGCGCCGCAAGCTACCATGCAGGGCGTTTTTCCACCTTCGTCGCACCGACCATGTCATTGGAAACCATAGAACTCAACCCCGCCGGCGACGCCGTGGCCTGCGTCATCATCTTGCACGGCCTGGGCGCTGACGGCACCGACTTTCTGAGCATGGGCGATCAACTCGATCTCTCGGCGATCGGTCCGGTGCGCTTCGTCCTGCCGCGCGCGCCGGTGCGGCCCGTCACGATCAATGGCGGCTACGAGATGCGCGCCTGGTACGACGTCCTGGGCACGCAGATCGACAGGCGCGAGGACGAGCAGGGTCTGCGCGAGGCCATGCGCGAGGTGCAGGCCCTGATCGAGCGCGAACGCGCACGCGGTGTTGCGGCACAGCGCATCGTGCTCGGCGGTTTTTCACAGGGCTGCGCGATGACCCTGCTCGCGGGCCTGCGCTACCCGCAGCGCCTGGGCGGGCTGGCCTGCCTGTCGGGCTACTTGCCGCTGGCGGGCAGCACCGCGGCCGAGCGCACGCGTGCGAACGCCGATGTGCCGATCTTCATGGCGCATGGCCGGCACGACGGCGTGATCCCGCTGGAGCGGGCCACGGCTTCGCGCGAAACACTCGTCAAACTCGGCTATGCAGTGGAGTGGCACGAGTACCCGATGGAGCACTCGGTGTGCATGGAAGAGGTCGAGGCGCTCAACGCGTGGCTCGTCAAGGTGTTGCGCTAGACGCGCCCCGGTTCAGTGATCCTCGATTCGCGCGTGAGTTTCCTCGGCGAGTTCACCGGTTTCGGGGTCGACCCATCCAGCCACGCCCAGTTCGTCTTCAGCTTCC
This sequence comes from Burkholderiaceae bacterium, assembly GCA_049297615.1. GTDB lineage: Bacteria > Pseudomonadota > Gammaproteobacteria > Burkholderiales > Burkholderiaceae_C > JAEMQF01. The sequence continues at coordinate 13,846 of JBAQUQ010000398.1, forward strand.
TCGAGGGTTTCGCCCGGCTCCAGCAAGTCATCCGAAGCGGCGTTCATGTCGGCCAGCGCATCGGCCGCCGAAGCGAACGGTCCGAACTGCTGGTTGCCCTCATCGGCCAGCCAATACCAGCCGTCAGGGTGCTGAATCAGCTCACCGCTGTCAGGCACGGCAAGATCGGCAGGCGTCGTGTCTTCGTCGGAAGAATCGGCAGGCAACTGCGGCCTGGCACGCAATGCAGTCATGAAACAACCTCACAAGAAAACAACTCGCCTTGGCGAGTCCTGGGTCCACACTTCTCAGGAGCCGGGCTATGGTAGCTCCGAGCGGCGGCGGCGTCACGCGCAGCTGCACGACAATTTGACAAATCGGCCCGCGCCTGACTCTTGTGTCAGACAGTGACATCGGCGCCATGACGATGCACACCGGGCCAGGCAGCGAGACTTGCGCGTGCCCGAGGCAACGGCCGCCCATGCCAGGGCATCAGTTCGCAAGCGAATAGTTCTGCCGCAAGCGCTGCATGTTCGGAATGAAGAATTCTGCCACCGTGATCTCACCGACCATGCGGTCGATGAATTGCAGCTTGTCGGCGCGGCCGAGCGCTGTGCCCCATTCCGACGCCAGGCGCGCCTGCAAGGCATCGGCATGTTCGATCGTCAAGCCGATCGACGGCAGGACATCCGCTTCGGCAAGCAGCATGGCCTCATGCGCCAGATCGGGGTCGACCGACAAGCGTTCGAGTGGCTGGGGCAGCGCCGCCGCGCGTGGCACGGCGGGCCCGCCGCTGCGATGACTCTGCCCGCAGGCGCGCGCGTACGGAACGCCGGCGCGCGGCTCGGTGGCCAGCACCAGAGCCTCGAGCCTGCCGCATTCGTCGGCGTCAACGCCGGCCTCGACTAGGTACGGCCCGGCCTTTTGCACCGCGAGCAACTCGAGTCGAAACGGCGCCGACGCGCCGCGCGAGCCATCGTGATGAAAGTCGTGGATCAGCCCTGCGGTGACCACGCGCGCCGTACGGCGTGCGTCGAATCGCACCGAACGCGCCAAGTACAGCGCGCTGAGCATGACCTCGAGAAAATGCTGCGGATTGTGATAACCGCTGGCCACACCGGCACCGACGCCGCGGTCGATGTCGCGGGCGATCGCTCGGCCAGCCCGCGACAAGGGATCGCCGGGGGTGAGGCCGATACTTCGAAACGCAAGCGCCTGGCCGTTCTCGAGCCGGTCGGGCCGCGCGCCAAGCTGCATGAAGCAGGCCACCATCTCGTCGGCGACTTGCGCAGGAGCGAGTGAACCCACCACCGTGAATGGCGGCCGCTCGAGATCGATCGCTGTAGAAGTCACGGGGTACGGGGGCCGCTTTGGCGTGCAATCTTGTACGGCATGGTAGCAGCGTCGCGCAGCAAAGCGCTATCCTGCAAGCCTGTCGGGCTTTCGTTCAGGATCGATCCAAAACCCGACACGCGCCTTGGCGCGTTTATCGTTAACCCGCATGGCCGCCTTGCACATCACCGACATCGAAGCCGCCATCAACTGGTGGCGCGAGCGCAGGCCGTCGAAGGACGGCCTCACCGCCTGCGCCGAGGTGCGTGCCCTGGCCGAGACCTACGCACTGATGGTGTACCGCCGCGAAAGCGAATGCGACGAAGCTTCCATGCCCAGAGCGGCGCTCGCGGCCTGGCTCGCCTGGTATGCCACCACGCCCGATGCACCGTGTATCGCGATCTGCTCGACGAGCCAGGGCGACCCGGTGTGCAAAGGCTGCGGGCGCAGCTTCGACGAAGTCCAGCACTGGACTGCAATGAGCCCCGCTGAAAAGCGCGCCACTTGGCGGCGCATCACGATGGCTGGGACAGCCTGGCGATTCAACCGCTACGCCGAGCGCGCCCTCGAGCTGGTTCGGGGCGCAGCGCGATCCACGGCGGCCCGTACTGACGAGGACGGTGCGTGAGCGCGGCGACGCTCTCGCACGACGCGCGCCGCATTGCAAGCTTGGCCTGGCCGGTGTTCATCGGCCAAGTGGCGGTGCTCGCGTTCAGTACCGTGGACACCCTGATGGCCGCGCGCGCTTCGGCGCTCGACCTGGCTGCCTTGGCGATCGGCAGCGCCGTCTACGTCACGGTCTTCATCGGCTTGATGGGACTCGTGCTCGCCGTGGCGCCGATCGCCGGTCAGCTGTTCGGTGCGGGCAAACACCTCGAGGCCGGTGCGCAACTGCACCAGGCCATGTGGCTGGCGCTGGGGGCATCAGTGCTGGGCTGCACGCTATTACTGTTTCCGCAGGTGTTTCTGAACCTGTCGCAGGCCTCGATCGAGGTCGCTGCCAAGGTCCGCGCCTACCTCGCTGCGCTGGCGTGGGCCTTGCCGTCGGCGCTGCTGTTCACGGCGTTTCGCGGTTTCAACACGGCCGTGTCCCGGCCGAAGATCGTGATGCTGTTGCAGCTGGGCGCGCTCCTGCTCAAGGTGCCGCTGACGGCCATGCTGGTGTTCGGCGTGACCGCGGGCGCGCTCGAAGTTCCCGCGCAAGGCGCTGCCGGCTGCGGCATCGCCACGGCCTTGGTCATGGCGTGCCAGCTCGGCGCAGCCTGGATCTTGCTGCGGCGTGACCCGTTCTATGCGCCCTTCGGTCTGCACGGACGCATCGCCGCCCCGCACCGCGCCAGCCTGGGTGCGCTGTTGCGCCTGGGCGTCCCGATGGGATCGGCCATTGCCATCGAGGTGACAGGCTTCACCTTCATGGCGTTTTTCATATCGCGCATCGGCAGCACGCCGGTCGCCGGCCACCAGATCGCGCTGAACCTGCTGTCGCTGATGTTCATGATGCCGATGGCGATCGGCAATGCGACGAGCACCCTGGTTGCGCAATTTGTGGGCGCCGCCGACGCCGGGCAGGCGCAGCGCCTGGGCTGGAACGGCCTGGGGATCGGCGTGGGGCTGGCGGCACTGATGGCAGGTGCTGTCTACGCCTTGCGCGTGCCCATCCTGCACCTCTATACGCGCGACGCAGCGGTGATCGCCGCCGCCCTGCCCCTGCTCGCATGGCTCGTCTTGTTTCATGTGGCCGATGCGGCGCAGACCATCGCCGCCTTTGTATTGCGCGCCTATCGCATCGCCAGCGTGCCGCTGCTGATCTATGTCGTGGCGATTTGGGGCGTGGGCCTGGGAGGCGGCTACGTGCTCGCTTTCGATGGATACGGCATCAGTCCTCGCGCTCTGCGCGGCGCACCAGGCTATTGGTCGGCGGCCACGGCGGGCCTGGTGCTCGCGGCCCTGGCTCTTTGCGCCTTTCTCGCCTGGACTTTGCGCCGGCAGCGTGCGGCACCGCTCGCGCCATCAGGCACCTGAGAAGAATATTCAATGCGCCAGCGAGCAAGGGGTCGCGCTGACCCAGTTCACAACGGCAGGCTCAGAACGAAACAACTGCCCCCGCCGTCGCGGCCCTCGCACTGCACCGTGCCGCGGTGCAGCTGGGCTATCTGGCGCACCAGGCTTAGGCCCAGGCCCACGCCACCGGCTTGCTCGGCGTGGCCGGGCAGTCGGTAAAAGGGCTCGAAGATGCGTTCGCGCTGGGCCGGCACAACGCCAGGGCCGCGATCGCAGACGCTCAATTGCACAGCCTGCGCGCCGCGCCGAATGTCGACCTCGGGCGCGGCACTGCCGCCGTAGCGGCGTGCGTTTTCCAGCAGGTTGCGCAGCGCACGGCGCAGCAGGCGCTCGTCGCCGTGCACCGTCACGTCATCGCCGCCAACCACGGCGCTCACCCGCGCGCCCTCTTCGGCGGCAAGCGCCAACAAGGACACTGCCGTATGGGTGCGCGCCGCGCCGTCGTCTTGCTTGATGTCGAGTCGACTCGCCAGCAAGACTTCCTCGACGAGCGCGTCGAGCTCGCCGATATTTCGTTCAAGCTCCTGGCGCAAGCGCGGGCGCGCCTGCGGCTCGGCGGTGTCGAGCATCGCCAGTGCCATCTTCATGCGCGCCAGCGGCGAGCGCAGCTCGTGCGAGGCGTTGGCGAGAAGGCTGCGGTGCGACGCGATCAATGCCTCGATGCGCTGCGCCGCCGCGTTGAAGCTGCTCGCCAGGGCCGCTACCTCGTCGTTGCCGCGTGCGTCGACGCGCTGGGCGAGCTGGCCGGCGCCGAAGCTTTCGACGCCACGTTGCAGCGCCTCGAGGCGCCGCGTCAAGCGCCGCACCACCGGGTATGCGCCCAGGGCGATGGCCAGGAACAGCACCGCCAGGGCAGCAGCCAGTCCGAAACCGCCGCCAGGCAGCAGCGCCAGGCTGCGCGGCAGGATGGAC
>JBAQUQ010000399.1:0-4573 GCA_049297615.1 Burkholderiaceae bacterium
CTGCGGTACACCGACGCGAAGCGCACGTAGGCGACTTTGTCGATGCGCTTGAGCTCGCGCATTACCAGTTCGCCCAAGCGCGTGGAGGGCACCTCTCTGGCGCCGCTGTTGAGCAGCTTGTCCTGGATACGCTCCATCGCCGCGTCAATTTGCTCGACGCTGACCGGGCGCTTGCGCAAGGCCAATGTCATCGAGGCGCGGATTTTCGCCGCATCGAAATCTGCGCGAGTGCCGTCTTTCTTGATGACGGACGGCAAGGAGATTTCGGCGCGCTCGTAGGTCGTGAAACGCTTGTCGCAGCTTTGGCAACGGCGCCGGCGCCGCACCACGTCGCCTTCGTCGGATTCACGTGTTTCGACGACCTGGGTATCTTCGTGGCTGCAAAAAGGGCAACGCATGTCTGGAACCGGCAAACCTAAACCGCAGCGAGCTGCGCAATGGGCATCGCAGCAGCCCGCAGCGCGGAGCGCGTCAACGATATACCGGAAAGTCGCGCGTCAGCGCGGCGACTTTGACTCGCACCGCAGCGACATTGTCGGGGTCATTGGGCTTGTCGAGAACGTCGGCGATCAAGTGCCCGGTCAGCCGGGCCTGTTCTGTGCCGAAGCCGCGCGTCGTCATGGCCGGGGAGCCGAGGCGGATTCCGCTCGTCACCATGGGTTTTTGCGGGTCCTTGGGAATGCCGTTCTTGTTGCAGGTGATGTGCGCCTGGCCGAGTACGCTCTCGGCTTGCTTGCCTGTCAAGCCCTTGGGGCGCAAATCGACCAGCATGACATGGCTCTCGGTGCGTCCGCTGACGATTCGCAGGCCGCGTTCGGTCAGCGTTTGCGCCAATACCGCGGCGTTTTCCAATACCTGCTGCTGGTAGACCTTGAACTGCGGCGCCAGGGCCTCCTTGAACGCGACAGCCTTGGCTGCGATCACGTGCATGAGCGGCCCGCCCTGGATGCCGGGAAAGATGGCGCCATTGATCGCTTTGGCGAAGGCGTCCTTCATCAGCACGATGCCGCCGCGCGGGCCACGCAGGCTCTTGTGCGTCGTCGAGGTCACCACGTCGGCGTGCGGCACCGGATTGGGGTAGACCCCGGCGGCGATCAGCCCGGCATAGTGAGCCATGTCGACCATGAAGATCGCCCCGATGTCCTTGGCCGCTTTGGCAAAGCGCGCGAAGTCGATGCGCAGGCTGTAGGCCGACGCGCCGGCAATAATGAGCTTCGGCCGATGCTCGTGCGCGAGCCGCTCCATCGCGGCGTAGTCGATCTCTTCAGTCGCGGTCAGGCCGTAGCTGACGACCTTGAACCACTTGCCGCTCATGTTCAAGGCCATGCCATGGGTCAGATGACCGCCTTCGGCCAGGCTCATTCCCATGATCGTGTCGCCGGGTTGAAGCAGGCCGAAGAAGACTGCCTGATTCGCCTGTGACCCCGAATTGGCTTGGACATTGGCGTGCTCGGCGCCGAAGATCTGCTTCGCCCGGTCAATAGCCAGCTGCTCGGCCATGTCGACGAATTCGCAGCCCCCGTAATAGCGCCTGCCCGGGTAGCCTTCGGCGTACTTGTTTGTCAACTGGCTCCCTTGCGCCGCCATCACGGCCGGCGAGGCGTAGTTCTCCGAGGCGATGAGCTCGATATGCTGTTCCTGGCGCTGGTTCTCTTGCTGGATGATGGCCCACAGCTCGGGGTCGACATCGGCTACGGTGGACTGGCTACGGTCAAACATGATTCGCAGATTCCTTCAGCGGGGTACCCGCGTGGTCTTGGCCTGACCCCGGGGACGCGCTGTGCTCAGTTCAGACTGGGTTCGGGCTGGGCCGCTTCAACTGCCGGCAGGGCCGCCGGATTCGACACGATCTCGGCGTTCGCGCTGCGCTGCGCGACCAGCGTCGGCGCGGGCACCGCCAGCGTGGGCAGAGTTGCCGCAGCGATGCTGAAGTGGGGCACGGCCTTGCCACTCATCACCAGACGCAGGGAATTCTGTTCCGCCAACACCTTGCCCACATAGCCACCGTCATCGGGCAAATTGGCGGCGCCCACGTAGAAGCGCAAGCCCGCTTCCAGGCCGCCGGCGCGAGCAATGCATTCCTTGAGCACGGCGACGCCGACGCGCAAATTGGTGACCGGGTCGAACGCGGCGTGCGTGCCGCCGAAACGCTCATATTTGTCGTCGTGCAGCTTGGTCATCACCTGCATCAACCCTTGCGCGCCGACCGAGCTTTGGGCAAATGGGTTGAAGCTCGATTCGATCGCCATGATCGCGAGAATCAAGGTCGGATCCAGTGCCGTATGCTGGCCCAGATTCCACGCTTCCTGGACCAGACGACTGATGGGCTCGGGTGCGACCCGGTAGCGCCGCGCCAGCCAATGCGCCACCGCGGATTGCTGCTGATCGAGTTCCTTGGGGTCCGATGCGGTGGCCCGTGCCACGGCGTCGGTGGGCAAATCCTCGGCCCAGAGCACCTCCTGCACAACGGGCTCGACGCGCGCCAGTTGCCGGGCTTGCAGCCAGCTGAGGAACTCCAGTTCGGCGTCGTGCCGCAAATCGTCGCGGCTCGCGGCAAACACGGCCACTGAAACCAGGACCAGGCCCAGCAGAGCCAAGGTGTTATGGCTGACGACGAGCAGACCACGCCCCGCGTCTGCGACGAACACCAGCAGCGACCGACACACCGCACGCTGCGCGGCCAGGACTACCGTTGAAATTCTGTGAACTAATGACATGTCCCCACCCTCGCTTGTTTGCGGCTGCGTCGCTTGACACCGGCACCGTCGGTCCCGGTTCGGCAACGTCCAACCGCAATAATGAGAGGCTGCAGCGTCTGGACCGGCGGATTCCGGTGATCGGCTTGGTAATCGCAGCCCCGCGCCTCCGAACCCATCCCAACGATGTGGGGCGCGGGTTATCCCTAGTTACAACATGGCAGGCGGGATTCTATGGACTGTAGATAAGACCAGTCAACACAAAGTTTTTCAATTTGATGTCGATTCCGCCATGAAATATCATGATTTACGCGGGTTTCTCGATGGATTAGATCGATTGAACGAGCTAAAGCGAGTTCGGGAGCCGGTTTCGCCATTCCTCGAGATGACAGCGTTGAGCCACGCCGTTCTGCGCGCCGAGGGACCTGCACTCTTGTTCGAACACGCGGGCAGCACCGATGTGCCGGTGTTGACGAATCTGTTCGGTACCGCGCGACGTGTGGCGCTCGCAATGGGCGTCAACGACGTGTCGGAACTTCGACAGGTCGGCAAGGTGCTGGCCAACCTCAAGGAGCCCGAGCCGCCGACGGGAATCAAAGACGCCGGGCGATTGGTGCACCTGGTCAAGTCGATGTGGGATATGAAGCCGGCCATCGTGCGCGCCGCGGCGTGTCAAGAGCTCATCGTTGATACGCCTGACATCGACCTCGGGCGACTGCCGATCCAGACCTGCTGGCCCGAAGACGCCGCGCCTTTGATCACATGGGGCCTGGTCGTCACGCGGGGGCCGCAAGGCGTGCCGGCGGCGCGACGCCGGCAGAACCTCGGGATTTACCGGCAGCAAGTGATCGGCAAGCGCCATCTGATCATGCGCTGGCTTGCGCATCGAGGCGGGGCCCAGGATTTCCGCGAATTCGCGCTGGCCAAGCCCGGCAAGGCGTTTCCGATCGCGGTGGCGCTCGGCGCCGACCCAGCAACGATGCTCGGCGCCGTGACGCCGGTGCCCGACACGCTGTCGGAGTATCAGTTTGCCGGGCTGCTGCGCGGCAGTCGGACCGAAGTCGTCGAGTCGTCCGTGGGCGACGAGCAAGTCATGCTTCAAGTGCCGGCCAGCGCCGAGATCGTCCTGGAAGGCTGGATTGCGCCTTGCGCACCGGGATTCTCGGGAGAGAGTGAACACGGGGTCGCGACGAAGGAGATCGCCGGCTACCTGCACGCACTCGAGGGGCCGTTCGGCGACCACACCGGCTACTACAACGAGCAGGAGTGGTTCCCGGTGTTCGAGATTGCGCGCCTCACGCATCGGCGCGGTGCGATCTACCACTCCACCTACACCGGCAAGCCGCCCGACGAGCCCGCCGTGCTCGGCGTGGCGCTGAACGAAGTCTTCGTGCCCATCCTGCAAAAGCAATTCCCGGAGATCGTCGATTTCTATCTCCCGCCCGAAGGGTGCAGCTACAGGATGGCGATCGTCAGCATGCGCAAGGCCTACCCTGGGCACGCCAAGCGCCTGATGTTCGGCGTCTGGAGCTTCCTGCGGCAGTTCATGTACACGAAATTCATCGTCGTCACCGACGACGACGTCGACATCAGGAGTTGGCACGATGTCATTTGGGCTGTCACGACCAGGGTGGACCCCGTGCGCGACACGACTCTGGTGGCGCAGACGCCGATCGACTACCTCGACTTCGCCTCGCCGGTCAGCGGCCTGGGCGGCAAGCTGGGACTGGACGCGACGAACAAGTGGCCGGGTGAAACCGATCGCCGATGGGGTCGGGCGATTGTTATGCCGGCCGCGATCCAGGACCGCGTTGCAGGCCTGCTGGCAAACATTCTCGCGTCCTCGACGAGCGCCGGGAAAGAGCAGGATCGTTGAG
>JBAQUQ010000400.1:0-4897 GCA_049297615.1 Burkholderiaceae bacterium
TGCTGCGGCGAAATGCGCACGCTCGCCTTGCTCGAAGGGTCGTAGAACCACAGCTCGTTGGCATTCTTCAGCATCAGCTTGTCGGCGTCGCGCGGCGGCGCTGCGAAGCGGATCAGGCTGCGGAACCGGCCGCTGTTCGGGTCGGCTTTCGAATAGATCGTCAGCACATTGCTGTTCGTCTGCCTGGCGTTGCGGTATTCGACGAGCGTCACCGTCAGGCGAAACGGCCGGTCGGGGTTGCGGATCGCATCGCTGGCAGCCAGGATCGCCTGCGCACTGTCAGCGGCGCCACCGGCAGGGCTGGCCAGGGCGATCCACAGCGGCAACGCGAAGTGCCGAAGAATCCTCAGGAGTCGCTTAAACATGGCGCAGCGCGTCGACGATGTTCTTGCCCGCCGCGCGGCGCGCCGGCCACCACGCTGAAACCGCAGCGACCACGACGAGTCCTGCCGCAGTGCCCAGGATCAGTGCCGTCTCGCCCCAGACACGCACGCTCAGCGGTATCGCATTGGCCTGCCCCGGCGGCGTCCAGGTCAGGCCGGAATGGTTGATCAGCCAGGCCACAGCCAAGGCCGTCACGACCCCGACGATCGCGCCGATCAGCCCGAGCAGCAGGCCTTCGCTGACGAACAGCCTGCGGATGCCGCCGCGGCGCAGTCCGATGGCGCGCAGCGTGCCGATTTCGGTGGTGCGCTCGACGACCGCCATCGTCATCGTATTGCCGACCGTGAACAGCACGATCGCCCCGATCAACACCGCCATGAAGCCGAAGATCGCGCCGAACATGGTGACGACCTGGGTGTAAAACGGATTGAGCGTGCTGAACTCCTGGACCTGAAGCGGCTCGCCCGCGAGCGTGGTCGCCAGCAGCTCCTCGAGGCGCGCCTTCGCCGCGCGAATCGAGCCGGTATGGACGAGCTGCACGACGATCGCCGTGACCTGGGGCGTATCGCCGCCATAGACCAGGCGCTGCGCGCGCGCCAGATGCAGCCCCACATACATGTCGTCGAGCTCCTTCACGCCCTGGGTCTCGGCCTTGACGACGCGCAGCGACGTGACGTTCGGCGCCCCCTGGGCGCTGGAGGCGAGCAGCTCGATGCGCGCGTCTCCCGCAGCCGCGGCCGGGGCCTGTTTCGCCTCGAGCAGGGCCAGCGCGGTGATGTCCTGCGGCGCGCTGGCGCCCTGCGCAGGCGCCGTGTCGGGTTGCGGGCAGTCGGCGACGCCGAGGGTTCGGCACAGCTGGAGCACGCGCGCGACGCCCGTGCCGATGATCACGGCGTCGTCGCCGGTCCCGGTCAGCGCCAGCGGCCGCGCCACGACGGGCAAGCCGTACTCGTTCCAGGCGCGCATCCGGTTCTGGTCTTCGACGACGACGCCGCGGCCGAACACGGTGCGCGACACGCCCGCCGCAAAATTGCCGGCGATGCCGCCCAGCGTTAGCGTCGGCGTGACCACGGTCAGCATCGGCGCGAGCACCGGGTCGCGTGCGACGGTGTCGATGACGCGCCGATACCCGGCCACGCCGTAGGCGGCAGGGTTGCCGGTGCCGTAGAGGAAGTAGTCCTTGTGCTGGATCTGCAAGTGGCCCATCTGCGCCACGGTCTGGGTCTCCAGGCCGTAGATGATGTTGCGGCTGTAGCCGCCGAAGGTCAGGATGGTGACGCCGCCGATGACCATCGCCGCCAGCGTCGTCGCCGACCGGCGCCGGTTGCGCAGCAGATTGCGCAGCGCGAGCGAGACGCTGTTCATGCCAGGGCCTGCCCTTGCGGCTCGCGGTGCTCGATCTTCTCGATGCGGCCGTCGCTGATCGTCACCGCGTCGTCGGCAGCGGCGAGCACCTGCACGTCGTGCGAGCAGAACACGAAGGACACGTCGCGCTCGCGCTGCATCTGCCGCATCAGCGCGATGATCGTCGCGCCGGTGCGGCTGTCGAGGTTGGCGGTCGGCTCGTCGGCCAGAACCAGTTGCGGCGCCGGCGCGAGCGCCCGGGCGATCGCCACGCGCTGGCGTTGCCCCCCTGAGAGTTGCCCGGGAAGATGGGCAGCCTTGTCGGCCAGGCCGACGGCTTCGAGCAAGGCCTGCACGCGCTGGCGCCGCTCGCGTGCGCCGACGCGCGAAAGCAGCATCGGATACTCGACGTTCTCGAACACGCTGAGCACGGGCAGCAGGTTGAAGTTCTGGAAGATGAAGCCGATGTGGCGCGCGCGGAAATCGGACAAGGCGTCGTCGGAGAGCTGCGCCACGCGCTGGCCGGCGACGATGACCTCGCCGCGGTCGGGCTGGTCGATGCAGCCGATCAGGTTGAGCAGGGTGGTCTTGCCGCTTCCCGAGGGGCCGGAGACGACGGTGAAGCGGCCCGGGCGGATCTCGAGATCGACGTCGACCAGGGCCGGCACATCCACTGCATCAAGATGGTATGTCTTGGCGACCTGGTTGAGTGCGACGACGCTGCGCATGGCCGTTCCTGTTTCGCTTCAAGTGTCGTCGCCCGCGGCCCTCCCGCTTCGCGCCAGGGCCATCTCGAGGCGCCCGATCCGGTCCAGCAGTTGCAGGGCCAGGGCCACTCCGGGCGGATTGATTTCCAGGTCATGGGCGAGCCGCACGGCGCGGCGTGCACGCGCCAGCGCCGCGGCGGCGAAGCGCCAGTTGTCGGGTGACTCGCCCTGCGGCTCGAGCGCGCCCTCGTGCACCAGGGTGATGATGAGTTCGACCTCGCAGCACAGGCTGCGGCTCAATTCGTCGAGGTCCAGGCGAATGTCTTCGTCGAGGATCGCTTGCGGCAACTGGCTCATGATCACACCTTGCTGGATTCTTCGCCGAAGGCGCGGCGCGGATCGAAATCAAAGGCTTTGGCGAAACTGCGGTAGGCCTCTTGGCGAGCCGCGCTGTCGGCGCCGGGCAGGGCGATCGACAGCACGGCGTACAGGTCCCCCGGCGGCTGGCCCGGCAGGCCGCGGCCCCTCAGCCGCAGTCTGCGCCCTGCCGTCGAGCCGGCCGGAACGCGCAGCTCGACGTTTCCCTGTGGCGTGGGCACCGTGACGCTCTCGCCCAGCGCGGCTTCCCAGGGCGCCAGGGGCAGGTCCAGGAGCACGTCGCGACCTTCGGTGCGGAACAGCTTGTGGGCGCGGAATTCGACCTCGAGGTAGAGGTCCCCCGGCGGTCCGTCGCCGAAACCGGGGCCGCCCTGGCGCGGCAGCCGAAGCTGCTGGCCGGCGCGGATTCCCTTGGGAATGTTCAGTTCGATCTGGCGGGCGTGCAGGGAAATCCGGCCGCTGGAGTCGATCTCGGGCATCTGCAGGGCGATCGTGCGCGATGCGCCGCGATACGAATCTTCGATGTCGATGGCCACCTTGGCATGGTGGTCCTGGCCGCGCGCCTGCGCTGCGCCACGCCGGCCCGCGTGAGCGTGGCGTCCGAACAAAGCCTCGAAGAACTCGCTGTGGTCGACTCCGGCGCCTCCCGCGCCTTGGTCGCTGAATTCGAAGCCGGTGTCCCAGCCGGGCGGCGCCTGGCCGTCGCCGCGGCCGGCCCAGCGCCGGGACGCCTCGTCGTAGGCGGCACGCCGCTCGGCGTCTTTCAGGACCTCGTAGGCCTCGGCCACTTCCTTGAAGCGGTCCTCGGCATCGGCTTGCTTGCTCAGGTCGGGGTGGTACTTGCGCGCCAGCTTGCGATAGGCGTGCTTCACCTCCTCAGGCGTCGCGTCCTTGTTCACACCGAGCGCGGCGTAATAGTCCTTGAACTGCATCTGGCGTGCCCTGGTTCGGTCGGCGGCTGCGCGGGGATTATTCGCCGCGCGCCGAACGCTTCGCTTGACGGGCCGCAAGCGCCGTCATCGCGCGCGTTGCGCGCTCCCCCGACGCCAGCGCACCAGCCACTTGCGCAGCTCCTCGACCCACAGCACGCAACTCGCCAGCCCCAGCAGGGGCAGGAGGGAGGCCGGCGCCGGCGGCACGCTGTGGAACATCGTGTTCAGCGGCGGCGCGTAGAGCACCGCCACCTGCAGCAGCACGCTCGCGGCCAGGCCGCCGAGCAGCCAGGGGTTCTTCAGCAAGCCCAGGCGCAGCGCGGAGCGCGTCGCCGACTGGCAGTTCATGACGTTGAACCACTGGCACATCGCGAGCAGGGTGAAGGTCTCGGTGCGCACCAGGTCGATGTCGACGCCCTGGCCGACGCGCCAGGCGAACCAGCCGAAGGTTACGACCACGGCGCCAAGGGCCATCAGGGCGACACGAGCGAGCATGCCGCGGTCCACCAGGGCCTCGTCGCGCGGCACCGGGCTGCGGCGCATCTCGTCGCCCTCGGGCGGGTCCATCACCAGGTTCACCGTCAGCGTGCCCTCGGTGACGATATTGATCCACAGGATCTGCACCGCGGCGAGCGGCAGCGGATAGCCGCCGAACATCGCGAGCAGCAGGATGACCACCTCGTCGATCGAGGTGGCGAAGAGGTAGAGGATGACCTTCTTCAGGTTGGCATAGACGACCCGCCCCTGCTCGACCGCGCCGACGATGGTCGCGAAGTTGTCGTCGGTGATGACGATCTTCGACGCACTCTTGGCGACCTCGGTGCCGGTGATTCCCATCGCCACGCCGACGTCCGAACACGCCAGCGCGGGGGCGTCGTTGACGCCGTCGCCGGTCATCGCGACGACCTCGCCGCGCGCCTGCAGGGCCTGCACGATGCGCAGCTTCTGCGCCGGCTGGACGCGCGCGAACACGGCGATGCGCTCGAGCTCGTCGCGCAGATCGGCCTGGCCCATGCGCTCGAGTTCGGCGCCGTCCACGGCGCGCTCGCCGGCTCGTGCGATGCCCAGTTCGCGCGCGATCGCCAGGCCGGTGAGCCGGTGGTCGCCGGTCACCATGACGGGACGGATTCCCGCGGCGCGGCAACTCGCGAC
>JBAQUQ010000401.1:0-1893 GCA_049297615.1 Burkholderiaceae bacterium
GCCCCGATCCCCTCGCGCGGTGAGCCGGATTAGATAAGTGAAAATGGGGGTCTCCTGTAACCGGGGCAGATTTCCGGGCGGCTTGTTGGCGGCGTCAGGCCGGGGCTTGGCGGAGGAGGCTGGTCAGGGGCGGGATTTCCGGCCCTGGGATTGCGAGGCGGGCTCCGATGAAGTGGTAGAAGGAAACTTTGAGCTTCCTGCAGGTTTTGGCGAGACCGAGCATGACATCGCGCGCGTCGCGGCCCTTTTCGCTGACGGTTCCGCCGGAGATTTTTCTTTTGGTGACAAAGGCGCGGATGTCGTTTTCCGACGCGTTGGTGTTGAGCGGAATTTCCGGGCGTTCGAGAACGCGCAGCAATTCATCCTTGCGGTGAAGCAGACGCCGCAACAGGCGGTCGAGCATGGTGTAGCGCGTCTTGCGTTGGAAGATTCGGTCGAACCTGTCGCGCAGGGCTTGTGCCTGCTCTTTGCTGGGCGCCAGCTTGTATTGCTTCAAACAACGATAGAACCACCAGATCATCCGCCTGGCGACCTCGATGGCGTTGCGCTGCCTGTCGTTGGCGGGGATGAGTTTGTGAACGAGCCGTTCGGCGTGAACCCAGCATAGCGCGTGCGCGCCAACGCGGAACTGGCCCGCGTCGTCGGAGACAATGACCGTGTTTTGCAGCAGGCCTTGATGGTGGATGGCGCCCCACAACGCGCCTTCGGTGGCGATCAGGACGGGATCGGGGGCGACCTTCAACGCGCTCAGACCGAGCCCGTCCAGATGGCTCTGCCATTCCTCGACAGAGGCGAAAATCCGTCCGGCCTGATTTGCGAGCGTGTCGATGACGGCCTGGGACAGGTTGCGCCCGCGCATGTAATCGATCGCCGCGTCATTGATCACATACAACGCCGTCGCGCCGCGCAGACGCGATAGAAACGCCTGGCGCGATTTGGACGGGCCGGTGCGAAACACCGTGAAGCGATCCGAGCCGATCTGCGTCGTATAACCCGCCTTGCCCGCGTGACGCGCGCCGGTGTCGTCAACCGTGATAAAGGGCGCATCGGCCAGAGCCGTCTTCAGCACGGCTTCGTCTTCGGCCTGGAACGTCTCGAGCTTGGCCGTCAGCAGACGCACCACCTGCCGTTTGGAAATCACCACGCCCATTCCATTAAGAAGCGCGACAATCCGCTCGCAGGTCATCTGGCCGGAAAAATGCAGCATCAACACCAGGCGATGCAGATTGGGGCCATAGCCGCCAACGATTCCAGGATCGAGTTCGGCGATGATCGTCTCGCCGTTTGGCGTTTCCCAACGCTCGCGCCGGTAGCGCGTCACCTTCGGATTCAGGCTCAGGTCCTGAACCACGATCTCCTCGTAGCCCTTGTGGCGCGAGCCCGCCGGAGGCTTCGCCTTCACCACCACGGCCGCATCGATTGTCAGCTTGTTGAGTTGACTGCCGCGACGGCGCGTCGAACGGCCGTCCTTGTCCCCATGACCGCTCGGCTCTTTTCCATTCGTCGCCTTCTCCATTCCGGATGGTTTTTGCGGCGGACGCGGCGGCAGATGCTTCAGCCGCGCCAGTTCGTCCTTCACCGCCTGATGCTCAACCTTCAGTTTCTCCAAGGCGCCGGCAAGCTTCGCATTCTCCGTGCGAACACGCGTCACTTCGCCAATCAACCCACGCACGACGCCGATCAGTTCGGCCTGCGTCAAACGTTCCAGCGAATCAGTATCGGGTGGAGCCATCCCCAGCTTGAATCATACTTTTGCCCCCTTGACTCCCCCCTTGCCCGGAAATCTGCCCCGGTTACAACCGCGTCGTATTGATTTGACGGGCATCGAGCGGCCGGTCGGAGAAGTCCGGGTTGACGGTGAGCGTGCCGGTCAGCGCCGGCGTAAGCTTGTAG
>JBAQUQ010000402.1:0-4647 GCA_049297615.1 Burkholderiaceae bacterium
CTGGATCTGCTCCCGCAGGGAGGCCTCGGCGGCGACCGCCTCGTCCAGCTCGTCCTGGGCGAACTTGCGCGGCGCCTGGGCGTCGAGCTGCTGCTTCACGCGGCCGAGCGCGCGGCGCGTGTCGCCGACGTTGGTGGTGCCGCCGAAGGCCTGGCCGGCGGCGCGGATCGTCGAGTCGAGTCGCTTGACCTGCTCGCGCATCTCGCTGACCTGGCGGGGCCGCAGCAGCGGCGCCGCCATCTGGTCGAGCGGCTCGTCCTTCTTGACCTTCGGCTGGGCGACGGAAAGGCGCATGGATGCTCCTGTGACGGGCAGGATCAGGTGATGGCGACGATCAAGGCGCCGCCGTCGGTGGCGCCGATGCCGCCCTTGTAGCTCTCGACCAGCTCGGCCTCGGCCGCATCGAAGTCCTCGACCGGCACGGTCACCAGGCTGGTGAAGCGGCAGTCGCACACCGTGACACCGCTGCCGATGGTGGCGCCGGTGCCGTCGATGCCGGACGAGATCGCTGTGCCGGAGGTCGACCAGCGGCAGCGGTCGAAGATCACGTTCTCGGTCGCCGCGCCGAGCTGCACCGCGACCGCCCAGGTGCCGGCATTGGCGGTGATGTAGCAGCCGCGGATCACCGAGTCGATCACCGCCGTCAGCTCGAGCGCCGGACCCTGCGCGCCGTCGGAAAGGAAGTAGCAATCCTCGACCAGCAGGTACTGCGCCGCGCCGGTGGCATCGAGGCCGATGGTGCCGGTGTTGACCGCCGCTGTCGCCATGTCGAAGTAGCAGTCATGGACGTGCAGCCGCGTCGCCGCGGCGGAGAAATTGATGCCGGCCTTGGTGGTGACCGGGATCACGGTGAGGTGGCAGATCTCGATGTCGGCCGCCGTGACGTTCATGATCTCGTCGTCGGCCGAGGTGGTGATCGACGCTTGGCCACCGAATATCTTGCCGCGCCCGCGCGCCGGGCCGGTGTAGGTCACGCCGGCCTTGGACGCGGCGATCGACGCGGCGACGGTGTGCGCGCCGGGCAGCAGGAAGACCGCATCGCCGGCCGAGGCCGTCACCAGGGTCTGCGCCTGCGCGACGGTCAGCAACGCCTTGTCAGGCGAAAGCCCGTCGTTGCCGTCGGACGCGGTGTAGGTCCGCCCGCCGATGGTGTAGCTGGCCGACGGCGCGACGAAGAAGGTGCGGCCGATGTGCTGATACAGCAGGCCCGCGACCGTCGCCGGCATTTGGTTGATCAGCATCTCAGAAGCCCTCCGACTTCACGTAGAACTTGCCGCTCTTGGTTCCGCCGGAGCGATTCGGCCCGCCCTTGCCCGGCAGGCCGCCGGCCGGGCCGGGCTTCATCGGCATCGCCGCGCTCGTGCCCGGCGAATTGGTATGCGCCGAGGCCGGCTTGCTGGCCGGCTTGGACCGGCCGTTGACACTGTTCATGCCGCCAGACCCCAGCGCGACATTGGTCTCGGTCGGTCGCGCCGGCGAGCGGCCGGGGTAGGCCTTCGGCGAACCGGACTTCGGCCCGGTCTCGTTGACCGCATTGCGGCCGGGCGAGCCGAAGTTCTGGATCGCCGCGGTGCGCTTCGGCCCGCCGAGCTGCGCGTTGACCCGGTTGACGCCCATGGTCAGGAGACCTGCGCGCCGAGAATCCAGCGCCAGTCGATGTGCGCGTTCGCCCAGCGGGCGTAGGCGCGCCACTTGGCGACCAGGGTGTCGAACTCCTCGACGTAGCCAAACTCGACGGCGATGCGGTCGAGCCAGTACAGGCTCTGCTTGCGCCGGCGCGAGTCCATCATGAACCAGTTGTTCGCGTCGGTGAGGTAGTTCCACTCGATGATCTTGTACGCGCCCTCGTGCACGTTGGCGTTGTTGGTCATCTGGTCGACCTTGCCGCGCGACGACACGATCTCGAAGGCGATCTCGTATTGACCGCCGCCCTGCGAGATCATGATCTCGTCGGGCTGCATCGGGATGCGGTTGCCGCGATCGTCGCGGAAGCCGACCATCTGCTCGCGTGCCGCAGCGACCGCCACGGCGGAGAGCGAGGTCGTCACCAGGTTGTCGAAGCCGGAGGTTGTGTCGGCGTCGCCGTCGGTGGTGGTGTGGCTGTTGGAGCAGAGCGGCACGTTCTCGGAGTTGACGTAGAAGTAGCTGTCGACGCCGAAGGCGTTGTTGAACATCCGCGCGGCGTCCTTCTCGCGCGTGCGGACGTAGGAGTCCGCCAGGCCGGAGGGGTTCCGGTCCATGATGTTGTACTGGTCATCGTCGTACAGCTTGCGCTCGACGGCGAAGCCCGAGGTGAATTCCAGCGGCGTCGACACCGTGTCGTAGCCCTGGTTGCGGCCCTGGTAGGTGACCTCGCCGACGAACGGCTCGAAGTCGCCGAAGGCGCCGACATCGGACCAGCGCATGTCGTTGCGCCCATTGCTCGGCGCGGTCTCGAACAGCATCGGCCGGATCTCCGGCAGCGTGCCGCGCGCATCGTTCCAGATCTTCTGGAAGCGGACGTCGAGCAGGTCGCCGAAGGAACCTGAAACCGCGGGAGTCGGCATCGTTCTCTCTCCTCAGATCGCTGGATCAGGTCGCCTGGCCGGCGAAGACGTGGTCGCCAGACATCATGAAGATGAAGCTGTTGTTGGCGCCGCGCAGCAGCATGTCGAGCACGAAGAACGCCGCGCCGGTGCCGACCGCAATCGACGCATCGGCCTGGGTCAGCAGGGTGCTGAGCTGCACCGTCGCCGTGCCGCCGAAGTTGTAGGGCGCGCGGTAGAAGATGTCGCCGACCACGGTGTCCCGCGGGAAAGCCTGGATCACCGTACCGGCGGTCGAGCTGACCGAGGTGATCTTGCGGTAGATGCCGGCATTGGCGCCGCCGAGCGAGCCGGGCGCGCCCCAGACGATGCCCTCGTCGAAGGTCGGGCTCGACCATTCCGCCGCCGTGGTGATGGCGAGGCCATCGGTCGAGGCGGTGGTCACGGTCTGCGCCGAGAGCGCGGTGTTCTCGGTCGCGCCGCCGGACATCTTGGTCCGCCAGACCGCGTGCGAATTGATGATGACGCCCATCAGGCTCGCATTGTCGGAGCCGTCGGAATTCTGCGCCGCGGTGTAGGCGGCGGTTTCGACGTTGACGCCGACCATGTTGGCGGTCGAGGTCGTGGTCGAGGTGGAGAGGCCGGTGGCGCCGGCGGCCGGGGCGATGAAGGGCTTGCCGACAACGGTGACCGCGGCGGCGGGGTGATAGCGCTTGATCACCATCTTGCCGCCGGAAGCATCGTAAGCCCATTCCATCGCCGCTCTCCTTCAAAACAGGGCGCGACGGCGAGAGCTTCAGTAGCGCTCCTCCGGGATATGGAAGTGGCAATCCAACATCACCCGGCAGCCGTCGCAGGACGTAAGGCAACCTTGGTTCAGGGGCGGTCGGCCGGCGCGACGGTAACCGAACTTCCGATCCCTGAATCGTCGTGAGCAACTATCGCACAGATACAACATCTTGCGCAAGTCGGCCATCTCGCACACAAAAGTGCCGGCCAACTGCCCGGAAGGACGGCCCAGCCACTCGCTCAGCTTGGTGCGGAAGGCCGGGTCGGTTTCGTAGCGGCGATCGCCGCGGCCGAAGGTGAGGATGTTCAAGCCGCACGCGTCCTGGCCGATGGCTTGGCGTGCTTCAGCTCCTCGCGCACGGCCTTCCAGTCCGGGTACAGGTTGCCCGGCCCGACCAACCGCTCGTAGTGCTGACGCTGCCGCGCGTTCAGGTCGGCCGGCGGGTCGGTGTCCTTCTCCTGGACGTTGCGCCCGCGCGGCGGTGAGCCGCCGCCGCCGATCTCCGGCGAGGTGCCGCGCACGGTCTCGCCGGGGCCGAGGTCGCCGCCATCGGGGAAGGCGATCTTCAGCGCGGCGAGCTCGGTCGCCACCGTCTTCGGCGAGCCGTTCTTCATCAGGTCGGTGAAGATCGCATCGACGCGCTTGAACGCCGCCGAGGTCGGATCGTTCAGCTCGGCATGCCGCGAGAAGTAGGCGTCGCGCTTCTGCTCCACCGTCTGCGTCAGCGTCTCGCCGCGGACCCGCTCGCTGACGGTCTGCGTGATGCGCGCCTCGGTCTGGCGATCCCAGATTTCGTCGGCCTGGTCCTGGCTGATCTTGCTGTCCTCGACCGCCTGGCGCAGCTCGGCGCGGGAGTAGGTCTTCGGCGGCGCGGCGGGCGGGTCGGCCTTGACCACAGGTGCTGCCGGCACCAGCGCGGCGAGTCGCGTCGCCAGCTTGTCGAAGCCTTCGTTCAGCGCGGTCAGGGTTTCGTTGTCGCCATCAGCCATCGACGGTCTCCTTGATCTGGCCGTTCGCGTCCAGGATGTCGGTCGGGAAGCGAATGACCTGCAGCAGCGTCTCGATGCGAGTGTTGTTCAGGACGATGCCCTGGCGCAAGCGCAGGATCTCGCCGTCATCGGTGAGGTCCGCATGCTCCATGCGGGAGCGCATGCCCGCGGTGTTGCGCTCGATCCTGGCGATCCAGCCCTGGACGTAGGTGCAGAAGGTGTCCCATTGCGGAATCCCGGAGAGGTTCGCGGCATCGACGGCGGCGCGGCGGAGCGCGTCGTGGTTGACCAGCGCGACCGGCGGATGCGAGGTCGGCGGTCGCCATTCGGTTCGGTCAAAGGG
>JBAQUQ010000403.1:0-1961 GCA_049297615.1 Burkholderiaceae bacterium
GAGCGGCGCGCAATGGCGCGACGCGCTGGGCTTCGCCGCGCGGGCGGCCGCGATCACCTGTTCACGGCGCGGTGCGGACATGCCGCTGCGCAGTGAGCTGGGTGAGTTGATTTAGGCGCGCCGGCGCGGGCGCAGGGCCAGCACATAGGGCGCGAGCAGGAGCACGAAGGCGAAAGCGTAGAGCGGGATTCGCGCGTCGCCGCGTACCGCGACCTGGTGCGCGAATGCGTCGCTGCGCAATGCGTCGGCGAGCCCTTGCACCGAGCGCAGGCGATGGAATTCGAGGCCGTTTTCAGCCGCCAGCAAGCGCAGATACGCCTCACGCAGCCCCGACAAATGTTCGCTGCCGGGCGTCGCGCCGACGCTGGAGATTGAACCAGGGGCAGTGCCGGCCAAGTCGTGCTCATCCTCGACCATCGCCTCGGCGCTCACACTCGCGCCGCGCCCCATGCTGTAGGCATCGGCCTGCTGCACGTCGTCGGCGCCCCAATAGCCCAGCGGCCGACCGCCCGGATCGGTCTTGGGAATCGGCGACGGCTTCGCCTGCCCAACGCCGACGATCAGGCCGGTAAAGGCGCCGGCCTTGTCGTCGTAGTGCGGGCGGTGCCGGGGATTGAGCGGCGGCGCCTCATGTCCGTCGGTGACGAACACCAGGGACGGCGCTCCCGGCAAGGCTTTCACGATGCCCGCGCCACTGTGCAAGGCCTTCGCGACTTCACTATTGCCCGACCACGCCATGGCGCCGCTGATGCCCTCCAGCGAGGCACGCAACTCGGCGCGATTGGCGCACACCTCGATGGGGGTGAACAACAAGTAGCTGCGTGCTTCCGTGAACAGGCCCCAGGCGAGCTTCGAGCCGCAGGGCATCTGTTGCAGCGCGCCGTTCAGCGCGTGCTTGGCGAAGCTCAGGCGCGATACCGGCCGGCCCTCGAGGAGTTCGTCTCGCACGTTCATGCTTTGTGTGACGTCCAGAACCACCACATGCTCGACCAGGGCGCGCTGCCGGGGCAAGGTCGGGTGGAAGAAGCCGGCCGCCAGCGCCACGGCGGCAAGCGCCAAAGCGGCGCGCTCGCCGTTCCCGCGTCGCCCAAGTGCCGCTATGCCGGCAGTCAGCCCGCGCGGCACGAGCGCGCGCCAGCGCTTCACGGCAAGCCCGGCGAATAGCCGCGCATCGTCGTCGCGGCGCGTTCCGCGCTGCGCTTCTCTTGCGGTGGCTCCTCGTCGGCCTCGTCGGGGTCGGGAACGAGCCGCTGTGCGCGCTCCAGGTTGTAGCGCGCGGGCCAGTCGTCGGGGTTGTCGCGCAGCACCTCGCGGTAAGCCTCCTTGGCGAGTTCGATCATGGCCAGCGCCCGGCCCGGGTGCCCTGAGGCGTGCAGGGCCATGCCCTGGCGCAGCAGCAGGTTCGCACTGTTGTAACGCGCCGCCTGGCCGAGCAGGGTGCTGCCGTGCAATGCGCCATAGCGGTTCAGCGCAAGCTCATGCGCGCCGCTCGCCGCCTGCGCATGGGCCAGGGCAAAAATCAGCTCGGGGGGTGCGGCGGCGTCCTCGGACGGCGCTGTGCCGGCTGTGATGTGCGCGTTGAGCTGCTCGGTGCGCTTGAGGCTCAGCGCCTCGTATCCGGCCCAGGCCGCAGTCAGCCCAAGCCCCAGCCAGGTCAGGCGCAGCGCGCGCCTGCGAGTCAGGGGCGACATCAGCTTGCCCATTGCCGTATCTCAGTCAAACGCACACCCAGCAGCAAGAGCACGGCCAACAGTGCGAGGCCCTGCGCATAGGGGGCGAGCTCGCGCCGTGGCACCAGGTCCTGGTAGGCGATGGGCAGTTTCTCGAGCTTGTTCACGTCGGCGATGGCATGCTGCAGCGCTTGCGTGTCGCTGGCTTCGTAGGCGCGGTAGGGCGTGTCGAGCGATTCGAAGAAGCGGTGCAGGGCCAGCTCGGGAACGCTGTCGGCGCCAGCGCCGCTT
>JBAQUQ010000404.1:0-10574 GCA_049297615.1 Burkholderiaceae bacterium
AACCGCCTTGCCGGCGCGCAGCAGCACGATCTTGTCGGCCAGCGTCATCGCCTCGACCTGGTCGTGCGTCACGTAGACCATGCTGGCGGTGCCGATGTCGCGGTGCAGTTTGGCGATCTCCAGGCGCGTCTGCACGCGCAGCGCAGCGTCCAGGTTGGACAGCGGCTCATCGAACAGAAACACCTTGGGTTCCTTGACGATCGCGCGGCCGATCGCGACGCGCTGGCGCTGGCCGCCGGAAAGCGCCTTCGGCAGCCGGTCCATCAGGGGCGTCAACTGCAGGATGTCGGCCGCCTTTTTCACCTTGCGGTCGATCTCGGCCTTGTCCGAGCCCATCACGCGCAGGCCGAACGACATGTTCTGCGCCACCGTCATGTGTGGGTACAGCGCGTAGCTCTGAAACACCATCGCGACGCCGCGCTTGGCGGGCGGCAAGTCGTTGACGCGCTGGCCGCCGATCTCCAGCTCGCCCGAAGTGATCGACTCCAGCCCCGCCACCATGCGCAGCACGGTAGACTTGCCGCAGCCCGAGGGCCCGACGAAGACGCAGAACTCGCCCTCGCCGATGCTCAGGCTGGCGTTATTGATCGTCAGCGCCTGCCCGGGGGCGTAGCGCTTGCAGATCTGTTTGAAGTCGATGCGCGACATGCGGGTCTCTGCGGTGGCGGGGTTCAGGCCAGGCGCGCGAACCATAAGCCCGCGTCCACGTTCAGCCCTTCACGGCGCCGACGGTCAGGCCGGCGACGATCTTGCGCTGGAACAGCAGCACCAGTGCCACCAGCGGCACGGTGACGATCACCGAGGCGGCCATGATGCTGCCCCAGGGAATCTCGTAGGCCGTGGCGCCGGTGATCAGCGAAATGGCGACCGGCACGGTGCGCGACTCGTTGTCGGTGACGAAGGTCAGGGCGAACAGGAACTCGTTCCAGGCGCCGATGAAGGCCAGCAACCCGGTCGAAACGAGCGCCGGCCAGAGCAGGGGCATGAAGACCTGGAAGACGATGCGCAGCGGGCCGCAGCCGTCCATGATGGCGGCTTCTTCAAGTTCGCGCGGCAGCGCGCGCATGAAGGTCGTCAGCACCCACACCGTGAACGGCAGGGTGAAGATCGTGTACGGCAGCACCAGCCCCATCGAGCGGTTGTACAGCCCCAAGGCCCGCATCAGTTCGAACATTCCCGACAGCACGGCCACCTGCGGGAACATCGACACCGCCAGGATCGCCAGCAGCAGGCTGCTCTTGCCCTTGAAGGAGATGCGCCCGAGCGCGTAGGCGGCGGTGATCGCCAGGGTGAGGGCGATCGCCACCGTCAGCGTGGCCACCAGCACCGAGTTCAGCATTTGGCGGCCGAATGGCTGGCTGCCCTCGAACAGCTGGACGTAATTGCGGATCGTCGGCGCGTCGGGCCAAAGGCTGGTGGAGAACAGCGCCGTGCCGCTCTTGAACGACGTGGAAATCGTATAGACGAAGGGGTAGACCGAGACGACGACGACCAGGGCCGCCAGCGCGTAGAGGACGATCGTGCCGAACCAGGGGCGTTGGCTCACGACGCTCGCTCCGCCAGCCTCACCCGCGCGGCGCGCAGCAAGAGCAGCGCGCACAGGAAGATGATCAGGGCCAGCGAGGTCGACGCGGCCGAGCCGAAGCCCAGGTGGCCGTTGTCGACCATCTCGCGGCGCACGAAGCCGGACATGCTGATCGTGCTCGTGCTGTTCGAGGTCAGCACGTAGATCAGGTCGAAGATGCGCAGCGCATCGAGCAGGCGGAAGATCACGGCCACGATCAGCGGCTGCTTGATCAACGGCAGCGTGATCTTGAAGAACACGCGCAGCGGATGCACGCCGTCGACACGCGCTGCCTCGTAGCAGTCGCGCGGCAGGGTCTGCAGCGCCGCCAGGATCAGCAGTGCCATGAAGGGCGTGGTCTTCCAGACGTCGACGGCCACCACGCTCCATAGCGCGTAGTCGGGGTGGGCGGTCCAGGCGATCTTGTGTGCGATCAGACCCCAGTCGAGCAGCAACTGATTGATGATCCCGTACTGGTCGTGCAGCATCCAGCCCCACATCTTGGCTGACACGACGGTGGGGATGGCCCAGGGGACGAGCACGGCGGTGCGCACCCACAGGCGGCCCTTGAACTCCTGGTTCAGCAACATCGCCACGCCCAGGCCGGCCAGCGTCTCGAGGGCGACCGAGACGAGCGAGAACTTGAGCGTGTTGGCGATGGAGTTGCCCCAGTCGCTGGCCCAGAAGCCCTCGCTGTGGTTCGGATTGAAAAACAGGCCGAAGTCGCCGAAGTAGTTGGCCCATCCGACGAAGCTGCTGGCCGACATGTCATTGATATTCGTCTCGGTCAGGCTGAACCAGATCGAGCGGCCCAGCGGCCAGGCGGCCACCAGGAGCAGCAGCAGCAGGGTCGGGCACAGGAAAATCCAGGCGGTGCGAGTCCGGGTGTTCATCGCGGGGTTGCGGGTCGGCATGCATCACCGCACTGTCCTGGGCACGCCAGGACAGTGCGGGCTCAGCTCACCACTTGTTGCGCTTGACCTGCTTGAGCTTGCCGTCGAGCTTCCTCAGCGCTTTCGCCGCGCCGGCCTTCTTGGACAGTACGTCGTGCGTCGCGTCCCAAAAGGCGCGGCTCACCTCGGGGTACTTGAGCCCGGTCACCGCGGCGGGGCGCGCCACGGCATGGGAGAACACGCTGAGCAACTCGCCCATGAAAGGGTTCGCCGCGATCACGCCCTTGTCCTTGTACAGATCGATGATCGTCGGGTTATAAGAGCCGCCGATGGCGCGCTTGCGCTGGATGTCGGGACTGGTCATGTACATCACGAGTTCGGCCGCGGCGGCGGGATTCCTGGAATACTTGTTGACCGCGAGCTGCCAGCCGCCCAAGGTGGCGGCAATCTTGCCACCAGGACCCCTGGGCAGCGCTGCCACGCCGACCTTGCCCTTGATCGGGCTGTCACTCGCCTGCGACAGCGACCAGGCATACGGCCAGTTGCGCATGAACAGCGCCTTGCCGTTCTGGAACACGCCGCGTGCGTCTTCCTCGGCGTAGTTCAAGACGCCTTCGGGGGCGATCGTGCCGACCCACGACGCCGCCGTGTCGAGCGCCTGCACCGCAGCCGCGTTGTTGATCGTGATTTCGCCCTTGGCATCGATGATGTCACCGCCACCGAAGCTGTTCACCCACTCGAGCGCGTTGCAGGTCAGGCCTTCGTAGGCCCTGGCCTGGAAGACGAAGCCCTGGAAGTCCGGCGAGCCGGCGGCACGCTCGGCGGCGATGACCTTGTTCGCCACTGCCGCCAGCTCGTCCCAGGTCTGGGGCGGCTTCACGCCGTGCTTGTCGAGCAGATCCTTGCGGTAGAACAACAGACCGGCATCGGTGAAGAAGGGCATGGCGAGCAGCTTGCCGTCGATGGTGTTGTTGGCGACGATTGCCGGGAAGTGCCTGGTTTCGCTGCCCTTGCTGTATCGCTTCAGGTCGAGCAGGTGGTCCTTGATCACCCCGGGCCAGACCACGTCGATGCCGAGCACGTCGACGTCCGACGCCTTGGCTGCGAACTGCTGGCGCAACAGCGCGAGGTTGTCGGTGCTGCTGGCCGGCGGCGTATACAGCTTCACCGTGTGGCCGTGCTGCTCGCCCCACTGCTGGGCGTACTGGCCGCAGAACTCGAGGTCGGCGGCGTTCGAGCCGCAGGCGATGGTGATCGTCGCCGCGGGCACGCCGTGTACGGCGCCGGCAGCGAATACTGCCGCGAGCAAACACCGGTTCAGGTCCAAGCTCATCGCGGGTCTCCTTCGGTCGGAGTGTCTCGAGCTTTCGCGAAGCGCGCGTCGCGCCAGGCGATCGCTTCGCGCATGCCTCGCTCGCGCGCGACGTCCATGAAGGCGCGCTTGTCGGGCGAGCCGTGTGACTCGATCGCGTGGTCGATGTCCAGCGCCATGCGCAAGGCGGTCTGCAGGCCCTGGATGTCATAGCTGCGGTTCAGCGCCTTCTTGGTCGCGGCGACGAGGGCCGGGTCCATCAGTGCGATGCCGCGCGCGGTGCGCATCGCCTCGTCGAGCTGGGTGCCGGGCGCGACGACGCGGCTCACCAGACCCATCGCGAGCGCTTCGCGCGCAGCGATGCGGTCCTCGGCACACAGGATGATGCGCTTGGCCTGCTTCGGGCTCGTCATCCACGGCAGGAGCAGGGTCACGATGCCTGCGCCGAACTTCAGCTCGGGCTCGCCGAACAGCGCGTCCTCGGCGGCGATGGTGATGTCGCAGGACATCGCGATCTCGAAGGCGCCCGCGAGGCAGGCGCCATGCACGGCGGCGATGGTCGGCTTGGGGCTGTTCCAGAAGCGCATCGTGGTATCGAAGTCGAGGTCGAGGATGTCGCGCCAGGCCTGCGGTCCAACAGGGCGCTGTTCCATTTGCGCCTGGAGGTCGAAGCCCGACGAGAACGCGCGGCCTGCGCCGCTGACGACGATGACGCGCACCTCGCCGGCGGCTTCAGCCTGATCCATCGCCTGATTGATCTCGACCAGGGCAGCCTTGTGCAAGGCATTCAGGCGCTGCGGCCGGTTCAGGACCAGGTGCGCGACGTGATCGGCGACGCTGAGGGTGATCGATTCAAAGTTCGTCATGGCGATCCGAGCTCGTGGATGGGTTGCCTGTCAGGGCGTGATCGGGTGCAGCTCACCCGAGGTGACCATGCCCTTGAACTGGCCGCGATCGGCCTTGCCGGTTCGGCCCAGAGGCAGGGCATCGGCGACATAGAAGGCATCGGGTTGCTTGAAGGGTTCCAGCCTCGAGGCCAAATGTTGGCGAAGCGCGCCAATCGAAGGACTCACACCGGCGCGTGGCACGACCAGGACGTGCAGGCGTTCGCCCAGCAGCGCATCGGCGATCCCCACGGCCATCGCCGCGGCGACGTCGGCATGCGAACAGATCGCCTGTTCGATTTCGACCGGGCTCAGCTTGTTGCCGCCACGGTTGATCACCTCCTTCTGCCGGCCCATCAGCTCGACGGCGCCGGTTTCCCGTTCGCGCGCGAGGTCACCGGTCTTGAACCAGGCGTCGCTATAGCTCGCCGCGCTCAGCTCAGGATCGTCGAGATAGCCGCGCATCAGATACGGGCTGCGGATCTGCAACTCGCCCACGGCGCCGGCGTCGACCGGATTGCCCAGCGCATCGGCGATTCGATAACTCACGTTCGGCGAAGGCCGGCCGATGCTGCCCGGGGTTTTCGCGCTGTCGGCGGGAAAGGCGAAGAAGTCGCAGGTCGAGGTTTCGCTCAGGCCGTAGATGTCGATCAGCTGGGTGCCTGTGAAGCGCCTGCGTATGGTCTGCGCGAGCGACACGCCGAGCGATTCGCCGCCGATCAGGATCTGCCGCAGCACTCCCCGCTGCGCCACGTGATCGATCGCCGTTGCGTGGCCTTCATCGGAAAAGACGACGCGCATCATCGTCGGCACCATGGCCACACGCGTGATGCGCTCGGTGAGGAGCGCGCGCAAAAACGCCTCGGGTTCGAACTTGGGCGACATGACGAGCGTGCCGCCGCGCAGCAGGGTCAGCAGGCTCAGCCACAGGCCGAAGCCGAACGTGATGTTCAACACCAGCAGCACCCGGTCATCGGTCCTGAAACCGAGCAAGGCGTCGATCTGCTGGATCTTTGCGTAAAAGGCATCGTGGCCGAGCACCACGCCCTTGGGTACGCCGGTCGACCCTGAAGTGAAGATGATGAGCGCTGCATCGTCCAACAAGGCGCGCTTGGGCGGCAGATCGGTCGAAATCGTCGACAGCGGCGCGGCGCCAGTGCCCTGGAGATCGACAGCGAAGCGTGCGCGGCTGCGTTGCTGCAGCGAAGCGGCAAGCGACGCGGGTGTCGCGCGATGCATCGCCACCGCCACCCCACCGGCGAGCCAGACGCCCAACAGGGCGGCGAGGTCAAGCGCCTGGTTCGACACCCGTACATGCACCGGCTCGTTCGCTTCGAGGCCCGCATCGGCGAGCAAGCGCGCCACGCCGCGGGCGCGCTCGGCGAGTTGCGTGTAACGAAGCGCGCCGGTCGCGCCGGATAAAGCGACGGCATCACCGAAGCTTCGGCAAGCCGCTTCGAGGGCCTGGCTCAATGCCCTGGACATGCGCTCTCCTGCTCGTGCCCGGCGCAGCGAGGCCCGGATGGCGCTCGCATCCGCGCCATGCCGGATGGGAATCGATGGGACCGACCCGATACGGCCAAGGCCTGGCTCGATTATGGGCTGGCCGCGGGCGTTCGGAGCCGAGGCAAGTTGCAGGCGCGCCGCACAATGGTGTCGCGCTGTGCCGGATCACTCCACCCACCCACGAGCTTGCAACATGACGAACCCGCCGACGATTTTCGACCCTGACGCGGCGCAGCGCGCCTCCCGATTGCGCGCCCGCATTCGCGCCGGCCGGGTGAGGGCGCACACCAGCGGAATCGCCGATGACCTGGTGCAGGGCAATCTCGTCGTCCTGCCCAGGGACCATGCCTACGACTTCCTGCTGTTCTGCCAGCGCAACCCGCGGCCTTGCCCCCTCCTCGCGGTGGGCGAGCCCGGCGATTTCTCGCTTCCCCAGCTCGGCGCCGATATCGATCTTCGATGCGACTTGCCGCGCTACCGCGTCTGGCGCGATGGCGAACTCGTCGACGAGCCCACCGACGTGCGGTCGCTCTGGCGCGCCGATCTGGTCGCCTTCGTCATCGGCTGCTCCTTTTCTTTCGAGTGGGCCCTGCGTGCGCAGGGCATCCGCCTGCGCCATATCGAAAAGGCTTGCAACGTGTCGATGTTCAGGACCCATATCGCCACCGCAGCGTCCGGCGCGTTCAGCGGCCCGCTGGTCGTGACGATGCGTCCTCTGTCGCCGGCCGACGCGATTCGCGCCGTGCAGATCACGGCGCGCTTCCCCGCGGTGCATGGTGCGCCGATCCACATCGGTGACCCGGCGCAGATCGGCATCAGCGACCTGCGCCGGCCCGACTACGGCGACGCCGTCGAGCTGCTGCCCGGCGAAGTGCCCGTTTTCTGGGCTTGCGGCGTGACTCCCCAGGCTGCGATTGCGCAAGCCCGCCCGGCGTTTTGCATCACCCACGCCCCCGGCGCGATGCTCATCACCGACCTGCTCAACCACCAGCTGGCGAGCCACTGACGGCGCGAGCCGGTGGCGCTCCCGATTCGTTCCTGCCTTGCGCGAGTGGCCGGGGGCGGGGTGTCGAGGGCCGCCACTACTGCAGCCTGCGGTACTCCCCATAGTGCCGGATCGCCTGTGCCGCGTGACCCGAGCGTTCGTGCAGGCGCGCGGCGTTGTAGTGCGCGTCGGCCAGTCCCGGCTCGATGCGCAGGCATTTTTGATAGGCGCGCAGCGCGTCGTCGTGGCGCCCCATGTCTTCGAGCGCGACGCCGAGATTGAAGTACAGCCATGCCGCGTTCGGGAAACGCGTGAGCCCCTCGCGGCAGATTTCGGCCGCCTGCGCTGCGCGCCCGGAATCGCATAACAGGACACTCAGGTTGAGATACACATCCGCGTCGCCGGGGTCGCATGTCAAGGCGCGTCGATAAGCGGCTTCGGCTTGGGCTGGATCGCTCGCTTCGAGCGCGACGCCGCGTTCGAACCAGTGCGCCGCGCTGACGGTCGCTGCGCCGGTGTGCCGCATCGCGCCCAACACTTCAACCTCGCCCGACGCCGGCCGGACTTCGAAGTCGATCAGCAACTGCCCGGTCTCGGCGCTCCATTGCTGGCCGCCCTCGCGCACCGCGACGTCGTTGCCCACCGCGGCGATGCGCAATCCGCTCAGCGGCAATTCGCTCGGCAAGGCGGCCTTGAGCTTTTGCAACGAACGCACGATGCGCCGCGGCGCGATTCGCGCGGCCTGCAATCCGTACGCCGTGCGCAGCAGGACGACGTCCTGAAAACTGAAGAGATACTCGCGCCGCTTGCCGCGCCCGGGAGTGACGAAGCCCGCCTCGATGAGCCCGGTGATCACGGCCCGCGACAGGCCGAGCATCGACTCGATGCTGCGCAGGGTATAGGTCTGCATCCGGCCGGCGCCTCGCGCACTTGGCCGGAGAACTACTTGCTCGCGCGCTTGCGCGCAGCAGGTTCGGCTTCGGCGGGGGCGGTCCTGGGCGCGGCGCGTTTTGCCGCCTTGCGCTCCTTGGCATCGGCCGCCTGGACCTGAGCCGGTGCTGAGACGGGCGCGGCATCACCGGCCTTTGACGCGGCCTTGCGCGGCGCGAGGCTCGCGCGCAGCGCCTCGACCAGGTCGATCACCTGCGCCGACGCGGCCACTTCCTGTCCGTCGGTCGCGACGACCTGCTTGCCTGCGATCTTGTCGTCGATCGCTGCGAGGATGCGTTTCTTCTCCTCGTCGTGGTAGGCGCCGGGGTCGTAGCTGTCGGCCGAGATCTGATCGATCAACTGCAAGGCGAGCTGCAGTTCGGGCTTGTGGATCTCGGTCTTTTCGATCTCCAGGTCCTTCATGGACCGCACTTCTTCGGCGTAGAGCAGTTGCTGCAGGATCAGCCCGCCGTCGCCGGGGCGCACCTGGACGACGTACTGCTTGCCCTTCCACGCCCAGCGCGCCAGCGCGCAGCGAGAACTCGCGCGCATCGCCTCGAGCAACAGGCCATAGGGCTTGGCGCCGCGTTTGTCGGGCGCGAGGTAATACGCCTTGTCGTAGTAGATCGGGTCCACCGCGGCGAGCGGAATGAACGAGACGATGTCGACCGTCGAACTCGGCGCCTCTTCCATCGCCTTCAGTTCGGCCGGCGTGAACATCACGTAGCGGTCTTTCTCGAACTCGTAGCCCTTGACCATGTCGGCGCGTTCGACGGGGATGTTTTCCTTGATGCACAGGTATTGCTGCTTGACGCGCGAGCCGCAGCTGTGCAGCAGGTTGAAGCTGACGCTGCTCGAAGTCTCGGTGGCGGAGAACACCTTGACCGGAATCGACACGAGGCCAAAGCTCAGCGACAAGGATGCGATGGAACGAGCAGCCATGGTGCGTGCCTGTGGTGTGGGTCGAGGGGGGCGAAGCTTACTGCGAATCCGGCGACCCGCGCCGCGAAATCGAGCTCGGCGTGGCGCCGTTGCTGCATTCCCGGCGCCCTACCTTGTAGCGCAACTCGGCGAAGCCGGGTCCGACCCGATGCGCCGACACCAGTTCGAGGGGCGGCGCGACGATCCGCCGCGGCAGCAACGGCTTGCCCGAGCCGAGCGTGACCGAGCCGACCTGGACGATGACTTCATCGAGCAATCCCGCGTCGTAGAACTGTCCGACCAGATCGCCGCCGCCGACGAGCCAGACGTTCTTGCCCCCGGCTGCGGCGCGCATCTGCTCATGCACGGGGCGCACGTCGCCCCGGACGAAACGGATGTCGGCGCCGTCAACCCGCTCGAGCTCGCGGCTCGAGAACACCCAGACGGGCTGGGCGTACGGCCAGGCTGCGCCCGTGCCGGGCTTGACGACGTGGCGCAGCAGCCACTCGTAGGTCGCCGAACCCATGGCGAGTGCGCCCACGTCGAGGATGAATTTCGGGTAGCTCGTCTCGTTGACGTCACCCAGCGGAAACAGCCATTCGAGGGAATCGTCCTCGGTGGCGATGAATCCGTCCAGGCTGGCAGCGGTGTAGTACTGGGTCGGCATGTTGGCGGTGGCACGGCGTCTTGGGCGCGGGCATCCTAGTTCAGCCCGGCGCCGGGGGCAGGGTCTTCAGCGCCCGGGTCAAGGTCTGGCGCGCCGTCCAGTATTCGGCCCACGGGTCGACCGTCTGAAACGACAGGTGCTCGCGCGCAGTGGCCACCGACCACTGCGCGCCGCTCTTCAGGGCGTCGAGCTGTTCCCACGCGACCGGCATCGAAACTCCCAGTCCCGGGCGGGCGCGTGCCGAGAACGCCGCCGCCGTGGTCGCGCCTTGCGAATTGCGCAGATAGTCCACGTAGACGCGACCGACGCGGTTCTGCGCGCCGCTCTTGGCGACGAAGCGCGAGGGAATCGTCCTGGCGAGGTGCTGCACCACGGCCTGTGAGAAAGCCTTCACCGCTTCGTAGCCCAGGCGCGGGGCGATCGGAACGACGACGTGCAGACCCTTGCCGCCACTGGTCTTGAGCCAGGCTTGCAGGCCCAGCTCGGCGAGCAGTGCGCGGGTCAGCGTCGCCGCCTCCTGCACGCGGCTCCACGCGAGGCCCTCGCCGGGGTCGAGGTCGAACACGATTCGATCGGGTTTGTCGATCTTCGACGCCCGCGAATTCCAGGTATGGAACTCGATCGTGTTCATCTGCGCTGCGCTCACCAGCGCTGTGGCGTCGGGAACTTCGAGCAGGGGCGGATGGCCCGGCCAAAGTTCCGAAGCGAGTTCGCGCAGGCCGGGGATGCTCGAAACGTCGGCGTGCTTCTGGAAGAACAGTTCGCCGCCGACGCCTGCGGGAGCACGCACCAGGGTCACGGGCCGGCCGAGCAGGTGGGGCAGCATCCACATCGCGACGCTTTCGTAATATCGAACGACGTCGAGTTTGGTCAGGCCCGTCACGGCGTCGATCACGCGCTGCGGGTTCGAGA
>JBAQUQ010000405.1:0-1851 GCA_049297615.1 Burkholderiaceae bacterium
GCCCTGGTCGACCTCGAAGGCCTGCTCGGCGTGCCGCTGTTCGACCGCGTGGGCCGCGGCCTCGTGCTGAACGAAAACGGCCGTGCACTCCTGCCCAAGGCGGCCTCCCTGCTGGATCGCGCCGCCGAGCTGGAACATCTGTTCTCCGGCGAGCACGATGCGCCGCTGCGCGTCGCTGCGAGCCTGACGATCGGCGAATACCTGCTGCCCGAGCTGCTGGCAGGTTGGAAGGCCAGGCACGCGTCGAGCCCCGTGTACTTGATGATCGGCAATACCAGCGAGGTGATCGCCGCAGTGGCGGCCTTCGACGTCGACGTGGGCTTCATCGAAGGAACGCAGACGCATCCGCGCCTGATCGTGCGCCCCTGGCTGACCGACGAACTCGTGATCGTCGCGGCACCCTCGCACAGTCTGGCCGGGCACACCGCCAGCCTGCGGCAGTTGCGCGAGGCGACCTGGGCCCTGCGCGAACCGGGCTCAGGCACGCGCGAGGCGGTCGAGCGCTGGCTGTTCGACCGCCTCGGCCCGCTAAAGGTGGGCTTCGAACTCGGCAGTCCCGAGGCGATCAAGCGGCTGGTGGCCGCCGGCGCGGCGCTCGGCTGTGTTTCGCGTGAAGTCGTGGCGCTCGAACTGGCCCAGGGCACCCTGGTTGAAATCGCCGCCCGACTGCCGCGCGCCACACGCCGCCTCGCCATGGTGCTGCATCGCGACAAGCACCTCGGCCGGGGCAGCGACGACTTCGTTCGCCACTGCGCGGCATTCAGCGCGACCGCGCCGCCTCGAGGCGCCTCGAGCCGGGCGGGTTCGGTCCTATGGCGTGGCGGCGGCGGACAGGTTCCAATACCGGGCTGAACGACAATCAGACGTTCCCGCTCGTGCCGCCCGACGTATGCTCACCGATGGCTCTCCGACCCGCTTGAAACCGCTGCCGGCAGACGGCCCGCGTGGCCAGGACGCGAGCATCCTGGCCGAGATCGCCGCGGGCCTGAGCACAGGCAGCGACCTGGAGGCCCTGCTGCAGCGTTTTCTCGGGTCCATCATGCGTATCGCCGGGGCGCGGGCGGGTGCGGTGCGCGTGCTGTCCGAGCAGGGCGAGCGGCTGCAGATGATCAGTGCGGTCGGGTTGCCCGAGCACCTGGCCTGCGCCGAGCGCGCCGTGGACCCGCAGTGCGGCACCTGCGGTTCGGCGTTGGCGCGCAATACCATCGCCTGGACCGCCGATGTCGATCACTGCGCTCGCCAAAGTCCCGGCCGGTTCTTCGGCAAGGATTGCCGGGGCCTGCTGGCAGTGCCCCTGACGCACCGGGAACAGGTGCTGGGCGTATACAACCTGTTTTTCGCCGGCGAGGTCACGCTCGGCGACGATACGACTGCCTTGTTCAAGACGATCGGCGAACTGCTCGGTCTGGCATTGCACAACGCGCGGCTCGAGCGCGAGAACCTGCAAGCGGCCTTGCTCGGCGAACGCCAGGCCATGGCGGCCGACGTGCACGACTCGATTGCGCAGACCTTGGCCTTCGTGAAGATGCGCATGCCCCTGCTGCAAGGCGCGATCGCCGCGCACGATGAATCGAAAGCGCTCGAATACTGCGCTGATGTGCGCTCCGGGGTGAGTACGGCTCACACGAATCTGCGCGCCATCCTCACCCAGTTGCGCGCGCCGATTGATCCGCTTGGCCTGAAGCACGGGCTGCGCTCCTGCATTCGCGCTTTCCGGGCACGGACCCAGGTCGACCTGATCTTCGAGGATGGCGCTCCCGAGCTGCAGCTGCCGGCGGGCCAGGAGTCGCAGGTGTTGCGAATCGTGCAGGAGGCGCTGGCCAACATCGCCAAGCATGCCGGGGCGCAGCA